>CAZSNA010000025.1:0-37882 GCA_964607825.1 uncultured Fibrobacteraceae bacterium | reverse complement strand
GTACGTGCAGGCGTGCGCGTGGCGGGACGTTCGGTCGGCCCCCTTCAGGGGGCCGCCCTCACTTGGTTCCGCGCCCTCGAGGGCGCTCCAGACATCCGCCACGCGCACGCCTGCACGTACGGGACCGGGAATAGTATCCAGACGAGGTGATCAGTGAAGCGTGTCGTGTTCCTGCTGCTCATGATCGGGTCCACCGCGTACTCGGCGGAACGGGTCGTCGTTCATCATGACATCGTGATCAGGTTCGATATCGAGGCGCATCGATTCGTCGTCGAGGACGATGTGTCGATCCCGGCGGACGTGGATACGCTGCTGCTCAATGCGTCGCTGCAGGTCACGTCGCTGCGGCAGGTGTCGGCGGACGGGAGCGGTTCAGCGGTGCAACTCCCTGTCGGCACACGATCTCCGGGCTCGCCCGGCGACTCGCTTCAGGCCTTCGCGACCGCGCCCGGCGGCATGCCGGAGCACGAATGCGATCCCCGCGTCGTGTTCGAGTACGAGGGGTGGTGGCACGAGTCGACAGACGACGTGACCTTCTCCCGCGAGAACGTCGGGCGTGAGATCCAGGGCACGGTGGGTCCGGAGGGCATCTACCTGGCCGCTGACGGATGGCTGCCGTCTGCGGAAGGCGTCCAGGCGACCCACAGGCTGACCATCCATACTCCGATCGGCTGGGAGCCCGTCACCCAGGGCAAACGTATCCGCCACGAGGTGGTCGGCGACGAGCTGGTCACCGTGTGGGACGCCCCCAACCCCTCCGACGGCCTCATCCTCGTCGTCAACCGGTACCACGTCACCGAGCGCCAGTTCGGCGACGTCACCGCCTACACCTACTTCCTCGAGGACGAGCCCCGCCTGGTCGAGACCTACATGGAGCGCACCGGCGCCTACCTCGAGATGTACGGCGAGATGATCGGCCCGTACCCCTACGCCAAGTTCGCCACCGTCGAGAACTGGTTCCCCACCGGCTACGGCATGCCGTCGTGGACGCTGCTGGGCGGCACCGTGCTGCGGCTGCCGTTCATCCCCACCACCAGCTTCGGGCACGAGATCGCCCACAACTGGTGGGGCAACTCGGCCTTCGTGGACGTCGACGAGGGCAACTGGTGCGAGGGGCTGACGGTCTACTGCGCCGACTACCACTACAAGCAGCTCGAATCGGACGACGCGGCGCGGGAGTACCGGCGCAACCTGCTCAAGGACTACGTGGCCTACGTGCGCGACGATCGCGACCTGCCGCTGAGCGAGTTCAAGGCGCGGCACAGCGGGGCCACGCGGGCCATCGGCTACGGCAAGTCGATGATGGTCTTCCACATGGCGGAGCGGCTGATCGGGCGCGAGGCCTTCCTGGCCGCGCTGCGCGACGTGTGGAGCTCGCACACCTTCGAGCCGGTGGCCTGGAGCGATTTCATGGACGCCTTCGGGCGGCACGGCGGGCGCGACTTCACGGAATTCGCGACGCAGTGGCTGGAGCGCGAGGGGGCCCCGATGATCCGGTTGACGGAGGTCGGCCGCACGGGCGACCGGGTGCTGGTGGGGCTGTCGCAGGTCGATCCGTCCTGGCGCAGCGAGGTGCCCGTGGTCGTCGAGACGCCCGACGGTCCGATCGAGCGGACTGTGACCCTGGAGGGGGCCGGGGTGTCAGTGGATATCGAGGCGCCCGGTGCGACGGCGGTCCGGGTCGATCCCGACTACCATGTGTTCCGCCGTCTGCATCCGCAGGAGATCGAGCCGACCCTCAACCTGGTGCTGGGCGATCCCGAACCGCGTTTCGTGCTGCCGACGGGGCTGCTCGCCGCGGCGGGCCGGACCTTCGCCGAGGACTGGGTCGAGGACGACGATCCCGTGATCGTCGCGGCCGACGCGACTCCCGACGGACACGCCCGCATCCTGCTGAACCCGGAGCCCGCGACGCTGGCGTCGCTGTTGCCGGCGGGGACCCAGGCGAGCGGCGGGCTGCTGTTCCTGGAGGGACGACGTCATGATCTCGGCAAGTCGGACGCGGTCCTGACGGTCGCGTCGCCGTCCGAACCGGGCGTGACCTGGCTGGTGGTGCTCTGCCGGTCGGCGTCGCGACTCGAGCGGTTGGCCGGACGTCTCAGCCATTACGGCAAGTACTCGCATCTGGTGTTCCCGGCCCGCGGCCGGGCGCTCCGGGGGAACTGGCCCGTCGCGGGCTCGCCCCTGGACGCGAAGCTCGACTGATCCGAGAGGGGAGACGACGACATGAAGACCAAGTTGATCCTGCTGACGATGATCGCGTTGATCGCGACGGTGGCCCTGTCGGGCTGCGGCATGAGCCGGGCCCAGAAGGGCGTGCTGATCGGCGGCGGCGCCGGCGCGGCCGCGGGGGCGGCCATCAGCGACGACGACACACAGGGTGCGGCCATCGGCGGCGCCATCGGCGCCGTGGTCGGCGGCCTGATCGGCAACTACCTCGACCAGCAGGCCGCGGAGCTCGAGCAGATCGAGGGCGCCACGGTCACCCGCGAGGGCGACCAGCTCATGGTCACCTTCGACAGCGCCATCCTGTTCGACACCGATTCCGACGTGATGCAGGACGCGTCCCTGGACATGGTCACCGCGGTGGCCGAGGTGCTCACGAAGTACCCCGAGACCGACATCCTGGTCATGGGCCATACCGACAGCACGGGGCCCGAGGCCTACAACATGGACCTGAGCGAGCGTCGCGCCGGTTCGGTGAGTTCGCAGCTCACGGCCCGCGGCGTGGCGGCCGAGCGCATCCAGGCCCGCGGCTAAGGCGAGAATTCGCCGGTGGACGACAACTCGACCATCTCCGGCCGGCAGGCGAACCGCCGCGTCGAGGTGGACATCCGCGTCAACGAGGAGTTCCGCGCCCGTGCCGCGGCGCAGGAAGGCTAGCAGACACAACCCATTCCCGAGGGAGTCACGGTGAGCAAGTACGATACGCTGAAGCCCAAGTCCGTCTGGTCGATCTTCGCCGAGATGTCAAAGGTGCCCCGCGGCTCCGGCAACGAGGCCGGCGTGATGGCCATGTTCAAGGCCTGGGCCGACGAGCGCGGTCTGAAGTGGCAGGACGACGCCGTCGGCAACCTGCTGGTGAAGATCCCCGGCAGCCAGGGCCGCGAGAAGCAGAAGCCCGTCCTGATCCAGGGCCACGTGGACATGGTCTGCGAGAAGAACAGCGGCACGAAGCACGACTTCGAGAAGGATCCCATCAAGCTCGCCGTCAAGGGCGACTGGGTCGAGGCCGACGGCACCACCCTGGGCGCCGACAACGGCATCGGCGTGGCCATGGGGCTGGCCGTGGCCGAGGAGAAGGGGCTGAAGCACCCGCCCCTGGAGGTGCTGCTCACCGTGGACGAGGAGCGGGGCCTGACCGGCGCCGCCGGCGTTCAGGCCGGGTTCTTCGAGGCCAAGCGCATGATCAACCTGGATTCGGAGGAGGACGCGGCCCTGTTCATCGGCTGCGCCGGCGGCCGCGACTCCGACATCACCGTCAAGAACAAGAAGGTGAAGCTGGGCAAGGGTCTGGTGGGCCGCAAGGTGACGGTCAAGGGCCTCAAGGGCGGCCACTCCGGCCTGGACATCGACAAGGGTCGCGGCAACGCCATCAAGATCCTCGCCCGCGCCCTGCTGGCGGCCCACGCCGAGACCGGCTTCAAGCTGGTGTCCATCGACGGCGGCAGCATGCGCAACGCGATCCCGCGCGAGTCCGAGGCGCTGGTGGCCGTGCCCGAGGCGAAGGCGAAGGCCTTCAAGAAGGCCGTCGACGCCGCCTGGAAGCGGATCCTGGCCGAGGAGCTGGCCGACAGCGATCCGGGCCTGGTCGTCAAGGTCGGCACGGCCAAGCCGTCCCACTCCCTGGGCGGCAACTGCACCCTGCGCACCCTGCACCTGCTGGACGCCCTGCCCAACGGCGTGCTGGAGATGAGCCCGGCCATCGCGGGCCTGGTGGAGACCAGCTCCAACGTGGGCGTGGTGGCCACCGACGGCGGCAAGGTGAAGATCGTCTGCTGCAGCCGCTCCTCGAACATGTCGGCCCTGGACGCCCTGGCGGCCCGTCACCGCAGCGTCGTGGCCCTGCTGGGCGACCGGGCGGCGATCGTGCAGCCCGAGGGCTACCCCGGCTGGCAGCCCAACCCGAAGTCGGTGATGGTGGCCACCACGGCCAAGGCCTACAAGCGGCTCTTCAAGTCGGAGCCCGAGCTGACCGCCATCCACGCCGGCCTCGAGTGCGGCCTGCTGACGGAGAAGTACCCCGGCCTGGACATCGTCTCCTTCGGGCCGGACATCACCGGCGCCCACTCGCCGGACGAGCGGGTCAGCGTGAAGAGCGTGGGCAAGATCTGGAAGCTCTTCGCGGCGGTCCTGGCCGACCTGAAATAGCGTCCCGACAGCACGATCCATACGGCCGCGGTCCTCGGACCGCGGCCTTTTTTCGTATGGCACGGGACTTGCGGAATGCCCGGATAGGCAGATGAACATCGTCCTCAACCGCTTGTCGTTTCGGTCGATACTGACAAGAGGGGCCGAGCGTTCGATCGGCCATCAAGTCACTGGTGGGTATTCACTGGCCAGGCAGGAAAGCCGAGGACACCCATATGCGCGAGCCCGAAGACAGCCCGACCACCGTCCAGGACGGACCCGTCTCGACGACGCCCGAGGAGATCGTCGTGACGCCCGACAATCCGGCCGCCAAGCTCATCGACGAGGATATCGTCGGCGAGTTCCTGTCGCGCCAGTCGGACGTGCTGGAGGCGATCGAGAACCTGCTCCTGGACATCGAGATCAACCAGACGGACTCCGATCTGCCGGATCTGATGCGGATGTTCCACACCCTCAAGGGCGAGTCGGCCCTGCTGGGGATGGAGGACGTGTCGCGTCTGGCCCACAAGACGGAGGATCTGCTCCAGCGCGAGCTCCTGTCCGAGTGCGTGGATCGCGTCCTGGACGTCAAGGATTGGCTCGCGTCCACCTTCGCGGTGCTGTCCAACGAGGAGTGCGAGGCGCCCGAGCCGGTGGACGATCTGATCGCCCGGCTCGAGGAATGCGGCGACGCGCCGGAGGCGACGAGCGATACGACCGCTGCGGAGGTCGCAGCCGAATCCGACATCGAACATGCACCAGCTCCCGCGGAGGGCGGCACCTACGACATGAACCTGCACGAACTCGACATGGACATGCTCCAGGATTTCGTCGCCGAAGCCGGAGAGCATCTGGAATCCACCGAAGCGTCCCTGCTCCAGCTGGAGAACGATCCCAACGACGCCGAGGCCCTCAACGCCGTCTTCCGCTGCTTCCACACCATCAAGGGCGTGGCGGGCTTCGTGGAGATGGAGCACATCAAGGAGCTGGCCCACAAGGCGGAGAACCTGCTGTCCATGGCCCGCAAGGGCGAGATGGAGCTGAGCGGCGACGCCATGGACCTGGCGTTCGCCTCGGTGGACATGCTGAAGCACCTGAACGAGGACGTGATCGTCTCCATGGCCGATGACGGGCAGCTGGTCCGGCGTCCCGAGCTGCAGGAACTGGTCGACCGGCTGATCGCCGCCGGCGACGGCGCTCCGGCGCCCGCGTCCGAACCCGAGCCCGCCGCGCCGGCGACGCCGCCCGCGAACGAGAACGGCTCCGGGCTGGTGATCCTGCCCAAGGCCCGCAAGGCCGAACCGGCGGCCGAGGCCCCCGCGGACGATGCGGCACCCGCCGCGAACGAAAGCGGGTCGGGCCTGGTGATCCTGCCCAAGGCCCGCAAGGCCGACCCGGTGGCCGAGCCGGCCGCCAAGGCGCCCGCGGCCCCGGCCGCCAAGGCCGACGCCAACGGCGGCGGGACCAAGACCCGCGCCGCCGTCTCCCAGAAGCGCGAGGCCGTCCGCGTGGACGCCGAGCGCCTCGACCTGCTGGTGGAGACCATCGGCGAGCTGGTCATCGCCGAGGCCATGATCAGCCAGCACAAGGTCCTGCGCGAGAGCAACTCCGCGGAACTGATCCGCCACGTCGACCACCTGGACAAGATCAGCCGCGAGCTGCAGCAGATCGGCCTGTCCCTGCGCATGGTGCCCGTGCGGCCCGTCTTCCAGAAGATGGCCCGCCTGGTGCGCGACCTGTCCAAGAAGTCGGGCCGCAAGGTGGAGTTCGCCATGCACGGCGAGGACACCGAGCTCGACAAGTCCGTGGTCGACAAGATCGGCGATCCGCTGGTGC
Source organism: uncultured Fibrobacteraceae bacterium (assembly GCA_964607825.1). GTDB lineage: Bacteria > Krumholzibacteriota > Krumholzibacteriia > LZORAL124-64-63 > LZORAL124-64-63 > JAHIYU01. Next base: position 31,696 of record CAZSNA010000025.1, on the reverse strand, counting down.
ACATGCTGCGCAACGCCGTGGACCACGGCATCGAGAGCGATCCGCAGACGCGTATCGACGCCGGCAAGAGCCCCGAGGGCAAGGTCGAGCTGCGCGCCTACCACAAGGGCGGCAGCATCGTCATCGAGGTGGAGGACGACGGTCGCGGCCTGAACCGCGAGGCGATCCTGAAGAAGGCCGTCGAGCGCGGACTGATCTCCGAGGGCCAGACCCTCAGCGACCGCGAGATCTTCAACCTGATCTTCGAGCCGGGCTTCTCCACGGCCAAGAAGGTGACCGACGTCAGCGGCCGCGGCGTGGGCATGGACGTGGTGCGGCGGAACATCGAGAGCCTGCGGGGCTCGGTGGAGATCGCCAGCGCGCCGGGCAAGGGCAGCACCATCAGCTTCAGGCTGCCGCTCACCCTGGCCATCATCGAGGGCATGGTCTTCTCGGCCGGCGCGGAGCGCTACATCGTGCCGACCCTGAACGTGGTGCGGCTGATCCGCCCCGATCCCGACGACTACGCCACCGTCCTGGACCAGAGCGAGATGCTGCGGTTCGACGAGGACATCATTCCGCTGATCCGCCTCCACGAGATCTTCGGCATCGAGAACGCACGCAAGGAGATGGACGAAGGCGTCGTGCTCGTCGCCGAGAACGAGGGCCGGCGGATCGGCCTGCTGGCGGACGACCTGATCGGCCAGCAGCAGATCGTGATCAAGAACCTGGGGGACCAGGTGCAGAACACCGACGGACTGGCCGGGGGGGCCATCATGTCCGACGGCAATGTGGCGTTGATCCTCGACGTGGCCGGACTGGTCAAGGTCGCGCATGAGGATATGCACGCCAAACTCGAGCAAGCAGGAGGCAAGTCATGACCATGGAGAGCCAGGTCGCCACGATCGCCCAGCCGGGCAAGTATCTGAGCTTCATGCTCGGTGGCGAGGAGTACGGCGTCGAAATCCTGAAGGTGCAGGAGATCAACGGTCTCACCGAGGCCACTCGCGTGCCGCGCATGCCGGACTACGTCCGGGGCGTGGTGAACCTCCGCGGCAAGGTCATCCCCGTGATCGACCTGCGGCGCAAGTTCGGCATGGAGATGATCGAGGACACCGAGAAGACCTGCAACATCGTGGTCCAGATCGAGCATCGGGACACGATCGTCACCATGGGCATCATCGTGGACGACGTCTCCGAGGTGCTGAACATCTCGACCGAGCAGATCGACGCGCCGCCGGCCTTCGGCAGCGGCGTGGACGCGAACTTCATCATCGGCATGGGCAAGCTGGAGCACGGCGTGGTCATCCTGCTGGACATCGACAAGGTGCTCATCGACGCCGACTGGGAATCCCTGGCCCAGGTCGACACCTAGGACGCGACAAGAGGTACCGCGAGAATGTCGAAGCTCAAGACGAAACCGAACGGGATGGCGCACGGCTCCGTGGCCGTGAGGCGGATCTCCGACCAGCACTTCCGCAGCATCCAGCGGCTGATGGCCGACAAGGTGGGCATCGTGCTGCAGGAGAAGAAGAAGGCGCTGGTCGAGTCGCGTCTCAACAAGCGCCTGCGCAAGCTCGAGCTCGACGACTACGGACAGTATCTCGAGTACCTGAAGACCGACGAGAGCGGCAAGGAACTGGTCCTGTTGATCGATGCGATCTCGACCAACGTGACCCACTTCTTCCGCGAGCAGGACCACTTCGAGTTCATCCGGGCGGCGGCGAAGGGTTGGCTCGACGAGGGGCGGACCAAGCTCCGTTTCTGGTCCGCCGCCTGTTCGTCGGGGGAGGAGCCGTACTCCCTGGCCATGACCCTGATGTCGCTCCCGGAATCGTCGCGGGCGGACATCCGCATCCTGGCCAGCGACATCTCGACGCACATCCTGAGGCAGGCCGTCCAGGCGACCTACCTGCCCGAGGCCGTCTCGACCATTCCCGAGTCGATGGCCCGGAAGTACCTGCTGTTGACGAAGACGGCGTCCGGCGACGTGTACCGCGTCGCGGACCAGCTCAAGCAGATGATCGTGTTCAGGCGCCTGAACCTGAACGAGACGCCCTACTCGATCAGGGGCACCTTCGACGCGATCATGTGCCGGAACGTGATGATCTATTTCGATTCCGAACTGCGTACGCGCATCGTCGGCGAGGCCCACCGGCTGTTGCGGCCCGGCGGCTATCTGCTGATCGGGCACGCCGAGACGCTCGCGGGCGTCGAGAACAAGTTCGCGTACGAGAAGCCGTCGGTGTACCGGAGACTCTGAGTCTCCCTCACCGCGGCGACGCTGAACGGGGAAACGTCTGATGACGATAACGGAACAGGCACTGTCTCCCGGCATCACCAGCGAGTCCAGGCTCGTGGTCGGGATCTCCGACATGAAGGTGACCAACGACCCCCAGAAGTTGTTGGTCACCTACTCGCTCGGATCCTGCGTGGGGATGACGCTCTACGACGCCACCGTGGGCGTCGCCGGGATGATCCATTGCCTGTTGCCCCTCTCCAAGATCGACCCCGTCAAGGCCGCCGCGAATCCCTTCATGTTCGTCGACACCGGCGTGCCGCGATTGCTGCAGGCCATGTACGAGAAGGGCGCGACCCGCAAGACTATCATCGCCAAGGTGGCCGGGGCCGCCTCGCGCCTGGGCACCAACCAGGTGTTCAAGATCGGCAAGCGCAACTACACGGTCCTGCGCAAGATCCTCTGGAAGAACAGCATCCTCATCAAGAGCGAGAACGTCGGCGGCAGCATGGCCAGGACCATGATCATGCAGGTGGGGACGGGACGCACCGTCGTCAAGATGGAAGGCCGGGAGGTGGAGCTGTGAGCATGAAAAGGGAGATCCTCAGGAAGGTGTCCTCCGTGCCGGCCCTGCCCGAGATCGTCCTGCAGCTGCGCAGGCTCTGCAGCGACGATCGGGTCGGCTACGCCGAGATCGCCGCGCTGATCGAGCGCGATCCCATCCTGACCGCCAGCGTGCTGCGGCTGGCCAACTCCGTCTTCTTCGGCGGGGCCGGCCAGATCGGTTCGGTGCAGCTGGCCATGACGCGTCTCGGCCTGAAGCGGGTCTACCAGATGGCCCTGACGGTCAGCCTGGCGCCCATCGCCCACGTGGAATTGAGCGGGTACGGCATGAATCCGCACCAGCTGTGGGAGCACTCCCTCGCCACCGCCATGCTGGGCGAGCGGCTCGCCGAGCAGCAGCCCGACGTGGACCCCTCGGACGCCTACACCGCCGGGCTCCTCCACGACATGGGCAAGATCGTCATGAGCTCCTTCGTGGACGTGGACCTGGAGGCGATCCGCCGCGGGCTCGACGAGGGGCTGGCCTTCGACGAGGCCGAGAAGAAGGCGCTCGGCGTCGATCACGCGGACATCGCCGGCGCCCTGCTGGAGCGCTGGCAGATCCCGTCGGCGGTCCAGAAGGCGGTGCGCTGGCATCACCGGCCCGCGTCGTGCGATTCGGACCCGCGTCTCGCCGACGTGATCCACGCGGCCGACGTCCTGAGCATGAGCGTGGGCTGGGGTCTGGGCGACGACGGCCTGCGCTACTACATGGACGAAGGCGCCGCGGAGCGCCTCGACCTGCACCGCACGGACGTGGAACGGTTCCTGGCGTCCATCACCACGGAGATCGAGGACGCCCTTTCCCAGTTCATGGTCCCCGAGGAGGCATGAGCGTGGCTTTGAAGATTCTGATCGTGGACGATTCGATCACTGTACGTGCGGTCCTCGGCAAGGCCCTGCGCATGACGGATCTGGACATCGACGAGATCGTGCAGGCCGGCAACGGCCTAGAGGCCCTGGCCGCGCTCGACGAGTACGGCGACTTCGACATCGTCTTCACCGACATCATCATGCCGGAGATGGACGGGGAGAAGTTCGTGGGGCATCTGCACAGGACGGGCCGCACGAAGGACCTGCCCGTCGTGGTGGTCTCCAGCGCCGGCGACACGGAGCGCATCGCCCGGTTGCGTGAACTGGGTGCGCGGGGCTTCATCCACAAGCCCTTCACGCCGGAGCAGATCCAGGAGATCGTGGTGGAGCACACGGGAATCGAGGTATGACGATGAGTACCCAAGTTGCGGGCGAGGTCTTCCTGGACGTCTGCGAGCGGCTCGCGTTCATGTTCGGCGAACCGGTCGACCGGGAGGGACTGCCCATCGGCGAGGGCGACGAGTGGGCCCGCGCCCACATCGATTTCGAGGGCGTCGTGAGCGGTTCGCTGGTCCTGGTCGTGCCGCGGCCCCTGTGCCTGGAGTTCGCCGCCAACATCCTGGGGCTCGACCCCGAGGACCTCGACTACGGACCGGTCTCGGTGGACGCCCTCTGCGAGCTGCTCAACGTGGTCGCCGGCCACGTGGTGCGCGCCCTGCAGGGCGAGGACCACGACTTCAGGCTGTCGGTGCCGTCCTACGACGACCTGGCGGAGGACGGATACCTCGCCTGCCTCGACGCGCCGGACACGTTCTACTACGACCTGGACGACAACCCCGTCCTGCTGACCCTGACGCTCAACTGACCCGCCCCGACCGCGAACGCGAAAAGAGCCCCGACCCGCATGGCGGATCGGGGCTTTTCCTTGCTCGGAGCGCCGTCGATCTAGGCGAAGACCACCGCGACCTGCAGGGGGCCGAAGGAGCACTCGCCGACCAGGTCGAGCCGCGTCGTCGGCGCGAGCAGCCAGGCCTCGGGGCCGTCGGCGGCCACCGGCGTCATGGGCTGGGTCGACTCCGGGCTCACGTGCTCGTTGCCGGCCTGCTTGTTGATGACGCTGCGCATCATGTTGACGATCTCCTCGAGCGCCTCCACGATGGTCTCCTCCACTTCCCGGCTCTTGGCCCTGTCGCCGAGGCCGGCCTCGGGCATCATCACGAGCTTGCCGCCCAGGTACAGGGTGGCGTTGATGTTCGTGACCACCGCGCCGCGCTTCACGCCCTCGGCGTTGCTCAGCCAGGTGATGTGCGTGCCCTCGGGCGCCTTCGCCAGGTCCCAGGCGTCCTTGGTCTCGTTCAGGGGAGGCCGGTCGCCGAGGATCATCTCGAGCATGCTGATGAAATCGTTGGTCGCGGGCAGGGTGACGGTCATGACTCGACTCCTTCGTGCCAGAACGCGATGATCTTCAGGCTGACGCCATCATCCGTGTTAATCGTGCGCGATTTGCCGTGAAGGCTGTCGCTGAGCAGGCTGGCGGCCTCGTTCCCGTCCAGGTAGGTGGGCAGCCCGATGTCGAGGTGCTCACCCAGGGCGTCGCGGTACTTCTTGAAGACGCCCGCCGCGACGTTGACGACCTCGTTGAGGGCGTCGGCCGCGTCCTCGAGCTCCACCGGCTCGTCCTCCTCCATGGCGAACAGCATGCGTGTCACCCGTTGCGAGGAGGGTTCGTTGCAGACGACGCTGAGGACCCAGGTCCCGACGTCTCCCGGCAGGGCCAGGGTGCTGCCCCGGCAGATGTCGGAAGCGTCGCCGGACGGGTCGACGGCCTCGCTGAACAGCCAGTCGAGCTGGACGTCGCAGGTCTCGATGAACGCGCGGACAGCGTCGTCCATTCCGTTCTCGGGCAGGTCGGGGGAGATCTCCTCGGCCAGCCGGTCGATCATGGTAGCGAGTGTCACGATACGAACATCCCCAGTGCTTGAGCCATGTCGTCGGGAGTGAATGGCTTCGCCAGCAGGAAATCCGCGCCGGCCTCGACGGCCAGATCACGCATCTCCTGGGTGTTCTCGGAGGTGACGAAGCCGAAGGGCGTCGTGACCTCCTCCTCGTTCAGTGCGCGCTTGAACTCGATGCCGGACATCACGGGCATGTGCCAGTCGGACAGGATCAGGTCCGGCGACTCGGCCTTGACCGCTTCGAGCGCTTCCTGCCCGTTCTCGGCCTCGACGATGTCGTGTCCCTTGAACCCGGCCTGGCGCATGGTCCGCTGGATGATGCGGCGCATGGCGCGCGAGTCGTCAACGATCAGGATCTTCATTCTCTGACTCCCCCATTGACCATGGGAAACCTAGAAGGCCGCTTCGTCGGACGGCCGTTGCCAGCTGTTGTACCCGTCATCGGCAGGTGTTGCGGGGAGTTGAGCGAATTCCGGACGAAATTTCGACAGCCGGACGATCTCCACGCTCCGGCCCGGCCGGCGCCGTTTCCGCGGCCCGCGCGGCGGTCGATCGGTCAAAACATCAGAGCAACCGTCTCCCGGCCCCGCTCGGAAACGGGCCGCCCCGATCCGTCGATTCCCTTGCGTTCGCCGGACCTCCGGGCGATCATTCCCAGATCCGCAAGGACAAGTACTTTCAAGAGGTGAACCATGGCAGCCAGAGGCGAAGCGGGCCCCCGGGGGCCCAAGGTCAGGTCGGACTGCTGGATCGCGGTCGAACCGCGCGACGCGGGCGGCCTCGAGATCGAGTTGACGAGCAAGGTGGCGGGCATGTACGGCGAGCGCATCCGTGCGCTCCTGGAGGAGGGCTGCGCCGCGCTGGGGCTCGACCACGCCGTGGTGACCTGCGAGGACCAGGGCGCCCTGCCCTTCGTCCTGGCCGCGCGCCTGGAATGCGCCGCGCGCCGCGCGCTGCCCGACCTGGGCGCCGAGTTCCTGCCGGAGATGCGCGACTGCTGCACCTGCGGCGCCACGCGCGATCGCCTGCGCCGCACCCGCCTCTACCTGCCCGGCAACCAGCCCAAGCTGTTCATCAACGCCGGCCTGCACGGCCCCGACGGTCTGATCCTCGACCTCGAGGACGCCGTGGCGCCCGCGGAGAAGGACGCGGCCCGCGTGATGGTGCGCAACGCCCTGCGCCAGGTCGACTTCCTGGGCGCCGAGCGCATGGTGCGCATCAACCAGGGCGACCGCGGCCTGGCCGACCTGGACTGGGTCGTGCCCCACAATCCCCACGTGATCCTGGTGCCCAAGGCGGAGGATCCGGAGCAGGTGCGGGCCGTCGCCGTCCGCGTCGACGAGATCCGCGCCGAGCGCGGGATCGAGGCCGAGATCTTCCTGCTGCCCATCATCGAGTCGGCCCTGGGCGCCTGGCGCGCCTTCGAGATCGCCGCGGCCGCCCCGTCGATCGTGGCCCTGAGCATCGGCCTGGAGGACTACACCGCCGACATCGGCGCTCCGCGCACCAACGAGGGCCGCGAGTCCTTCTGGGCGCGCAGCCAGGTGATCAACGGCGCCGTGGCTGCGGGCGTGCAGCCCATCGACACGGTGTTCAGCGACGTGTCCGACACCGAGGGCCTGATCGCCTCGGTGGTCGAGGCCAAGGCCCTGGGCTTCGTGGGCAAGGGCTGCATACACCCCCGGCAGATCGGGCCCATCCACGACGCCTTCGCGCCGGAGCCCGCCGCGCTCGACAGGGCGCAGAAGATCGTGCTGGCCTTCGAGACGGCCGAGGCCGAGGGTCTCGGCGTGGTGTCGCTGGGCAGCAAGATGATCGACGCGCCGGTGGTCAAGCGCGCGCACACGGTGATCGACCTGGCCCTGGCCACGGGGCTGATCGACGAGGGCTGGCGGGACGCCCGCGAGGAAGGGGAGACGCGATGACGAAGCTGGTCACCAACGCCGTGGGCCGCGAGGTCCCCGTCGAGATCAACGGCGAAGAGGCGATCCCCTTCAAGGGTGTCGGCGAGCACCGCCCGACCGGCCGCAAGGCCGCGCCGCCCCTGGTCACCTGCAGCGACTATCCGACCGACGGCGACAAGGTCGTCAAGAGCCTGAAGGTCGCCCTGGAGAACGCCGGCCTGCGCGACGGCATGACCGTCAGCAGCCACCACCACCTGCGCAACGGCGACTTCGTGGCCAACGCCGTGTTCGCCGCCGCCGCCGAGCTGGGCGTGAAGGACCTGCGCTGGGTGCCCAGCGCCAGCTTCCCCTGTCACGCTCCCCTGATCGAGCTGCTCGACAGCGGCGTGATCCATCACATCGAGGGCAGTATGAACGGCCCCCTGGGCGCCTACTGCTCCGAGGGCAAGATGCGCGGCATGGGCGTGCTGCGCAGCCACGGCGGCCGCTGGCAGGCCATCCAGGACGGCGAGGTGCACATCGACATCGCCGTCATCGCCGCCCCCACGGCCGATCCCTTCGGCAACGCCACCGGCGACCGCGGCCCCACCGGCTGCGGCCTGCTCGGCTTCGCCCTGGCCGACTCCATGTACGCCGACCACTCGATCGTGGTGACCGACAGCCTGGTGGAGTTCCCCTGCATCCCCTGGCAGATCCAGGGCAACAACATCGACCAGGTCGTGGTGATGGACTCCATCGGCGACGCCAGCAAGATCGTCTCCGGCACCACCCAGATCACCAGGTCGCCCGACCGCCTCCTGATCGCCGAGCTCACCGCCCGCTTCTGCGACCAGGTGGGCATCGTGCGCGACGGCTTCAGCTTCCAGGCCGGTGCCGGCGGCACCGCCCTGAGCTTCGCCATCTTCCTGCGCGACATGATGCGCGAGCGCGGCATCAAGGCCCGTTTCGTCCGCGGCGGCAGCACCCAGTACCTGGTGGACATGCTGGAGGAGGGCCTGACCGACTACATCATCGACGGCCAGACCTTCGACCTCGAGGGCGTGCGGTCGATGCGCGAGAATCCCGGCCACGTCAACTCCAGCCCCTTCACGAGCTACAACTGGCACGGCAAGGGCAACTTCGCGTCGATGCTGGACGTGACCGTCCTCGGTGCCACCGAGGTCGACGTGGACTTCAACGCCAACGTGGTGACCCACAGCGACGGCCGCCTCCTGCACGGCATCGGCGGCTGGATGAACTGCCTCGCCGCCAAGTGCACCATCCTGCCCATCCCCAGCTTCCGCGACCGCATCCCGGTGCTCGTGGACCGCGTGACCACCCTCTGCGGCCCCGGCGAGATGATCGACGTGGTCGTCACCGAGCGCGGCATCGCCATCAACCCCCAGCGCCGCGACCTGATCGACGCCACCCGCGGCTCCGGCCTGCCCATCCGACCCATCGAGGAGATCAAGGCCGAGGTGGAGGAGGTCGTGGGCGGGGCGCCGGAGGCGCCGGAGTACGGGGAGAAGGTGGTGGCGGCGATCAAGTGGGTCGACGGGACGGTCATCGATTGCGTGAGGGAGACGCGGGGGTAGGCCCCTCTGATCCGCTTAACACGTGTAAACGGCCCGTCCCGGGGGAGACGGGCCGTCGCTCTCGTCGGCCGGCCGTCTAGATCCCCTCGAGCATATACAGATTCGCCCCCATCTCCACGCGATGCGATACCAGCGTCCCTCCGTCGGGCGAGGGTACCGGCTCGTAGATCATCGTGCTCTCCGAGGACCAGAGGAGCTCCGCCTCGCCGCCGTGCGGATCGACCCGCGCCAACCACCGCTCGAACGCCTGGCCGTGGTCACGGCCGTGAAGCCCCTGGCAGTAGATCCAGTCGCCGTCCCACGACCAGCGGATGACCTGTACGGTGCCGAATGGAACCGGGATCGTCTTCGAAGCGCGCGACGCGAGATCCACCAGCCGGATCTCCGGCCGGAACTCGACGACCGCGAGCTCCCGTCCGTCGGGGGAGAGCTGGGCCCAGGCGTCGTAGAGAGCGAAGACGCCGTCGGCCTGCAGCTCGAGAGGCGGCAGTTCCTCGCCGATCGCTCCGTTCGGTGAGACCTCCCGCATCCGCACCAGGTGGCCCTCCTTGTGGAACAGGAAGCTGCGATCGCTGCCGTCGTAGGTCGCGACGACCTCGATGAACGTGGGATGGAAGGGGAGTTCGATCCCCAGATCGACGGTTGGCCCGCATTCGAGGGGGACGGAGAAGATCCGCAGGTCGTCCAGGACGTAGAAATACGCGCCGTCGGGCGAGAGGCCGACGACCTGCGCGCCCTCGGGGTAGCATTCGGGGGAGCGGACCTCGCCCGAGTCCATGTCCATGAGCGCCGCGTGGGTGCGGCTGTTCAGATCGATCTCGCGCAGGACGAGGGTCCGGCCGTCCGGCGTCCAGGCGACGGGGGAGCAGGGCCAGCCGCGGGTGGTCAGTTCTCGGGGAACGAGGGGGCGCTCGTCGGTGACGTCGAAGCCCACGAGGCTGCGCCTGCGCAGGTCGGCCGCGAAGGCGAGGGCTCCGGTGCCGGGCGCGTGGGTCAGGTCCCGCGCGGTCCGGTGTTCCAGGGCGGACAGACGCAGAGGATCGCCGACGGGGACGCCGCTTTCGGGATCGACGCCGATCGTCCAGAACTCCGTGCCCGACCCGAACCGGTTGCCGAAGCGGGTGTAGATCAGCCGGCCGTCGGGGAGCCAGGCCAGGGTCGCGTTGCGGGGCATCAGCCACACGCTCGCGTCGTCGAGGATCTCCGTGACGGCGCCGTCCAGGTCGACGCTCTCGATCCAGGTGTCGGGCTCCCGGAAGCGGGCGTAGACGAGACGTCGACCGTCGGGGCCCCAGCTCGGGTAGCCGAACGACTCGTCCTCCACGGCGACCAGCAGCGTGTCGCGCCGTTGCCGGTGGAGATCGTGGACGGCCAGGACGCGGCCGTCGTCGAGGCTCAGGAGGATGCGGCGCCCGTCGGGGGAGAGGGCGGGCCGGACGGCGTCCTCGACCGCGAACAGCGTGTCCTGCCGGCCCGTCTCCAGATCCCAGCGGACGAGACGGCAACCCTCGCCTTCCATGAACGAGACCAGGAGCTCACGTCCCGAAGGGAACCAGTCCACGCCGTGGGCGGATCGGCCCTCGGCTTCGCCGGGGATCGCCACGACCGTCGCGCCTGTGGTCATGTCGCGCAGGACCACGTCTACGCCCTCCACGTAGGCGAGGCGGGAGCCGTCGGGCGCGAGGCGGACCGACACGCCCCCGAAGGAGACGCCGTCCTGGAGCGGACTCAGCTGCGTGAGGCCGGGGGCTCCCCGCGGCGGCGGCGGCGTCTGGGCCGCGAGGCGCCAGAAGACCAGAGCCGCGATCGCCATGCCGGCGACGGCCGCCAGGATCGGTCCCCGACGCCGTCGCAGCACCCGCCCGAGGCGATAGGCCGTGGTGTCGGAACGGGCCAGCACGGGCCGGCCGTCGAGATGACGGCGCAGATCGTCGGCGAGCTCGCCCGCGCTCGCGTAGCGCCGGCCGGGGGATTTGCTCATGGCCTTGGCTGCGATGGTCTCCAGGTCGCCCCGGAGACGGGGGTCCTTCGCGCCCAGGCGCACCGGCTCGTCCTCGACGATGCGGCGCAGGGCCCGGGGCACGCTCTCGGAGTCCACGTCCAGGGGGCGTTCGCCGGTCAGCGACTCGTAGAGGACGGCGCCGAGCTGATAGACGTCCGACCGGGCGTCCGCGTCCGGGGAGTCGCCGGAGGCCAGCTCGGGGCTCATGTAGGCCAGGGTGCCCAGGATCTGGCCCGGCAGCGTGTGCGCGGTCCGGTCGTGCGACGGCGTGCGGGTCAGGCGGGCGACCCCGAAGTCGAGCACCTTGACCCGCGCCGCCTGAGCTCCGCCGTCGACGACCATGATGTTCGCGGGCTTCAGGTCGCGATGCACGACGCCCCGGTCGTGGGCGTGCTGCACGGCCTCGCAGACCTGGGCCGCCAGCTCCACGCGCTCGCGGACGTCCAGGCCGGCGAGCGCTTCGGCGAGAGTCGTTCCGGGCACGTACTCCATGACGAAGTAGGCGCGGCCGTCGTCGGTCGTGCCGGCGTCGTGGATCTGGGCGATTCCCGGATGGTTGAGACGGCCCAGCGTCTCGATCTCCTGCGCGAAACGACGGGACAGTTCGTCGCCGGGCACGTCGGTGCGTAGAATTTTCAGGGCGACGTCCCGGCGCGGCGCCTGCTGGCGGGCGCGGAACACCAGCCCCATGCCGCCGCGGCCGACCTGTTCGAGGAGGTCGAAATCCTCGATCGTGATGGTCTCGGGGGGCGGTTCCTCGCGGCGGGCGTCGGGGTCGGGTTCGAGGGCGTCGCCCGCTCCGCTCGCGTCGAGCGACAGCAGCTCCTCGACCAGGCGGCGTAGCGCCGGGTCGTCGGCGCAGCGCTCGGCCAGGAAGTCCGGACGGTCGCTGTCGGGCAGCACGACGACGGCGTCGAACAGGTCCCTGGCCCTGGTCCAGAGTTCACGATCCATCGTCGTCACGACCGGAGGGAGGGATCTCGACGCCCATGCGCTGCAGGATGAAGACGCGGGCGAAGCGCCAGGCCCGTTCGACCGTCGAGTCGGAGAGGCCCAGCGCCTCGGCCGTCTCGCGGATGCTCAGGCCCGTGAAGTGCCGCAGCATCACGACGTCCGCGCCCCGCGGATCGACGGTCTGCAACTCGTCGAGGGCGTGATCCAGGGCCAGCAGGTCGAGACCGCCCGTGTCGAAGGGGATCTCGTCGGGGTCGACGCCGCTCCGGCGCAGGCCGCCCCCGTGCCGGGCCGCCGCCTTGCGACGCGCCTGCTCCGCCAGGATCCGGCGCATGGCCCGCGCGGCCGATCCGAAGTAGTGGCCGCGGCCGTTCCAGTCCTCCGCGAGCCCCGGCCGCAGGCGCAGATAGGCCTCGTGGACCAGGGCGGTGGGCTGGAGGGTGTCCCCGGCCGGCCGCCGGGACATGAGGGCGCGGGCGAGGCGGCGGAGTTCGTCGTAGAGGAGGGGGAGGAGCTCGTCGGAGGTGTTGCGTACGTCCGGATCGGCGGCATTGAGGATCAGTGTGATTTGCTGGGATCGGAAGTCGCTCATGGACTTGGCCCCGGAGTCGCGTGGATGGCATGGCATGCGGGTATCGTGCCGATCGATGGTGACCAGTATACTCCGGGACCGATGGCGATTTACACGTGTAAAACGGCCCGCCTCGATCGAGGCGGGCCGTATCGGCTCCAGGCCGAGGACGGTCGGCATGTCTTGAAATTCGATCCGGTCGATCGGGACGAGCATCGGACTACCTGACCAGCACCACCTTCCGGTTCTCCACTTCGTCGTCGCTCTGCATCCGCACGAAGTAGGTCCCCGACGCCACGCCCAGCCCCCGCTCGTCGCGTCCGTCCCACACGACCGAGTGGCGGCCTACCGGGAACACCCGGTCTTCCAGCACCCGCACCAGTCGTCCGGCCAGGTCGTAGACGGCCACCGTAATCTCGCCGTCGCCGGCCGTCTCGAAGCTCACGGTGGTCCGCGGGTTGAACGGGTTGGGGTACACCCCGACCAGGTGCGCGCGCGGCAGGACCCCGTCCGGCGCGGCGGTGGCCCAGGCGTTCAACGAGACGTCGCCGTGGCCGTCGATCCGCTTGACCGTGACGTAGTACCGCTCCTCGGGCTCGGGCACGAACACCAGCGCCTCGTCCATGCCCAGGCCCGCACCGATGGAACTGGCCGCGAGCTCCGGTTCCCCGTCGGTGAAGTCGGTCTTCCAGATGTAGATGTCCGCGTCCAGGGTGGACGCCACGGCCATCTCCAGGTTCAGGGTGTCGGCGGGCGTGTCCAGCGTTGCGGCCCAGCAACGGCGATCCGCGGGTTCGCTCCCGAAGGCGACGGACACCGGAGAGGTCCGGACCGGGCCCGGCCACGCATCCAGGACCGCCTCCACGGCCGCGTCGGCGTTGATCATGCCGTAGCCCTCGAAGCGGTCCTTGCCGCCGCGGTCGAGGGTCGGTTCGAACTGCGGGTAGACGTTGTCCTCGCGCGGCAGGTTGGTCTCGGTCGCCGTCATCAGGATGAGGCTCTTGACCAGCAGGGCGTCGTCCTGCGCGTAGCTCCAGACGTATCCGGTGCGCTCCAGCGCCTGGACGACCAGGGCGGCCAGACCCGCGACGTGGGGCGACGCGTAGGAGGTCCCGTAGGTGAAGTTGCAGTAGTCGTCGGGCACCCGGTCCGGGAAGAAGGTCGTGTCGTACCATTCCGAGTCGTTCGAATCGACGCCCAGCATCCCGGCTGTGGGAGGACCGGAGCCGCCGGGAGCCACCACGTCCGGCTTGACGGGATGGCCGCCCGCGCCCATGGCGGAGTACAGGGTCAGGTTGCCGAGGTCGTTGACAGCCCCCACGGTGATGACCTTGGCCGCCCGGGCCGGGTCCATGATGAGGCCCGGGAAGTTGTTCATGGCGCTGACGCAGAACACCGTGCCGCCGGCCGCGACGTTCTCCGCCGCCAGGCGCAGGCCCGCGCTGTTGGCGCCCCCGGCGCTCATGTTGGCGATCTTGATGCCCAGGGACGCGTTGACGTCGACCAGGGAATCCATGGCGGCGACGGCGGCCGACGCGAACCCCGTGCCGCTGCCCTCGCGGTTCATGACCTTGAAGCCCGCGATCCGGCATCCCGGCGCCATGCCGCGGAACAGGGGGTAGCCGTCGCCCAGCTGGGCGTAGGGCGTGGTCATGAGCAGGCAGGACTCCGCGATTCCGATCGTGAACTGGGAGATGAACTCGTTCACGTAGTACCCGGGCTCGTCGATGGTGAAGCTCCGGATCAGGAAGCCGGCCGACGAGCAATAGGGACCGGAGAACGGACCGCCCGGCGGCCCGAAATCTATGCAGACGGGCCGGACGGGATCCCAGACGAGATCCAGGGTGACCTGGCCGTCGCCGACGACCGGGATGTGGTTGCCCAGGAAGTAGTCCATGGCGGGGTAGAAGGCGCCGCTCTCGGTGTGGGTCAGGTGCGTGATGGGGTCGGTGCCCAGGGCGGCGCCCGTTCCGCAGGCGATGCCCGCCACGAAGGTGCCGTGGGAATTGTAGTCCACCGGCTCGGGGTGGTCCTCGTCGTGGAAGTCGTGCCAGAAATAGATCCGGCCGGCCAGGTCGGGGTGGGAATCGTCGATCCCCGTGTCGAGGATGGCGATGGTCGTGCCGGGATCGCCCTCCAGGCCGTGGCCCTGGGGGATCGGATCCCAGACCAGGGGACGCGCCCGGGTCTGGGGGAGGGTGGTGTCCATGCCGCCCTCGATGACCGCGTCGAGGTCCAGCAGGACCAGCTTCCGGTCCCAGGTCTGCGCCATGGCCCGCAGCGAGGCCGCCGGCGCCTCGCCCGCGACGCCGTGGATCACGCGGTGGAAGCGGTGGGTGATCACCCCGTCGAACCGCCCCACGATCTCCGCATCGCCATCCTCCGGCGGGCCGCTCAACAGGGCCATGAAGCGGAGGGGGAGGTCGGCCTTCCCCGCGGCCGCCAGCTCGTCCAGCGAGGTCTCCAGGGCGTCGGACAGTCGATCGCCGTCTGCATCGTACGCGGAGAGCAGGGCGGCATCGGGGACCGGAGCGGCGATCAGGGCCGTTCCAGTCAGCAACATCATGGCGAGGACGAGCAGCGATGATCTCATGTGGGATACCCCCCGGTTCAACAAATTGGCTTCGAGATGGACGGTCGCTGATATGCAGTGCGATCGATCGTCCCCCGTTCCGTCATCGGATTCCGACGATTCCCGTTTTTTTTTTGTATAGTGCAGTCGATCGACCGCGCGGGGGAGACGCGGTCGAGACGAACGGATCCGCAACAGGAAACACGAGGCCGTCATGCACCTCATTTGCTGGAACCGCGTCGAGGACATCGATCGCTGGCTGGAGATCTTCACGTCGCACAAGACGGCGCATCGCGAGGCGGGGCTGTTTCTCTCGGACCTCTGGGTCCAGGACGACGACCCGTCCGTCATCCACTACCTGTTCGAGGTTCGTGATCGCGAGCGGGCCGAGGCCTTCATGGACGCGCCGGACGCCGGCGTGATCGAGGGCTCGTGCCATTTCGTCGAGAGCCGGAGGAGCGACTACTGACTCCCGACGCATGATGCGTCCGGTCGGTGTCTCCGTTATCCCTCGTTCAACGCCTCCAGGATCGCATCCCGCAACACCGCCGCAAGTATCGGCTTCTGCAGGCAGCACACGATCCCGTTCTCGTGGAAGCGGTTGCAGACCTCCTGCTCCCCGAATCCGCTCATCATGACGATCGGCAGGTCCGGCCAGAGCGCGTGCAGGGCCCGTTGCGCCTCCTCGCCGTTGAGACGGGGCATGCTGAAGTCCAGCAGGGCGCAGTCGACGGAATCGCCGTGCTCGCGGAAGAGATCCACGGCTTCCTGGCCGTCGGCGGCCGCGAGGACCTCGAAGCCGGCGTGTTTCAGCTGTCGGGTGAGGACGGAGAGGAGCGCCGGTTCGTCGTCGGCGACGAGGATGCGCCTGCGTCCGATGTCGGGAGCGGGGGCGGTCGTCACGCTCTCCTCGCGACCCTCGTGCTCCACCGTGGGGAGCGCCACGGTGAAGGTCGTTCCCCGTCCCGGCTCGCTGTCGATCCAGATCGTCCCGCCGTGCTGCCCGATGATGCCCTTCACCGCCGACAGCCCGAGACCGCGGCCGGTGTCCTTGGTCGTGAAGAAGGGATCGAAGATCCGCGCCGCGGTGCCGGCGTCGATGCCGGGTCCGGTGTCGCTCACGCTCAGGCGGACGTATTCCCCGGGCCTGAGTCCGGCTTGTGGGTCGAGCCTGCGCAGCCCGGTCTCGTCGTAGTCCGCCACCTCCGAGCTCACCACGATGCGTCCCTCGTTGTCGCCGATCGCCTCGGCGGCGTTGGTCACGAGGTTCATGATCACCTGGAGAAGCTGGTTCTCGTCTCCCACCACGTGGACCGGCCGCTCGAGCAGCGCGTACTCCAGGGTGGTCTTCTTGGAGACGGCGGCCTGCACGAGGGTGCTGAGCTCGGGAATCAGTGAGCCGATCTCGACGCGCGAGGTCCTGAGCGTGCCCCGGCCGGCATAGGAGAGCATCTGCTGGCAGAACCGGCCGGCGCGCTTGCTGGCCTCGATGATGTCGGCCAGCATGTCCTGGACCTCGGAATCGGGCGGGAGCAGCTCGCGGCCGAGTTCGGCGTTGGCGAGGATCGTCGACAGGACGTTGTTGAAGTCGTGGGCGACGCCGCCGGCGAGCACGCCCAGGGCCTCCATCTTGGCCGCCTGCCTGAGCTGGTCCTCCAGCTCCCGTTCGCGCCGCCGCTGGGCGCGGAGGGCCTCCTCGGCGCGCCCCCGCTCGACCGCGAGCCCGGTCATGCGCGCCGCCGCCTTGAGACGTCCCAGCTGCTCGGGGGTCGGGGCCCGCGGCTCGGGCGCGTAGAACGCCAGGGCTCCGAGCACGTTTCCCGAGCGGCTGGTGAACGGGTGCGACCAGCAGGCCGCCACCCCCGCCTTCGCGGCCAGTTCGGCGATGGGCGCCCACAACGGGTCCGCCTGGATGTCTTCCACGATGACCGGGACGTTCCAGTGGATCGCGGTTCCGCAGGATCCGACCGTCGGTCCGACGGCGTATCCGTCGATGGCGGCGTTGTAGTCCTCGGGCAGGCTCGGTCCGGCGCCGCGCACGAAGCGGCCGTCGGCGACGAGCAGGATGGAGCATCTGTAGCCGGGGTTCTGGTCCTCCACGATCCGCGCGATCGTGTGGAGCGTGCCGGCGACGGTGGCCTCGTCGTCCGCGTCGTCCGGGCCCTCGTCGGGCGGCGCGTCTCCGGGCCGGCGGGCGAGGATCATGAATCCGCCCTCGTGGGCGACGGCCCTGACGTCCAGGGTCAGGTGGCCGCCGTCGCGCGTGCGGTGCCTGACCCGGCAGGCGTCCCGCCTCCCCTCGATCGTCGCGGTCGCGTCCTCGACGTCGTCCGGATCGAGCCAGTCCGGGAACGGCGCGCCGGCGAGTTCCTCATCGCCGTATCCCACGCCGGCCAGGAAGGCGGCGTTCGCGCGGAGGAAGCCGCCGGCCTTCGCGGTGCGCAGCAGCATCGGGGGATCCGCGAACCGGGTCTCGTTCTCCAG
Organism: uncultured Fibrobacteraceae bacterium; assembly: GCA_964607825.1. GTDB lineage: Bacteria > Krumholzibacteriota > Krumholzibacteriia > LZORAL124-64-63 > LZORAL124-64-63 > JAHIYU01. The sequence goes on along the minus strand of CAZSNA010000025.1, from coordinate 14,046 downwards.
GCCGATCTCGGGCGACATCGGATCTGCCACGGCATTCTCCCTGGTCGAGCCTTGCGGGGTGCGGGATGCGACCGGGTCTCCGGTATTCTAGCGCCGAATGTTCCGGTAATGGAAGACCTGATGTCGAACGGCGCCGCCGCGTTCATCGATATGGTGCGGTGGAGACTCGAACCGACGGTTCAAGGGAAAGACGTCGAGATGGATGTTCGCTATCAAGCAGTGCGATATATCGATACCTGTTCCTTCACCGATTTCCGATAATACCACATTCCTGTATATTGGCACGATCTGACGAGGGAGATGCAGGGAAAGGGGGGCAGCCTTGCCGATCGACATGAAGGTATCAGACCGCGGACTGGGTCTCGTCTTCACCGGCACCGGTGAAGTCTCGGAACGGGAGTATCTGGACTTCTTCCGGCAGCTCCTGTCGCCTGACAACGTCAAGCTCTTCGGACACAGGTATTGTCTCGCCGATTGGTCGGGCGTGGAGTCACCGGAGATCTCCTCGGACGCCATCGCCCAGGTCGCGGAGCTGTCCCGGGGAGCGGTCCAGGCCCACCCATCCCACATCACGGCGGTCGTGGCCGCCGAGGATTTCACCTTCGGGCTGTCCAGGATGTGGGAATTGCAATCGTCCGATCTGGACTCGACCATCAGGGTCTTTCGGACCAGACCGGAGGCCGTGACCTGGATCAGGCGAACGGTCGAGGAAGAACATGGAATCGACGACCTGACCTTCGACTGACCGGTCCCGGCCGGTGAAGCGGATGAGGTGGACCGATGGAAGTCAGCGTTTCCGAAGCCCGCGAAGTCCTGACCCGCACCCCCGCCGCGCTCCGCAGCCTGCTCGACGGCCTGCCGGACGCCTGGTCCCGTCAGAGCGAGGGCGACGACGCCTGGTGCCCGTACGACATCGTCGGCCACTTCATCCACGGCGAGAAGACCGACTGGATCCCCCGCCTGCAGATCATCCTCGAGCACGGCGACGCCCGCACCTTCGAGCCCTTCGACCGCTTCGCGCAGGAGCGGGATTCGGCGGGCAAGTCCCTCGCCGAGCTGCTCGACGAGTTCGAGGTCCTGCGTCGTCGGAATATCGGGATCCTGGACGGATTGAACCTCACGCCGGAGCAGTTCGGTCTGCTCGGGCGACATCCCGACTTCGGCGCGGTCACGCTCGGGCAGCTGCTCGCGACCTGGGTCGCGCACGATCTCGATCACGTGGCGCAGATCGCCCGGGCGATGGCGTCCCGCTATCGTGACGAGGTCGGGCCCTGGGGGGCCTATCTCCCCGTGCTGGGGTCCTGATGAAGGCCCGCCTCGTGGAAGGCGGGCCTTTGCGTACGGTCCGGGATCGTCGGTCGGAGCCTAGTCCGGGTAGTACGTCGCCACCATGTTGTACTCGATGAGCCCGTCGAACGGGTCCAGGCCGTAGTTCATCACGGCGTTGGTGTAGTAGGTGTACGTGTTGCCGCCATAGACGTAACCCACATGCTCGCAGACCACGGTCGTCCGGTAGTCGTCGGTGGGCATGGCCGCGGGTATCTCGTGGATGGCGGTCAGGGAGTAGAACGAGTTCGGGTTGTCGCAGACGCCGAGCTGGAGCTGGTCCAGGGTGCCCTGGGTGTGGCCGAATGTCACGTCGGCGACGACCCGCACGACGATCACGCCGTCGGCCGGGACCGCGATCGTGATGCTGTCGTCGCTGGCCGAGTTCGGCGTGGCGCCGAGGCTGTTGGTGAAGGCCGTCGAGACGAACTCGCAGACCACCCGGGACGGGACGTCCTGCCAGGTGCCGGTTCCGCCGGCGTCCGAGGTCAGCACCTTGCCGGCGCCGGCGCCGGTGGCCATGGCGAACCCGTCGGTCGAGGTGACGCCGTTGACGTCCAGCTTCGTCGCGGGCGAATCGGTGCCGATGCCCACGCGCTCGGTCTGGCCGACGAAGAGGGTGGGCGTGGTGGTGCCGAAACCGACCATCAGGGAGTACTCGCTGCTGTTGACCAGGGGATTGAGATGGTCGAGGCCGTGGCCGAACACCATGCTGTACGCCGCGTTGGTGCGCACGTACTTGCCGATCGCGTAGGATTCGTCCCCGCCCGCGCGCGCGTCCAGGCCGAGGGCCAGCGAGGTCGATCCGTTCGCCTGGGCGGCGTTGCCCCAGGCGAACGAGGAGTTGCCCGTCGCCTGGGCGCCGGCGCCGAAGGCCGCGGTGTAGTAGTTAGAGGCGAAGGTGCCGTATCCCGCGGCGAATGAGTTGGTGCCCATGTTCTCGGGGGCCCAGCTGCCGAGGAAGGGCAGGCCGACGCGGAGCGAGCCCGTCGCCCCGTCCCACCAGAGCCGGCCGCCGCTCACGTCGCTCCACAGGTTGACCGAGTGGCCGCTCCCGTCGGCGCCCACGCCGACGGTGCCCTGCACGTCGAGCTTGGCGCCCGGCGCGTCGGTGCCGATCCCGACGTTGCCGCTCACCGCGCTGTACTGGTCGTTCCCGGACACGGTCCAGTCCGTGTCCCCGCCGCCGCCGCCGGTCACCTCGGTCGGGCGCCACATGCCGCCGTCGTAGGCGAGCACGCGGCCGACCGCGAGGCCCATGGTGTCGACGTCCGCCATGTTGTCCAGGCCGTGATGGTGGTTGCCGGCCGCCACCTCGTCGGGCATGTAGCCCACCGGGATCCGGTCGATGGACAGCACGCCGTCGACGATGTCCTCGGCGGCGTGGCCGTGCGCCGTGTCGGCGAAGGCCTCGACGGACAGGCCCCGCAGGTGGTCCGCGTCGTTGGCGCGCATGGCGTAGGGCGCGCTGGACAGCGGGATGCGCGGCTGCATCTCCTCTTCCGAGCCCATGGCGACGCCCAGCCAGTAGACCTCGTCGAAGGGCAGATCCAGGGGCGTTTCCTCGCCGAGCCGGATCGAGATGGCCGAGTCGATCACCTCGACGAAACGATTCCCGGATTCCCAGAGGGGCGTGTCGTCCACCTCGTCCATGTAGAGGCGGAAGCTCATCTCGTAGAGGTCGTCGGGCACGGGCGACCCGTCGTCGTTGCTGATGACGCCCTGGAAGCTCAGGAACGGCGGGACCGCCAGCGCCGCCGTGGCCGCGACGACGGTCGCGAGGGCGAGCAGCAGGATCTTGGTCTTCATGTCGGTTTCCTTTCATACGGGCGCGACGCGCGTCGGCCCGATCAGCGGGCCGTCAGCGCGTGAGCTGCAGCTTGCCCGTCTTGACGCCTTCGTCGGTCTGCAGCCGGGACACGTAGACGCCCGACGGCGCTTGCCGGCCTCGATCATCGGTTCCGTTCCAGTTCACGGCGTGCCAGCCCGCCGCCTGGGCCTCGTCGATCAGGGTGCGCACGCGGCGGCCGCGCAGATCGTGGATCGTCAGGCGCACCGGTCCGGCCTTCCGCACCGAGAAGCGCAGGGTCGTCATGGGGTTGAAGGGGTTGGGATGGTTCGGCGCCAGCTCGAAGACCAGCGGCGCCGACGCCAGGACGACCGGACCGTGCCAGCTCGAGGCGCCCGACGCGGACAGGGACTCGAGCCAGTAGGCCAGCTCTCCCGCCGGCGCCGACACGTCGTTGTAGGCGAAATCCCCCGCGCCCTGAAGTGGCTCGTCGGTCAGACGCAGTCGCGCGCCGTCGGCGGTCTCCCGCCAGACGTGCACGCCGGGATTGTCGACGGCGAGGTTGATGCGCCAGTGGACGTGCACCCGGCCGCCGGTCTCCCACGCGGCCGTGAAGCTGGTCAGGAAGATCGGCGTCATCTCGTCCAGGGGGGGATGCCAGTAACCGGTATGGAGGGTCCGGGCGCCCGCCGTGCGGCCGGCCAGGGCCTGGCCGACGGTCATGCCCAGGGTCTGGCCGTCGCCGGTCGCCGTGCCGCCACCCGAACCGATGACGCTCCGTTCGAGCGTTTCGGCCGACAGCTCCGCCGGAACGCTCGCGGCGACCAGGGCGAGCACCGTCAGGCAAGTTATCGTCGTTTTAGTCATGCAGGCGCGTCCTCCGGATGAGGTCTCTCGATACGTGAGGAGCTGATCAACCGGCGACTTCGCAAGGTTGATGCCATCTTTTCAGGATGAGCCGCCTCGATGGCATTCCGAAGGAACCGCGTCGTCGGACGCGGTTCGGAACCTGTTCGTGCGGGTCTTGTCCGACGCCATGCTGTACGGTGTGGGTCCATTCGGCAGGGTATTCCGACAGGGGGGCGAACATGGACATCCGCCGGGACTGGCCGCAGATCAAGGCGCTCTTCCGGGCGTCGTTCGGCTCCTCCTTCCACTACGCCGTCGCCACCGTGTCCGAGGACGGCGAGCCCCACGTGGCGCCCATCGGTTCGCTGATCCTCGGCGAGCCGGGACGCGGGATCTGGTTCGAGAAGTTTCCCCGCCGGCTGCCGCGCAACCTGGGCGCCGACGGACGGGTCTGCGTGATGGCGGTGGACAGCGGACGCTGGTTCTGGCTCCGATCGCTGCTGCGGGGCGGATTCGCGACCCCGCCCGCGCTGCGGCTGCACGGGATCGCCGGCGAGCTGCGGGACGCCACGGACCGGGAGATCGAGCTCTGGCGCAAGCGCGTCCGGCCCGTGGGCTTCACGCGGGGACACGCCCTGATGTGGCGCGGCATGGCCCGGGTCAGGGACATCGAGTTCACGCGGGTCGAGACGGTTCATGTGGGAGAGATGTCCCGCGGCGGGACGTGACGAGCTTTCGGGAACACGATCCGTTTACACGTGTAAACCGAGCCTATCGGGAAAGAAGTATCAAGCGCCTCGGCCGTGAATATGAGCCCCATCCGGAGCGATGGCATGATCGATGGACAGGCCGCCGGTCGATATGTCCGGACCGCAGTGATTCTGCTCGCGGTCGGTTGGCTGCCCCTGTCGTCCTGCACCGGCGACAGACTGGGCGAAATCATCGGCCCCGACGAGTCGTACTGGGCGAATCTCTACGACTGGGACGATCCCGGCATCTGGCACAACCCTGACGGCTGGAGCGACGACAAGGTCGTGTCCTTCGCCTATTCGGGCCACAGGCTGCCCGCCGGGTTCCACGTGGAGGACCAGCCGACGGGCCACCCCTATTACCAGAACACGGTCAGCACCTACAGCAATCTGTGCGATCCGGGCGAATGCTGGATCGAGCTGTGCACCGACGATCGGGACTACGCTTTCCAGCTGTCCGAATACTCGGCGCTCCACAGCTCCTGTTACCGCGTGCTCGAGTCGGAGCGGGAAACGGAGAAGTATTTCGAGTTCAGACGCGTGAACGAGGCCTATTCGATCGACGTGATCCTGGACCGGGTCCACAAGTGCAGCTATCTGGATCGCACGATGTACGACAGCCGGCGTCCCATGAAGGTGCTCGGCGTGTTCGGGCACAGGCCGATCACGGCCGCCGCGGTCCGGGAACTCGTGGAGTACATGTGGGGCGCCGGGATGCTGGAGTGGTACACCGGCGTGGCCTCGAGCGAGACGCTCGAGAGCGCGGACGCCTTCACCCAGCGTCTTCTGTACGTGATCAGGTCCGGAGGCGACTATGGCCTCTGCGCCCGTGTTCAACTGCGGAAAGCCATGGTCAGCGTGGACAAGGCGACGGGTGAGATCACCTCCTGGTCGACCACGATGCGGGAGCTGACGGGCGTCTGCTGGCGGTAGCGTCGACGAGACCCGGCCGGCGCACGGGATCCCGGGACGGCTCGAGACGGACCGGATCGCATGAGGAAGGAACGGATCATGAAGCATATGCTGGCGACGTGCGGCCTGCTGGCGCACATCCTGCTCACGGCCGCCGCCCACGCCGAACCCCCGACCATCCACAGCCCCGCCGACCCGCCCCGCGTCCGCAGCCTCGACCTCCGCGAACAGTGGCGCATCGACCCCGAGGACGAGGACGCCCCGCTGCTGGGCTGGTTCGACCAGAGACACGTCGTCGTCCACGCGGGCCGCGTCTACATGCTCGACGCGCAGCTCTCCCACGTCCTGGTCTATTCCGACGACGGCGAGCACCTCGACACGATCGTGCGCGAGGGCGACGGGCCCGGCGAGGTGCGCGATCCCGGCGCCCTGTTCCTGCGCGCGGACGGCAGCCTGGCCGTCCAGCACGGCTACCCCACGAAGCTCGAGTTCGTCGAGCTCGACGGCACTCCCCGGGGGCGCTGGCGGCTCGAGGGCATGGCCTGGATGACCCGGGCCCGGGAGACGCCGCGCGGCTGGTACGGCGTCACCTCCGAGATGAAGGAGAGCGACGATCCGGGGAATTTCTTCACGGTGTTCCGGGCGGCCCTCCACGACGACGAGGGCGCGCGCACGGTTGTCTATCACAGCGAGGAGATCCGCCGTGACCTCACGCATGGCGGCTACGGCGACGAGGCCGACGAGTACGAGCCCTGGTACAAGTCGGTCGCGCTCGACGGGGGAGAGATCGTGCTGCCGCCCGTGAGGGACGAGTACCGTCTCGAATGGCGCGACCCGGACGGGGCGACCACACGCGTCGTCACGCGCGACTTCAAGGCCCACCGGCGCACGCAGGCCGAGCTCGACGAGGCCAGGTACTCCAGCTACTCCATCGTCAACGGCGAGCTGATCTTCCCCGACCGGAAGCTGTGCAGCCACGAGCCGATGATCCGCACCCTGGAGGTCCTGCCCGACGGCGCCCTGCGCGTGCGCACCTCCCTGTTCGACAAGAACCTGCCGCCGGGCATGGTCTGCCGTTTCGAGATCCACGAGGCGACCGGCGAGCTGCGCGAGCGGGTGGAGATCTTCGATCCGACCGGCGATTTCGACGTCGATTACGACGCCGTCGCCCTGCTGGCCGACGGTCGCGCCATGGTGCTGCGCAATCTGCAGCCGGCCTTCCGCGTCGCCAACGACGTCAGACGTCATCCGGATCTGGTGGACAAGCTGCCGCCGATACCGGACGACCGCGAGGAGATCGACTTCGTGCCGATCATGTGCGGGCTGGTCCCACGGAACGGGGGAGGCTAGGGCTCCGGGATCGTGCTATCATCCGGTCTTCGGCGCCGCGGCCCGGCGACCGGACGGAAGGCCCCATGGACGTCACTCCCATCGGCATCATCAACACCCCCTTCACCGACCCGAAGGGCATGCCCATCCAGCCCTGCGGCGCCGTCGGCGTGCGCGGAACCGTGGAGGTCGCGCCGGACTACGCCGCGGGCCTGCGCGACCTGGACGGCTTCTCCCACGTGATCCTGCTCTACCTCTTCCACCGCAGCGGGGGCTACGACCTGGAGGTCGTTCCCTTCCTGGACACCGAGCCGCGCGGCCTCTTCGCCACCCGCGCGCCCCGGCGCCCGAATCCGATCGGACTCTCGGTCGTGAAGCTCGAACGCGTGGAAGGCCGGACCCTGCACGTGGAGGGGATCGACGTGCTCGACGGCACGCCGCTGCTCGACATCAAGCCCTACGTGCCCGAGTTCGACGGACCGGCCGACTGCCGGATCGGTTGGCTCGCGGACGTCGGCGACGCCGCGCGGGACGAGAGGTCGGACGAGCGCTTCACCCAGTCGAACGGATCCGAGTCATGACCATCGAGCTCCACCGCGAAACCGAGCAGCGCCTGCTCGAGTCCATCAAGCGCTACGCCGCCGAGCACCTGGAGGAGGAGATGGGCGACCTCAAGGCCTCGTTGCTGCTGAAGTACGTGCTGGAGGAGGTCGGTCCCTGTATCTACAATCGGGCGATCGCGGATGCGCAAGCGTATCTGCACGACAAGACGGGGGACATGGACGGGACGTTGTTCGAACCCGAGTTCGGGTACTGGCGGGAATAGGAACGGAGGCATGAACATGCATGGACGTATCGCGATCCTGATCTCGACCGCATCGATGTTGCTGATCGGCGCCGGCTGCGCCCCGTTCGCGGAGATGCAGGACGCCCGCCTGGTGGGCGAGGGGCGAACCGAGCTGACGCCCGGGGTGAGCGGCGTCAGCTACGTCAACGAGGGGGAGTCCGCGGAGGCCTACGACCACTACGGCGTGCAGTGGGCGCGCGGGATCGGCGAGAACACGGACCTGCGGGGACGCTTCGAGCACGTCGTCATGGAATCGGATGGGGACGACAAGGTGTCGTACAACGTCATCGGCTTCGGGCCCAAGTTCGGGTTGACCGAGGGCTTCTCGGCGGTCTATCTGCCCGTCGGTTTCGCCTTCGGCGACTACGTCGAGGAGGGGGACACCTTCCAGTTCCACCCGACCCTGCTGTTCACCGTGCCCCTGGCGACGGGCGTCGACCTGAATCCTTCGGCCAAGGCGCTCATCCCGCTCGTCGAGAACGGCGGGGACAGCCTGGTCGCGATCAACGTCGGGTTGGGGCTGAGCACGGATCCGGAGCGCTGGATCCTGCGGCCGGAGGTCGGCTTCCTGTTCAATCCCGGCGAGGACGGGCATTACCAGCATCTGAGCCTGGGTATGACCTTCTTCCCCTGATCAGGGTCGGGATTTACACGTGTAAACCATGGGCCGCCCGGGACGGGCGGCCCTTTCCATATGCGTCGATCAGCGGTAGATGGCCTTCACCGCGGACCAGGTCGTCTCCTCCGCGCCCACCGGCACCCACTCCGAGTTGATCGTCGCGGCTATCGTCATCCGGGGCGGCATCATGTCGCAATGGGTGCAGTGCTGCCCGCCCAGCGGTGTCGTTTCGCCCTCGATCCATCCCCAGAAGTGGCAGGACGCGAGGATGGTGATCGGGTCGGCCGTCTCGACCTCGATGAACAGGTCGGCGATCACCACGGGACCGTCCACCATGAACGGCGTATCCCAGACCGCGTCGACGGACAGGTCGCCGTCGCCCCAGGGCGTGTAGTCGTTGACGCCGCCGCCGCGGATCTCGACCCAGCCGCCGCCGGCGCCGCCGACGTCAATGTAAGGCTGCTCGAACCGGACCAGGGGGAGGGGGCCGCCGTTGAACACGGCCACCAGGTAGGCGTGCACGACGCTGCCGGGCGCGGCGTCGATGCCCCGCTGGGTGCCGGCCTCGTCGAAATAGATGCCGATCCCGCAGTCGGGGTCGGCGGAAACGGGTGCGGCCGCGAGGCACGTGAGCAGGAATGCGCCGAGCGCGCGATGTGCGAGGGGCATGGTATCGTCCTCCGGGATCGGGATCGCCGATGATCGTTCAGGTCATACCGCGGGGAGTATACCATGAATCGACGCCGCCCCGGAAGATGGAGCCCCCTCAGTCCTCCCGCAGCATCCGATCGATCCGCGCCACCAGGTCGCCCGGTGAATAGGGCTTCTGGATCAGCTCCACGCCCTCCTCGAGGGCGCCGCGATCGGTCAGGGCGCTGTCGGTGTAGCCCGAGCTGTAGAGGATCTTCAGGTCGGGCATGGTCTCGGCCAGGCGCTTGGCCAGCTCGGGCCCGCCCATCTTCGGCATGATCACGTCGGTCAGCAGCAGGTCGGGCTCCAGGTCGAGCTTCTCGATCAGCTCGAGGGCTTCCACGCCGTTGGCGGCCGTGACGATCTTGAAGCCCTCGCGCGTCAGGACGGCCTCGACCAGCCCCGAGACCACGGCCTCGTCCTCGACCAGCAGGATGGTGGCGTGGCGCTGCGCCGGCCGGTACTGGGCGGCCTTGGCCAGGGGATGCCGGGGGCTCGGCCGCTCGTCGGTCAACGGCAGGTAGACCTTGAAGACCGTGCCCTGCTCGGATTCGGTGTGCACCTGGATGTCGCCGCCGCTCTGCTTGACGATGCCGTGGACGGTGGACAGGCCCAGGCCGGTGCCCTCGTTCATGCCCTTGGTCGTGAAGAAGGGGTCGAAGATGCGTTCGAGGTCGTCGGGCGCGATGCCGGCGCCCGAGTCCGCCACCGAGAGGACGGCGTATTCGCCCGTGGCCAGGTGCACGCTCGCGCCGATGCTGTCCTCGGAGATCTCGATGCGGCGGGTCTCGATGGCCAGCAGGCCGCTGCGGGACATGGCGTCGCGGGCGTTGGTGGCCAGGTTCACCACCACCTGCTCGATCTGGCCCTGGTCCGCCTTGATGAACAGCGGCATCGCGTCGAACTCGCTGGTGTAGCGGATGTCCTCGCCGAGCAGCGGGATCAGCATCTGCTCCAGGTCGCGCACCACCCCGTTGAGATCGATCACGCGCGGCTGCAGCAGCTGCTTGCGGCTGAAGGCCAGCAGCTGGCCGACCAGGGTCGCCGCGCGCTGGCCCGACTGCTGGATCAGCTCCACGAAGCGGTGCTGCGCGCTGTTCTCGGGCAGTTCCGCCTCCAACAGGTCGGCGTAGCCCAGGATCGCCACCAGCAGGTTGTTGAAGTCGTGGGCGATGCCGCCGGTGAGCTTGCCCATGGCGTCCATCTTCTGGGCCTGCAGCAGGTCGGCCTGGAGGCGCTTGCGCTCGGAGATGTCGCGCCACACCACGTGGATCAGGGTGCGGTCCGCCTTCTCCACCGCGGTCAGCAGCACCTCGACGGGCACGATGGAGCCGTCGGCGCGCAGATGATCCCACTCGAAACGGTGGTTCCCGTGCTCGACGGCGGTGGCCATCATCTCGTTGGCCTTCTCGTAGGAGAGCCGGCCGTCGGGCTGCTTGGGCGGGGAGAGCTCGGACGGGTGGGTCTGCAGCAGCTCCGCCTTGTTCCGGTAGCGCAGCATGTCGACGGTCGCCTGGTTGCAGTCGACGAAGGTGTCGCCGTCGATGATCAGGATCGCGTCGGCCGAGCGTTCGAAGAGCTCGCGGTAGCGGTCGCGCTTCGACTCGGCGGACTGGGTATCCAGGCGGGTGGTGATCTCGCGCTGGAGCTGTTCGAGCTCCTCGCGGGACAGGCGATCCAGGGTTTCCGTCTGCGACATGCACGGCCTCCGCGGAGCGGGGATCGGACGGCGCCGGACCGCGGTCGTGGGTTCACGCGGCCGAGCGATATTCGTCCTGTTCTATCGAAGCTATCGGCCGATGGCCGGGGGACTATACCGGAGAAGGGGCATGTCGATCATCCCGTTGCCGGACAACGAGTTGTTGCCCGCGTGCCGGTCGAGCGCGGAACCCGGGCGCTCCGTGCGGGTTCCAGGTCCTCATGCCGAACACACCTATCCCGAACGGTGGAGGAGTACCATGAGGATGCAGACCGAATCGAACGTCGTCCTGGGGTCTCTCGCACTGATCCTGCTCGCCGCGTCGCCGTCTCTGGCGGGGAGCCCGGCCTCGCCGACGCCGGGCGACCATCTGCGCGCGACGGTCCGGGACGGGCGCGAGGGCAAGCCGCGCACGCTGCGGGGGGACCTGGTCTCGGCCGACGGGGACACCCTGGTGCTCGCCCGGCGGGCCGGGCTCGATCCGTACCGCGTGGCCCGGGCCGATGTCGTCGAGCTCGAACGTCGCTCGCGGGAGGGGAACCGCATGCGCAGCGTCGGCGCCGGCCTGCTGGCGACGACCGTCATCGCCGTGGCGATCGGCGTGGCCGAGGGCTCCGATCCGCCGGGAGCAATGTTCTCCATGTCCGCCGGAGAGAAAGCGGTCCTGGGCTCGGTGCTCTTGATGCCCGTGGGCGTGTTGCTCGGCCTGGCCTCGAGCCACGGCGATGCCTGGGAGCCGGTCGAACCGACGGACCTGCGGCTCGGCGTCGGCCCGACGGCGGACGGCGGCGGCGCCTTCGCCGTGTCCGTGGGGTTCTGAGGGCGGATGCGCGGGGAGGCGCTCAGGCGGACATCAGCTCCGGCCGCACCCGCCGCAGCCACCAGAAGGCGCAGATCACCAGGGCGTTGGTGATCTCGCCGGCGTCGATCAGGGCGGGGATCTCGTCGAGGGGCCGCAGCACCACTTCGAGATCCTCGCCCGGATCCTGGCGCAGTTCTCCCACGCGCCGGGCGTTGGTCAGCAGCCAGGTGGAGCAGAGGTTGTCGAGGAAGGCCGGGTTGGGGTGCACCTCGCCGAGGCGCTCGGGCGGATCGGCCGCGTAGCCGGTCTCCTCGCGCACCTCGCGCGCGGCGGCCTCGGCGGGGGACTCGCCGGCGTCGACCATGCCGCCGGGGATCTCGAGGGTCAGGCCGCGGCGGCCGTGGCGCCACTGGCGCACCAGCACGATGTCCCGCTCCGGGGTGAGTACCACCATGTTGACCCAGTCGGGCGAGGCGATGCGGACGTAGTCGCCGGCGTCGCCGGTGCGCGGCGAGACGGCGGTGTCCCGGGCCACGTCGAAGATGCGCGTGCTGAGCAGGGTCTCGCTCTCGAGGTAGGTCCATGGCTTGGGGGGCATGGTCGGAATCCTCGGGTCGGGGTGCGGTGGCCGACGACATCGTGAGAGGGAGCCGGCGCCGGATGCTGGACGCGGACGCGTGGACTAGGCTCCCGGCCCGCCCGATCCCATCTGCTTCGACCGCTCGATGGACTGCAGCGCCAGGAACTGCTCGCCGAACTTGCTCAGATGGTCGTTCTGGGTGTCGAAGCCGTCGTAGTGGCCTTCCTCGGCGGCGATCAGCGTCTCGAAGAGCTGCTTGGTCACGCTGTCGCCGTGCTCCGCGCACTTCAGGGCGAAGCCGTTGTACATCTTGACCGCGCCTTCCTCGAGCGTCAGCGAATGCTCCAGCATCTTCGCCACGTCCCGGATCTTCTCCACCGGGGCGCTGACCGTCATCTCCACCTCGCCCTTCAGGAAGAGGATGCGTTCGGCGAGCATCTCGGCGTGGGTCATCTCGGTGATGGCCGTCATCTTGAAGAGGTTCGACAGGGGGTCGTAGCCCTGGTCGTCGCAGTGGAAGTGGAAGTACATGTACTGGTGGATCGCCGCGAGCTCGTCGGCGAGCGCCGCGTTCAGCAGGTCGATGCTCTTCTCGTGCATGGGGGAGCCTCCGTGAGGGAGAAAGGGTGACGTCTCATACGAACAGCCCGGCGTCGGTGGCTGTCAAGGGGCGGTTGGAGACCGCGTCCCGCTCAACGCCCGCCCCGCGGCCTCCCGCCCCGCGGCGGTCAGACCCAGGCGTCCGTCATTCAGCACCACCAGCCCCCGCCCGACGGCGCCCGCCACGATCCGCTCGGTGAAGCGCGGCGTCCAGCCCACGTGGCGGCCGTGCAGGTGCTCCACCCGCGATTCCTCGTCCCAGTCGGGCTCGCCCTCGTGCTGCACGAGGTGGATGGCCAGCATGACCTGCGCGAACTCCCGGCGCTGGCGACGGCGGCGGCGCAGTCCCGCGACCAGGCCCCGCCGGGGCGCCAGCAGGAAGGTCGCCAGGAACACCAGGCCCACGCCCACGGCCATGCAGCCGGCGATGGAGGCGTCCAGGCGCACCGCCAGCGCGAAGCCGAGGGTGGCGGCGAGCGCGCCCAGGGCGACGGCCAGGACGAGCAGCCGTTCCAGGCGGTCGGTCAGCAGGTAGGCGGCGGCGGGCGGTCCGATCATCAGCGACACCACCAGGATCAGGCCGACGGCGTCGAAGGCGCCCACGGCGGTCACCGACACCAGGGCCATCAGGCCGTAGTGGACGGCCGTGGGGGCCAGGCCCAGCGCGGCGGCCAGGCCGGCGTCAAAGGTGGCGAGCTTGAGCTCCTTGAAGAAGAGCGTCACCGCCGCCAGGTTCAGCAGGGTGGCGCCGCCCATCAGCCACAGGTGACGCGGGCCGAGGTCGACGCCGTTCACCTCGAAGCGGTCGAAGGGCGCGAAGGCCAGCTCGCCGAGCAGGACCACGTCCACGTCCAGGTGCACGTCGCCCGCGAAGCGGGTGATCAGCACGATGCCCAGCGAGAACATGGCCGGGAAGACCAGCCCCATGGCCGCGTCCTCCTTGAGCCGGCGCGTGCGGGTCAGCGCCTCCACCATGGCCACGGTCAGCAGGCCCGTCGCCGCCGCGGCCGCCGGCAGCCAGGGCGAGGCCACGTCCCGTACGAGGAAGAAGGCGACCACGATGCCGGGCAGGATGGCGTGGCTGATGGCGTCCGCGAGCATGGCCATGCGGCGCAGCATGAGGAAGACGCCCACCAGGCTGCAGCCGGCCGCGGTGACCACGGCGATGGCGAGGATCTCCGCCTGGGCCGCGCTCACGACGGGCCTCCCGCCAGCTCGGCGCCCCGCGCGGCGCCCGCCTCGGTCAGCCGCCAGC
>CAZSNA010000024.1:30786-38175 GCA_964607825.1 uncultured Fibrobacteraceae bacterium | reverse complement strand
CCGGGCGCGGTCGACACGCTCTGGCTCGAGGCCGATCGCGGCGCCGTCTCCCCCGGCCTGCACACGTCCCAGCTGACCGTTTCCTGGCAGAACGACAGCCTGCCCCTCCCCTTCGCCCTCCTGCAGCCCTGGACCTACCGCGTGATCGCCGACCACCCCCACGACCCCCAGGCCTTCACCCAGGGCCTGGTCTGGCACGAGGGTTCGCTGTACGAGAGCACGGGGCGTCACGGCCATTCCCAGCTGCGGGAGGTCGAACTGGAGACCGGCCAGGTCCTGCGATCGCAGGATCTGGGCAACTCGTACTTCGGCGAGGGCCTCACCATCTGGCAGGACCGTCTGCTGCAGCTGACCTGGCTGTCGGAGACGGCCTTCGTCTGGGCGCTGGACGATTTCGCCCTGCTGGACCAGCTCACCTACCCGACCCACGGCTGGGGACTGACCCACGACGGGACCCGCCTGATCATGACCGACGGCAGCGCCACCCTCTACTTCCGCGATCCCGACACCTTCGTCGAGATCGGCCGCGTGACGGTGGACGCCTGGGGCGAGCCCCTGTCCATGCTGAACGAGCTGGAGTGGATCGACGGGGCGGTGTGGGCCAACGTGTGGCAGACGGATCTGGTGGTGCGGATCGATCCCGAGAGCGGGAGCGTGACCGACGTGATCGACCTGGCGGGACTGCTCTCTCCGGGCGAGATCGGGGCGGCCAACGTGCTCAACGGCATCGCCCACGATCCGGCCACCGGCCGCGTCTGGGTGACCGGCAAGTTCTGGCCCCGGCTCTTCGAGATCGAGCTGGTCGATCCCTCGACGATCGACGACTAGCGCCGGGCCTTCTTCGCGCGGTAGGCCTTGGTCTTGGCGATGTAGGCCGCGGCGTCGGGCGTCTTGCAGCTGGTCGGTCCGTGATCCACCTCGACCTCGCCGATGCGCTTCGCGGCCGCGAGCGCGGACTTCTCCAGGGCGGCGCCGCGCAGCCCGATGCAGATCAGGGCCTGGTTCATGCTGTGGCGGACGCGGTTGGGCGCCTTGCCGATGCCCGTCTCGATCTCCCGCAGCCGCTCGCGGCACCAGGCGTCGGTCAGGGTCGGTTCGTGGTCGGCCTGCGACGCGACCAGGTTCCAGCCGGCGGCGGCGACCCACTCCCCCTTGCGACGGCTCCACTGCTCGGCCTTGCGCAGGCGGTGCTTGCCGCGGGCCACCATGGAGCTGAAGGCGTCGACCAGGACGTAGTCGTCCAGCTCCCGGGCCATGGCGTCGAGCTCGCGGGCGCCGAAGGCGTCGCTGTCGGCGACCTTGCAGGCCAGGACGCGGGCGTCGTGGATGCCGGTGGCCCACAGCGCCGCGGCCAGGGCGTGGTCGGTCCCGATGGCCTTCTTCAGCTTCTCGAGTTCGGCGTAGCTCACGCCGTACATCTCGGCGGTCACGCCGTGGCGGCCGTAGATCTTGCGGTTCTGGGCGGTGCCGGCCTTCTTCAGGGCGGCCAGGGCCTGCTTGACGGTCATATCTCCCCCTCGAGGGTCTTCTCGATCTCCGCGGCCGTGGCCAGGTCCAGCGGCGCGCCGCGCTCGCGCAGCCCCGCGATCCAGGCCAGGCGCACCTTCACCGGCTCGTTGCTCCCGAACTTCACCTTGGCCGTCCACGGGCCCGACACCCGGAACACCCCCACCTCCCGGAGCGCGCGCCCGTACATGGACGTGTCCGCCGCGACGGGTTCGTAGCCGCCCCCGGGTTCGTACTTCTCCATCAGGGCCTGCAGGCCCGCGGCCTTCTCGTCGGGATCCTCCACCGGCTCGCAGCGGCCGCGGATCTCCACGGACTTGAACAGGTGGGTGGCGCCGCAGGCGTGCGTCCCGCTCGACCAGCCGGACGGGATCAGGCTGTAGGGCTTGGCCATGGCGAAGCTGCAGGGGCCGCCCTCGCTGACCAGCGCGAACTTCTCGCCCTCGAGGGCGCCGTGGAAGTACACCACGCCGTCCACGGCGGCGAAGTTCAGGGGGATCACGCGGGGCGCCCCGTCCGCGACGACCAGGCCCAGCCAGCCCACCTCGGCGTCGGCGGCCACCTCGGCGAAGACGGCGGGATCGGTGCTTTCCAGTTCGCGACGACGCATGGACGACCTCCGGGGATCAGCACATGAACGGGACACGGGGACGAGACCGCAAGGGCCTCAGCGGCGGGGGGCGGGTCCGGCGGCGCCGTCCCGGCCGGCCAGGACGAGCGCGGCGACCACGGCGGTCAGACCGCCCAGCGCCGGCCAGAGGCGCGCCGTCTCGCCGAACACGGTCCAGGACACGACCACCGCCAGGGGGATCTTGATGTTGTTGGCGGCCCCGAGCAGGCCGGCGCCGACCCGCGTCGCGCCCCGGTTCCAGAGCCAGAAGGCAGCGCCGGTGGGCAGCAGGCCCAGGTAGAGCAGGGCCACGCGTCCGCCGTCGTCCAGGCCGGCGAGGTCGCCGAGACCGCCGCGCGCCCACGCGACCGCCCCGGCCAGCACCGTCGCGCCCAGGTACATCCAGGCCAGGTTGACGACGTCGCGCCCGTCCGGATCGGCGCGGCGCCAGTCGCGGTAGACGAGCTGGCCCACGGCGAAGCAGAGGTTGGCCCCCTGCAGCAGCAGGATGCCGGGCCAGGCCTCGCCCGCGGGCAGGCCGCGCCAGACCACCAGCGCGCCGCCGAGCACCGCCAACGCGGCGGCGGCCAGATGACGCGGCGCCGCGGCGCGACGGCGCGCGTCGTCCAGCAGCACCACGTAGAGGGGCGTGAACACGGTGAACAGGGCCACCGCCCAGGCGGGCAGGTGGGCGTAGGCGGCGATGTACAGCACGTACATCAGGCCGAACTGCAGCGCCCCCAGGGCCGCCAGGGGCGCGGGTCCGCGGCTCGCGCCGGCGCGCCGCAGCCAGGGCGCGAAGACCAGCGTCGCCAGGGCCAGACGGGCGACGGCCACCGCGCCGGGGTCGCAGCCGTCGAGCAGGGTCTTGATCAATCCGAAGGAGAAGGCCCACACGAGGGAGGCCGCCAGCAGCGACAGCACGGGCTCAGGCTCCCGAATCCACGGCCGCGCCGCGGCGTCCGCTCAGCAGCCAGATGAAGAAGGGCCCGCCGAGCAGGGCGGTGACCACGCCCACCGGCAGCTCCGCCGGGGCGGCCAGCATGCGCGCCGCGGTGTCGCAGAGCACCAGGAACACGCCGCCGAAGAGCAGCGACATGGGTCCGAGCCAGCGGTGGTCCGGTCCGATCAGCAGGCGGCAGATGTGGGGCGCCATCATGCCCACGAAACCGATGGGACCGCAGATGGCCACCACGCCGCCGACCATCACCGACGTGCTCAGGAACAGCACCTTGCGGTAGCGGTAGACGTCGACGCCGCGGCTCAGCGCGAGCTCGTCCCCCACGGCCATCAGGTTCAGCTCGCGGTGCAGGACCAGCGCGGCCAGCCCCCCGAAGACCAGCAGCGGCAGCAGCGACAGGGGTTCGTCGGGACCGACGGTGTCGAGCCGCCCCATGAGCCAGCGCAGGATGTTGAAGGAGTTGGCCAGGTCCGAGGTGTAGTGCACCAGCAGGATCAGGCTGCTGAACGTGAAGTTCACCGCGACGCCAGCCAGCAGCATGGTGGCGGTCGAGGTGCCCGGCCGCGTGCGGGCCAGTCCGTAGACCACGAAGATGGCCATCAGCGCGCCGGCGAAGGCCGCGATGGTCAGCCCCGTCACCCCGAACACGGAGAAGGACAGGCCGAGCCGCAGGTACACGGTGGCCCCCAGGGCCGCGCCGCTGGAGACGCCCAGGGTGTAGGGCGTGGCCAGCGGGTTGCGGAACATGGCCTGGAAGACCATGCCCGCCAGGGACATGGCCGCGCCCGCCAGGAAGCCCAGCATCACCCGCGGCACGCGCAGCTGCCAGAAGATCTGGTTGGCGGGGTCCGCGTCGGCGCCCTCGAACACGGCGTCGGCGGGAATGCGCGTCATGCCCAGGAACGGGGCGACGCCCAGCACCGTGAGGGTCAGCAGGATCATGCCGATCATCCAGACGAACCTCACGGCCCCTCGCCTCCTTCGGGCAGGATCATCATGCCGCCGGTCTCGGGGTGTTCGGTGAACAGGAAGCCGCGCTCGAAGATGTCGGCGAGCACGTCCTCGTCCATGAACTGGTTGGGCGGACCGCAGAAGGCCGTCCGGCCCTCGCTCAGGGCCAGGATGCGGTGGCTGTCCAGGGCCGCGCAGTTCAGGTCGTGGGTGACCTCGATCACCGTCACGCCCTTCTCGCGGTTGATGATGCGCAGGACGCGGCGGAAGACGTCGCGGTGGCGCGGATCCAGGAAGGTGGTCGGCTCGTCCAGCAGCAGCACGCGCGTGTTCTGGGCCAGGGCCGCCGCCAGCATGACCTTCTGGCGCTCGCCGCCGCTGAGGGTGTGCATGGCGCGGTCGGCCAGCGAGCCCGTGCCGGTCAGGGCCAGGGCGTCCTCCACGAATCGCAGGTCGCGGTAGCCCACCGAGACGAAGGGCGTCAGGTGCGGGTAACGGGCCATCAGGATGGTCTCTCGCACCGTGAAAGGGCTGTGCCGTCCGCCGGCCTGGGGCACGTAGGCCACCAGACGCGACAGCTCGCGCTGGGTGAAGGCGGCGGTGCTCACGCCGTGGACGTTGATCGTCCCCTGCCAGCCGCGCAGCACGCGGTTGATGCAGCGCAGCAGCGAGGTCTTGCCGGCGCCGTTGGGTCCCACCACGGCCAGGTACTCGCCCGCGCGCACCGCGAAGGAGACGTCGCGCAGCACGGGCCAGCCGCCCAGCTCCAGGCGCAGGTGGCGGACGTCGACGGCCATGTTCTGGACAGGGGGCATGGTCAGTCCGGGTTCAGGATGGAAGCCAGCCGTTCCAGCGTCTCGACGAAACGCGGCCCGGGCACCAGCAGCGCGGGATCGACCAGGACATGGACCCGTCCGTCGCGCACGGCCGGGATCTCGGGGTGGCGGCTCCAGGCCGCCGCCAGCTCGGTCCGCTTGCGGGGATCATCCGCGCACTCGGGCGCCAGGTCAATGACGACCTCGGGCGCGAGGGTCAGCAGACCCTCCAGGGAGATCATGGGATAGCTCACCGTCGTCCCGTCCATGACGTTCTCGCCGCCGGCCAGGACCAGCATCTCGCCCAGGAAGGTGCCCCCGCCGGCCAGGTAGAGGTCGCTCAGACGGCCGGAGGCCACGTCGCGGCCCACCACGATCATGGCGCGGGTCCGGGGCCGCGTCCCCCGTCGCGCCGCCACGGCCGCCAGGCGTTCGCCCAGCCTTTCGCGCAGGGACGCCGCCCGTTCCGCCACGCCGCAGGCGGCGCCCGCCGACGTCACCGATTCGAGGATGCCCTTCACGTTGCGGTGCTCCACCACGCAGACCGTCACACCCAGTTCCCGCAGGGACGCGACCACCTCGCCGTGGGCGGCCTCCACGACCACCAGCCCGGGCCGCAGGGCGATCACCGCCTCCAGGTTGGGATCCACGTGGCCGCCGACCCGCGACCGGTCGCCGCGTCCGGGCGGCAGCACGCACCAGTCGGTCACGCCCACCACGCGTTCGCCGACGCCGAGGTCGAAGAGCAGGTCGGTGATGCTCGGCGCCAGGGAGACGATACGCTCTGGCGCCCCCTCCGGAGACGGCGCGGCCGCCGCGGGGCACAGGAGCCCCGCGGCGGCCGGAATCAGGAGCAGGACGGCGAATCGGCGCATGGCGCGGCTACCTCACCAGCGAGATCGCCCGGGTCTCCACCCCCTCGGGGGTGCGCAGGCGGACGAAGTAAGTGCCCGAGGCGACCGCGCGGCCGCGATCGGAGCGTCCCAGCCAGACGGCCTCGTGGCCGCCCGCCGGCAGGTGACCGTCGACCAGGGTGCGCACCCGGCGCCCCGCCGCGTCGTAGACCGTCAGCTCCACCCGCCCCGACACGGGCAGGGCGAAGGGGATCAGCGTGCGCGGATTGAAGGGGTTGGGCCGGTTGGGCGCCAGCGACGGCCGGGCGGGCGTCGCGGCGTCGGGCGCGGACACCAGCGGATCGTAGGGCTCGGCGAAGAGGTCGTCCAGGATGGTCTGGGTGTTGGCGCGCAGGGCGGCGTGGTTCAGCCGATAGGGCCGTGCGCCGACGAAGGCGAGCCGGCCGCCGTCGTCGCGGTGGCTGGGCGCGGTCTCGGGCACGGTCCAGGCGCCCAGGCCGCGAACGCCGCCGAAGCCCAGGGTGTCCTGGAACAGGAGCTCCGTGCGGGCCGGCAGGCCGGTGGGCGTGAACACGTCGCACCAGTTCTGGGTGCCGGTGAAGGACATGTCCGCCAGGTCCGGATGCACGGCCTGGCAGTTGCCCAGCACCTCGCCTGTCTCGGCCCAGGCGATCCCCATGTAGTCCAGCAGCGAACCGTCGATGAAGGCCGCCGCCCAGCGGGTCAGCAGCAGCACGTTGCCACCGGCGTCCAGGTAGGACTGGATGGACGTCTCCTGCCAGCGGGCCAGGTCGCCGTTGTAGTTGTTGCCCACCCAGACCACGGTCGAGTAGTCGCCGAGCCGGTCGCCGGGGACGGAGCCGTGGCCGAGGGGCGCGGGCAGCTCGGGGACGTAGCCGCCGGAGGGCTCGGCGAAGGCGTCCCAGAAGTCGTAGGGATGGTCGCCGGTGAAGATGCTGTCGGCGTAGGCGCTGGTGATCTCGCCGCCGTAGACGTCCCAGTCGACGCCGTTGACCAGCAGCACGCCCTGGTCGAGGCCCGGGTTCACGACCGCGCTCTGGATCTGGCACAGGATCCAGTCGTCGGGATCGAGGACCACGTCCTGGATCTCGCCCGCCACCGGCCCGAGCACGAAGGTCTCCTCGGCCTGCCAGACCCGCACCGTGAAGTCGTAGGTGCCCGCGCTCGTCTGCACGCGCAGGGGCACCGGCATGTCGAAGAGGCCGGTCTGGGTCTGCTCCTGGCGCACGGTCACCGAGAGGTCCCCCTCGCCGGGCGTCCAGCCGAAGGTGTAGACCGGGAAGTACTCGCCGTAGATCCACTGCTGGAAGAAGGCGTCCAGATCGAGGCCCGAGGCGGCCTCCATGACGTCGCGCAGCTGCTCGGTGGTGGCCGAGTCGTGCTCGTACAGGGCCCGGTAGTCGGCGAGGCCCGCGAAGAAGTCCTCGTCCCCCATCACGCCGCGCAGCATGTGCACCACCCAGGAGGCCTTGTTGTAGCTCAGGTTGCTGTTGAAGATCGCGTAGAAGTCGCTGGGATCCTCCACGAAGATGGTGCCCGAGCCGTAGAAGGCTGCGAGGTCCATGTACTCGCGGTAGAGCTCGACGCCGACGGTCATCTCGCGGTAGTAGGCCTCGCACCAGGTGGCGAAGCCCTCGTTCAGCCAGATGTGCCCGAAGTCGGCGCAGGTGA
>CAZSNA010000024.1:0-30776 GCA_964607825.1 uncultured Fibrobacteraceae bacterium | reverse complement strand
CCAGCTCGTGGCTGATCAGGTCCACCGACCAGCCGCCCATGCTCGACAGGGTCTGGTGCTCCATGCCGCCGCCCCAGGTGAACATGGCGTGGCCGTACTTCTCGTCCACGAAGGGGTACTCGCCGAAGCCCTCCGCGAAGATCCCGATCATCGGCGCGGTCAGCGCGAAGTTGGCCTGCACGGCCGAGTACTGGCTGGCGAAGACGTAGTGCTGCACCTCCATGGGGTCGCCGCCGCCGAGGGGCGTGTACCAGTGCGAGAAGGTGGAGTAGGGATGGATGGCCAGCGAGACCAGGTAGGTCACGATCGGATAGTCGGAGTGCCAGTGGAAGGTGCGGGTGCTGCCGTGGTCGATGTCGGAGACCAGCAGGCCGTTCGAGGCCACGATCAGGTGGTCGGGCACGGTCACGCGGACGTCCAGGGAGTCGGCCTTGTCGGTGTTGAGGTCCTTGCAGGGCCACCACTCGCGGGCGCCGTAGGGCTCGCTCAGGGTCCAGATCATGTGCTGGCCGTCGGCGCTGTCCCAGCCGAAGCTGCCGCCCGAGGGGTCGCCCGCGTAGGTGACCGAGACGACGACGAGCTCGTCCGCCGCGTAGGCGCGGTCCAGGTCGACGGTCACCAGGTCACCGGCGCGGGACCAGGTCGTCGCGCCGCCGGCCGCCGTCGCGGCGCTCACGCTCATGCCGGCGGCCAGGTCCAGGTCCAGGGTCGACAGCCCGCCGAGGACGCGGGCGGTGACGGTCACCGTGCCGCTCAGGATCTGGGAACCGGGATCGAGATCCAGGTCCAGGTCGTAGTGGACCGCGTCGTAGAGCGCCTGGTTCGGCGTGGCCTCCTGGCGCGCCTTCGCGAGCCCCGCGTGCAGCTCGGCCTTGCGCGACGCTTCGGCGCGGCGGTGGGCCAGGGGTTCGTCGTCGGGCTCCGCGGCGGCGGTCGACGCCGGGAGCAGGGCGAGCGGCAGAACGGCGAGCAGCAGGACGGTGGACAGGCGCGTGAGGAATCCGGTCATCGTACGTCTCCCGGTGCGGTTCAACGGTACAGCGATTTGACGGCGCCCCAGCTCGACGGGGTGTTGGCGATGGGCTGATAGCAGCAGTCGGAGTCGGCCCAGATGGTCAGCCCGCTCTGGAAGCCAATGTCGCCCACGAGGTCGACCCAGCCGGAGCCCCAGTCGTTCCAGTTGACGCAGTCCTCGGCGGGACCGCCGCCCACGAGATTCACGCGGTCCGCGCTCCCCCCGTAGAAGTCGACGGCGATGAAGTAGGGCTCGTCCATGCTGGCGCAGGGGAAGTCGCAGGGGATCTCGATCTCGTAATAGCCGAAGATGTCTATGTCGTCGACCTGGATGACGGGCGCCCAGGCCAGGGTGATGCCGGGGGTCGGGCAGCCCCAGGGGTCGTCGACCTCGAGCAGACGCGCCGAGATCTGCAGGTCGCAGCTGGCGTCGAGGCCGAGCATGATGTGGATGGCGCGGATCGAGAAGCCGATGTCGCAGTCGCAGGGCTCGACGCGGGGATCGATCAGGCGGGCGTAGCTCTCCATGCCGCCCCACCAGCCCTCGTAGCCGCTGCCGGAGGTGCGGTTGCCGTAGATGCAGGGCCAGATCTGTCGCTCGGGCGTCAGCTCGACGGATTCGAGCTCGAATTCCCGGTGGGCCGCCGGCGCGGCGGGGGCCGCGGCGGGCGCCAGGATCACGACCGTCAGCAGGATGGGCAGCAGGGATCTCATGTCGCTCCTTCGGGGTGCCGGGTGTACCGATCCATCCATGATTATACCACATCCGGCGTTTCCGCTCGTACGGAGGTTCAGCGGACGGGGCGCGGCGCGGGGCCGGGTTCGGCCAGGAAGCGGTTCATCTCGACCATGACCTCGCGCATGAGGTCGGCCGGCGGGGGGGCGGCCTCGGCGGCCGCGTCGTCGAGACGGTAGCGGCGCGTGAACATGGGGAAGATCTCGTAGATGTCGTCCCCGACCGCGAAGGCGTGGTTGAAGTAGCTGCCGATCACCAGGGGCCGCACGTCGTCGTCCATCGTGAAGAGGTTGCGTCCGTTGCTGTAGACGTCCGCCGGCGTCGTGCAGCCGAAGACCTCCTCCATCAGGGTCGGCGGCAGGTCCACGTGGGCGGTGCGCCGCGAGACGACCCCGGGCGGCCGGCCCGGCAGGTGCAGGATCATCGGCACGCGGGTCTGGTACTGGGTGTAGCTGCTGCCGTGGCCCCAGGTGTTGTCGCGGGTGTCGTTGAAGGCCTCGCCGTGGTCGGTGGTCACCACGATCACCGAGCGCTCGAGCTCGCCGGCGGCCGCGAGGGTGTCGAGCAGCTCCCCGACCAGGTCGTCGCTGTAGCGCACCGCGTTGCGGTAGTCGTTGAGGTAGGGCTCGGGGTCGGTGGTCTCGTCCACGAAGGCCATGCGCATGTTGCGCGCGGGACGGTGGATGCGGTAGCGGGGCGGATAGCAGTAGTTGAAGTGGCTCGACTTGTAGAACACGAAGAGCATGAAGGGCTGGCCCTGTTCCGACGACTCGTTCACGAAGGCCTGCGCCAGCTCCGTCAGCTCCACGTCGTGGTCCTGGACCGTCGGTCCGCCGAAATCCTCGAACAACGGCATGCCGCGGAAGATGGTGTCCCGGATCTTGTGCCGCTCGAACTTGGATCGCGCCAGGACGGAACAGGAGTAGCCCGATTCGGTCACCACGTCCATCAGCAGGGGGTTGTCCAGGGCGGTGCTGTTGGCCTTGACCGCCGGCCAGTACGTGGGGTGCAGCCCGTAGAAGAGGCTGAACAGCCCGCAGGTGGTCTGGTTGCCCGAACTCAGGTGGTTGGTGAAGACGGTCGACCGCTCCGCCAGGGCGTGGATGTGCGGGGTCAGCTCCGCGTCCATGGCGTCCCAGCGCCAGCTCTCCAGCAGGATGAACACCAGGTTGGGCGGACGTCCGTCCGGCAGGCGCCAGTCCACGTCGCCCAGCGGATAGCGCAGGGTCTCGTCCGACGCCGCCCCGGCCGACTGCTCCTCGATGGGCAGCAGGTCGCCGTACTTCAGGGCGTGCTTGTGCGAGGTGGTCGGCATGTAGAGGGGGAAGTGCGGCGTGAGGCTGGTGATGCGCCCGTCGTTGCGCTGGTAGGCCACGATGTGCATGGCCTGGCTCACCGCGCCCGCGACGACCAGCACCAGCGGCAGCAGCGCCAGCCACAGCCGACGCAGCCGCAGCCGCCGCGCCGCCAGCACCAGGCCGACCTCCACGGCCGTCACGAGCAGCAGCCCGGCCAGGGCCGTCCAGAGCGTGGACTCGGGCAGGCCCAGGCCCTCGTAGTCGTGCAGGATGTAGTCCAGCCAGAACAGGTCGACGTGGAACTTGACCAGGTCGTAGACGAAGGTGTCGACCAGCAGGTAGAAGACGAAGACGACGATCATCGCGGCGCTGATGGCCGCGGCCGCCCGGCTGAACAGCCACAGCAGCACGTGCACCAGGGTGGTCAGGACCAGCAGGGCGAAGACGTAGTAGCCGAGGATCACGCAGGCGGCGTAGAGCAGGTTCAGGCCGCCGAACTCGACCTCGTCGAGGTTGCGCGCCAGGACCAGGGCGATCACCGGCACGTTCAGCGCCAGGAGCGTCAGCAGCAGGCGGTAGCGCTCCGCGAAGGCCCCCAGCCGTCGTGCCAGCCAAGCCCGCAAGCGCCACCCTCCTCGTCAGGAATCGTCAGGAAAAGGAGAGACCCCGGGGGGCCTCTCCTCTCCGGTCCGTCGGCCCGATCAGGAGCCGAGCTTGTCCATCAGTTCGATCAGGTCCACCACGCGGTTGGAGTAGCCCCACTCGTTGTCGTACCACGACAGCGTCTTGAGCATGTTCCCCTCGACGACGGCGGTGTACTCGCTGTCGAAGATGGAGGAATGCGGGTCGCCGACGATGTCGCTGGAGACCAGGTGGGCCTCCGAGTACTTGAGGATCGAGCGCAGGCGGTCGGAGGCGGCGTAGTCGCGCACGGCCTCGTTCACCTGTTCCGCGGTCACGTCCTTGGTCATCACCGTCACCAGATCGACCACCGAGCCGTCGGGCACGGGCACGCGCATGGCCATGCCGTCGAGCTTGCCCTGCAGGTTGGGCAGCACCTTGCCCACCGCCCGGGCCGCGCCCGTGGTCGTGGGGATGGTGTTCTCGGCCGCGGCGCGCGAACGGCGCCAGTCCGAGTGGGGCACGTCGGCCAGACGCTGGTCGTTGGTGTAGGCGTGCACCGTCGTCATCAGCCCGTACTCGATGCCGAACTCCTTGTCCAGCACGTAGGCCAGCGGCGCCAGGCAGTTGGTGGTGCAGGAGGCGTTGGACACGATCTTGTGCTCCGGCTTCAGGTCCTCCTCGTTCACGCCCATCACGATGGTCGCGTCGATCTCGTCCTTGGACGGGACCGTGAGCAGGACCTTCCTGCAGCCCGCGTCGATGTGTTGGTGGATCTGCTCCCGGTGGCGGAAACGCCCGGTGGCCTCGATCACGTAGTCGACGCCCAGGTCGCCCCACTTCAGCTTGGTGGGGTCGGGCTCCTCGGTCATCTTCACACGCTGGTAGCCGGTGACGAGGGTGTCCCCCTCCATCTTGGCGTGGCCGCGGAAGGGGCCCATCACCGTGTCGTGCCGCAGCAGGTAGGCCAGGGCCTCGGAGTCCGCCAGATCGTTGACGGCCACGATCTCCACGCCCTCCCGGCTGTTCAGCAGGCGGAAGACCGCGCGTCCGATGCGTCCGAATCCGTTGATGCCGATTCTCATGACAGAACCTCCCGGGAACGGATCAGACCGGCCATCTTGCGGGCCACGTCGAGCAGACGGTAGGCGTAGGCCCAGCCGTTGTCGTACCAGATCACGCTCTTGACCAGCCCGTTGCCCAGGGAAATGGTGGCCTGGGCGTCGAGCACGCCGGAGCAGGAGTTGCCGATGATGTCGCTGGAGACGATGGGCTCGTCGGTGTAGCCCAGCAGGCCGCTGTACTTGCCCTCGGCGGCCTCGGCGAACACGGCGTTGTATTCCTTGGCGTCGAGCGGCTTCTCCAGCTCGACCACCAGGTCGATGTTCGATCCGGCCGGCACCGGCACGTTCAGCGCCATGCCGCTCACCTTGCCCTCCAGCTCGGGCATCAGGTCCATGACCGCCGTGGCGGCCCAGCTCGAGTTGGGGATGATGTTCTGGGCGGCCGAACGGCTCCAGCGCAGGTCGCCCCGGGCGCTGTCGCTCAGCTGCTGGTCGCTGGTGTAGGCGTGGACGGTGGTCATGAAGGCCCGGCGCACGCCCACGGTCTCGTTGAGCACCTTCAGGGTCAGGGCCAGGGCGTGGCAGCTGCTGCTGCCGTTGGAGACGATGCGGTCGTCGGCGGTCAGGTCGCCGTCGTTGACGCCGTTGATGACCATGCGGTCGATCTCGCCCACCGGCGGCGTCGACAGGATCACGGCCTTGGCGCCCGACTCGAGATGCTTCTCGAGCTGCTCGCGCGTGCGGAACATGCCGGTGGCCTCGATCACGACGTCCACCCCGAGCACGTCCCAGGGAATGTCTCCCGGGCGCGAGCCGTGCACCACGCGCGTGCACTGGCGCTCGGTCATGATGTAATGACCCTTCTGCTCCACCTCGTCCTCGAACACGCCCTCGACGGTGGTGTGCTTGAGGAGGTAGGCCAGGGTGTTGACGTCCGCGATGTCGCTCACCGCCGCGAACGTCAGATCGGGCTCGTTGTGACCGATCCGGAACATGTTCCGGCCCAGCCTCCCGAAGCCCATGATACCCAGCTTGACGGACATGACTGCCTTCCTTTGCTCTGGAGTCCTACGGGATCGCCGGGAGTATATGTCCAGACCCGCCGATCCACAACCGCCCAGGACGAAAAACCCGCGGATTCGTTCCCGGATCGAGGAAAATGCCGCGTTTCCCCATCTTGGAACCCCGACATCCCGATTTCGAACCGGTCCGGGAGGCCCCGGCCCGCGCCTGGACGCCCCGCCCCTCGAAGCTGTAGACTGGCCACCCCACCACCGACCGGGAGGCCGCCATGGGCGACGGGACCGTTCCAATCACGATCGAAGGGCGCGAGGTCTTCGCCCTGCCGGGCAGCCCGCTGATCGAGGCGCTGGCCAACCACGACCTGCTCGACGACGGCAACGGGGACCCGGTGGTCCTCGGGGTCGTCAACGGCCAGCGGACGAGCCTGAACGAGCCGCTCTGGGGCGGCGAGACGATCGGGCTGATGCGGCTCTCCCATCCCAAGACCCATTCCACCCTCGTACGCACCCTGGCCGCGGTGCTCGCCCTGGCCTGCGACGAGCTGCATCCCGATCAGCCGGTGGTGGTCGACTTCTCCTACGGCGAGGGCATGTTCTGCCGGCTGCGGCGCGACACCAACGTCACCGCGGCGGAGCTGGCGGGCATCGAGGACCGCATGCGGGAGATCATCGCCCGGGACCTCCCCCTGACGCCCCGGGTCTACGGCCAGCGCACCCTGATCCGCCTGCTGCGCGACTCGGCCCGTTCCTACAGCCGCCTGGCGGCGCGGCACGTGGTCTCCGGCTCCGGGTCCTACACCGGCGTCGCGGGCAGCCGCCTGCTCTTCCACGGCCTGCACCTGCCCTCGACGGGCCTGATCCGGGCCTTCGCGCTCAGGCTGGAGCCGCCGGGCTTCGTGCTGCTGCCCAACGCGCCGGGGCGGCCCGGGGACGTCGGCGAGCACCAGTCGCAACCCAAGCTGCTGGCGACCCTGCGCGAATACGCCCGCTGGACCGCGGGACAGGGCTTCCCGGACCTGGGCTCGCTCAACCGGATGGTCGAGCAGGGCCGCACCAAGTCGCTGATCCGCATCTGCGAGGCGCGGCACGAGCAGGCCGTGGTCGACATCGCCCGGCGGACGGCCGCGCTGCCCGAGGACGGACGGCTGATCCTGATCGCCGGACCGTCGAGCAGCGGCAAGACCAGCTTCGCCAAGCGCCTGGCCCTGCAGCTGCGCGTGCTGGGTCTGCGGCCCTTCGCCCTGTCCATGGACGACTACTTCGTCGATCGCGAGGACACCCCCCGCGACGCGGGCGGCGGCTACGACTACGAATCCCTGGCGGCCCTGCGGCTCGAACGGCTCGACGAGGACCTGGCGGCCCTGCTGGCCGGCCGGGAGGTCCGCCTGGCCCACTACGATTTCGAGACCGGCCGCGCCGGCGAGCGGGACGCCCCGACGCGCCTGGCCCGCGGCGCCCCCCTGCTGGTCGAGGGCATCCACGCCCTGAACCCGTCGGTGGCGGCGTCCATCGACCGCGCCCGCTGCCTGCGCGTCTACGTCTCGGCCCTGGTCCACACCAACATCGACGACATCACCTACATGCCGACGCGGCTGACCCGCCTCTACCGCCGCATCGTCCGCGACGCCCAGTTCCGCGGCTACACCGCCGCGGAGACGCTGCAGCGCTGGCGCAGCGTCCGCGAGGGCGAGCGCCGGCACATCTTCCCCTACCAGCAGAACGCCGACGTGTTCTTCAACTCGGGACTGGCCTACGAGCTCGGAGTGCTGAAGCTGTGGGCGGAGCCGCGCCTGGCGGCGGTGTCGCCGGACGACCCGGCCTACGGTCGGGCGCGGGCGCTGCTGGAGTTCCTGGCCCTGCACCTGCCCATCGAGGCCCGGTACGTGCCGCCGACCTCCCTGCTCAGGGAGTTCATCGGCGGGAGCGGCTTTTCGTACTAGGCCCAGTCAGAGCCCCTTCGGACCGGGCCTAGTACGAATCTACAATTCTCCGAACTGATCAGGGTAAGAGGAAGGTCGCGCGGATCTGGCGGCGCGCCGCGGGCAGCTGGTCCTGGTCGAGCACGCAGGAGACCGTGGAGACCGAGGTGCTGACGGCGTGGATGTCGATGTCGCCTTCGGCCAGGGCGTCGAACATCTGGCCGGCGATCGACGGGCGCTCGCTGAAGTGGGGGCCGTAGATGGAGAAGATGCAGCAGTTGCGCCGCACCTCGAAGCGCTCGGCCTCGATCTCCTCCCGGATGGACTGCAACAGGCCCAGGGCCTGGTCCAGGGCGTCGTGCTCCAGGGCCAGGGTCAGGTTCTCCCGCTCGCTGGCGTCGGAGGACGAGACGACGCAGAGCACGTTGATGCCCTCGCGCCCGAGCGTGCTCAGGGTCAGGCCGGCGACGCCGGGCCCCTGGCGCACGCCGAGCACCTTGACCATCACGAGGTCGGTGGTCTCGAGCATCCCGCCGATGGCGATCTTGGACATCGTTGGACTCCGGTTCGGGCCGGGCCCGGATCCGCGACGTCGGGATCGGGCCGTTCGAGCGTCCGGGGGGACCGGGCGACCCTTCCAATCTAATATCCGACCACGGTGCACCAAGAATAAAACACGCTCAAAAAGACGGTATCGGAAGCCGGCGGGGGGTTGACAGGGCGTCGGACGGGACGGACAATCGCCCTCTCACGCGAAGGGGGGTTGACCACCATGTCCCGTATCGCCGTCATCCTGAGCGGCTGTGGCGTCTTCGACGGATCCGAGATCCACGAGGCCACGGCCACGCTGCTGGCCCTCGACCGGGCCGACGCCGACGTGACCATCGCCGCACCCTCGGGTCCGCAGATGCACGTGATCGATCACCAGGCCGGGGAACCCGTCGAGGGAGAGACCCGCGACATCCGGGTGGAGTCGGCGCGCATCGCCCGCGGCCCCGTGGCGGACGTGACCGAGCTCTCGGCCGACGACTTCGACGCCGTCTTCCTGCCCGGCGGCTTCGGCGCCGCCAAGAACCTGTGCACCTTCGCCGTGGCGGGGGCCGATTGCGACGTCCATCCCGACGTGGCGGCCTTCGTGGGCGAGATGCACGCCAAGGGCAAGTGGGTCGCGGCCATGTGCATCGCCCCCGCGCTGGTGGGCCGGATCCTCGGCGCCCGCACGCCCGTCCGGCTGACCATCGGCACCGACGCGGGCACGGCCGACGCCGTGAACGCCACCGGCGCCGAGCACGTCGACGCCGCCGTCGACGAGGTCGTCCTGGACCGGGAGCACCGGATCGCCTCCACGCCGGCGTACATGCTCGCCGGCCGCATCTCCGAAGTATTCGCAGGGATCGAGAAACTCGTAGACCAGGTTCTGAAGCACATCTGAGGCGCGCGAACCGCAACGTGAAGGAACACCATGCAAGACCCTCGACATGAAGACGTACGCCCTGAATCGACCGCCGAGACCAATCCCTGGGGCCTGGACCGGGCCCGCGTATTCAGCATCGTCAGCCAGAAGGGCGGGGTGGGCAAGACCACCTCGACCGTGAACCTGGGCGCCTGCTTCGCCCTGACCGGGCACCGGGTGCTGGTGGTCGGCACCGACCCCCAGTGCGGCGTGTCGCGCAGCCTGGGCTACGGGCCGCAGCAGCTGCGCGGCGGCCTGCGCGAGGTGATCATCTCGGGCCTGCCCGTCGAACAGGTGGTCCACGAGACGGCCATCGACAGCCTGCACATGATCGCCCCCGACGCCTGGACCCTGGCCGAGGAGGAGCAGTACAAGGACCTGATGACCCGTCACGCCCGGTCCTTCGTCAACGCCCTGCTCGAGGCCCGCCTCGACTACGACACCATCCTGATCGACTGCCCGCCGGGATTCGGCCCCGAGACCCGCGCCGCCCTGCTGGCCTCGGACGCCTACCTGGTGCCCGTGCAGGCCGAGGAGCTCTGTCGCGACTCCCTGACCCGGCTGATGCACTTCATCGACGACTACCGGCTCGCCCACCGGCCCCAGCTCGCGCTGGCCGGCCTGTTCCTGACCATGACCGACCACCGCACGCGCATGAGCCGCCAGGTGGCCGCCCGTCTGGACGAGGACTACGGACGCCGCCTGCTCGACCGTTCCATCCCCCGCAACACGCGGTTGAGCGAGATGGCGCTGCAGGGCCGGCCCACCGTGATCTACGACCGTCTGTCCAGCGGCAGCCGCGCCTATTTCGACCTGATGGACGAGATCGTGCTCCGCCATCTGGCGGAGACGAGCGAGGAGGCGCCCGCCGCTCCCGAGCCCGTGGCGGAGCCGGAGCCCGAGGCCGTCGCCGGCGCGACGGCGATGTCGGCGATCGGGATCGACACGCACGTGGAGAGCGGCTCCTCGGTGCACCCCGAAGGTCTCGCGCGCCTGATGAGCGAACTCGGAGCCGCCGCGGCCGCGCCCGCGCCGGTCATCGAGACCGACAACCTCGAGGATCTGCAGGACACCGACCCCTCCCCCGACCTCGTCTCGCTGGACGACCTCCTGGAGGAGGAGGAGCGCGGTGACGGCGACCGGACCTCCGAGAGCGGCTGGGGCTACGGCGACGACTACTACGAGACGATCAACTAGCGGCCCGCTCCCGGCAGGACGGCCCCGGCGCATCGCGTCGGGGCCGTCTTCGTCTCCGGCTGCGGTTGCTCCCGGCCCCGCGCCGTTGTATCTTCGCCGCGACGGCGCCGCGGGCTCCGCGCGGCGTCCCCGCCCCCCTTCCGCGGAGGTCAGAGGTTGAGCGACACCATGCAGGCCCTGGTCTACGACAAGTCGACGATGCCCTGGGAAGAGACCAGGGGCTTCGAACGACGCGAGGTGGCCCGTCCGGTCCTGGACGAGTCCGCCGACCCCACCGACGGCGGCCACGTGATCATCAGGATGCTCTACGCCGGGTTCTGCGGCAGCGACCGCGGCATCTGGCACCGCACCGCCTTCCAGGGGCACATCTTCGAGAGTCTCAAGGCGGAAGGGAAGACGGCCCGCATCATCGGGCACGAGCTGGTGGGCGAGATCGTCGAGGTCGGCTCGCGGGTCCGGGCCGCCTTCGGCTACGGCCGCGGCGACATCGTCTCGACCGAATCGCACATCATCTGCGGCACCTGTCACCAGTGCCGCATCGGCCAGACCCACATCTGCGCCCGCGACACCATCATCGGCATCAGCCGCGACGGCTGCTTCGCCGAGTACATCAAGCTGCCGGCCTCGGTCCTGTGGCCCACCGACAAGACGAAGATCAAGCTGAAGGTGGCGGCGCTCCAGGAGCCCTTCGGCAACGCGGTGCACGCCTGCATGGCCGCCGACCTGCGCGGCAAGACGGTGGGCGTCTTCGGCTGCGGCACCATCGGGCTCTTCGTGATCATGATCGCCAAGGCCCTCGGCGCCACGCGCGTGATCGGCGTGGAGCCCGTCGCGAAGAACCGCGAGATGGCCCGCGAGGTGGGCGCCGACGCCGTGATCCCCCTCGATCTGTCGAAATCGGCCAAGCAGGGCTGGGAGGCCGATCCCGAACTGGTCGAGGCCGTCCGCGCGGAGACCCGCGGCATCGGCGTCGACGTGGCCCTGGAGATGGCCGGCTTCAACAACAGCGTCAACAACGCCATCCAGTCCACGCGGCGCGGCGGCGAGGTGGTGCTCTTCGGCCTGAAGCAGGGCAACTTCCGCATCGAGTCCTTCGACCGCCTCATCGTCAACGGACTCACCCTGCACAGCGTGATCGGCCGCCGCATCTTCGAGACCTGGATGACGACCCGCAACCTGCTCGAGGACCGGAGCAACGGCATCCAGGCGCACATCTACGACGTGATCCTCGGCGGCGGCGAGGATACGGTGGTCCACATCGACGACTTCGAGCCCGACGCCTTCGGCGCGAAGCTGGCCGAGTGGCCCAAGCTGTTGATCCAGTTCTAGGAGGAAGACATGCAGCTGAGCATCGAATTCTGCCGCTCTTGAAACTACGACCCCATAGCCGCCGGTCTGGCGGCTGAACTCAAGCGCGAATTCGGCCTCGAGGCCGAGCTGATCCCCGCCGGCGGAGGCGTCTTCGAGGTGGTCCTGGACGGCGAGCTCGTCTACTCCAAGAAGGCCACCGGCCGCCACGCCGAGGCCGGCGAGGTGGCGCGCCTGATCCGGGAGCGTGTCTGAGTGCTCCCGGACACCCTGCTCTTCGACATGGACGGCACGCTGCTCGACGCCCGGGCCGCGGTGGTCGACGCCGTGGCCGACGGTCTGCGCGGCGCCTACCGCCGCCACGACCTGCCGGTCGCCGAGCCCGACCGCGATCTGATCGCCGACTGCATGGGCCTGCCCAATCGCCAGTACTTCAAGCGGGCCTTCCCCCCCGCCACGGTCCCGCCCGACCTGCGCGACGCCTTCGCGGGCACCTACGCGCGACTGACGGCCGAGGCCGAGGTGGCCGCCGTCGAGGACGGCCGCACGGAGCTGTATCCCGGCACGTCCGAGACCCTGGCCGCCCTGGCCGAGCGCCACCGGCTGCTGCTCTTCTCCAACGCGGGCGAGATCTACTTCAGGGCCGTCATCGCCGGCCACGGTCTCGAGCGCTGGATCGACGACGCGCTGTGCATCGAGGAGGCCGCCGCGCAAGGCGTGGCGGAGGACAAGACGGGCATGGTGCGGGCGATGATCGACGATCCGTCGCGGGCGGTGGTGGTGGGCGACCGGGCGGGCGACATCGAGGCCGGGCGGGCCGCGGGGGCGCGCACCGTGGGCTGCCTCTACGGCTTCGGCTCGCGCAAAGAACTGCAGGGCGCCGACTGGTTCGTCGACGCCCTGCCTCGGATTCTCGAACTGGATCTGTCCTAGGCTCTGTCCGAGAACTCCCGGACCGGGCCTAGCCTAGTGCCGCGACCGATTGCGCTCCTTGCGCAGCTCCTGCTTCAACTCCCGCATCTCCTCGCGCAGGGCGTCGAGCTCGGCCTCGAGCTCCTCCATGCCCTCGGCGCCGCGGAAGCGGTGGCGGGATTCCACGAACTTCATCTCGCCCAGGGCGGAGCAGGCCTCGGACACGCCGTCGAGCAGGGCGTCGAAGTCCAGGATGACCTCGTCGTCGTCCGCGGCGAAGCGAACGTAGTTGTCGTCGCTGTCGATGTGCACGGCGAGATCCAGGTCGTCGAGGGTCTGCTCGAGACCGTCGAAGACCTCCTCCAGCGCCAGTTCTATCTGACCGAGGTCGATCTCGAAGACCGATTCGCCGGTCTCGCCGTCGACCATGCGGAGCAGCTCCTCGTCCTCGAAGTGGAAGACGAAATGTTCGCCGTCGTCCGTGATCACCGTGAGGGTGCTGTCCTCGTCGTCCGGATCGCCCGCGAGGACGGGGGCGATCAGCAGGAGCGAGAGCAGGAGCGCCGTCAGGGCGAACAGCGTCGTGGGGTGCTTCTTCATGGGTCTACCTCCGGGTGCGGGACTCCCTTCCTGTGTCGCGCCAATACGTTCCGGGCGACCGAAGGTTGCAGGCGTCAGCGTCGGAACTGGAGGTCG
Source organism: uncultured Fibrobacteraceae bacterium (assembly GCA_964607825.1). Lineage (GTDB taxonomy): Bacteria > Krumholzibacteriota > Krumholzibacteriia > LZORAL124-64-63 > LZORAL124-64-63 > JAHIYU01. The sequence goes on along the minus strand of CAZSNA010000024.1, from coordinate 17,536 downwards.
TGCAGGGAGCGGTAGGGGCCGTCCGCGTCGGCCAGGAGCTCGTCGTGGGTGCCGACCTGCACCACGCGTCCCTCCTGCATGACGTAGATGCGGTCGGCGTCGCGGATCGTCGACAGGCGGTGGGCGATGACGACGGTGGTGCGGTCGCGCACCAGGCGGTCGATGGCCTCCTGCACCAGCATCTCGCTCTCGGTGTCCAGGGCGCTGGTGGCCTCGTCCAGGATCAGCACCGGCGGGTTCTTGAGGATGGCCCGCGCGATGGACAGGCGCTGCCGCTGGCCGCCCGAGAGCTTCACGCCGCGGTCGCCGATCAGGGTGCCGTAGCCCGCGGGCATGCGGGTGATGAAGTCGTGGGCGTTGGCGGCGCGGGCGGCGGCCTCCACGTCCTCGTCGCTCACGTCGGGCAGGCCGTAGGCGATGTTGTTGCGCACCGTGTCGTTGAACAGGATCACTTCCTGGGTCACCAGGCCCAGGGCGCCGCGCAGGGAGGCTAGGGTCAGGTCTCGCACGTCGTGGCCGTCGATCAGCACCCGTCCGCCGGTGGCGTCGTAGAAGCGCGGGATCAGGTCCACCAGGGTCGACTTGCCCGCGCCGCTGGCGCCGACCAGGGCCACCACCTCCCCCGGCGAGACGACCAGGTCGACGTCGCGCAGCACCGGCGTCCCGTTGTCGTAGGAGAAGTCCACGTCGCGCAGCTCGATCTCGCCGCGAACGTCGTGCAGCTCGGCCGCGTCTTCGCGCTCGGCGATCTCCACGGGATGGTCGAGCACCGCGAACACGCGCTCGGCGGCCGCCATGCCCTCCTGGATGGCGTTGTTGACCTGGCTGAGCTCCTTGATGGGCTTGCCCAGGGAGAAGACGCAGAAGAGGAAGAGGATGAACATCTGCGGCGGCAGCTCGTCGCCCGTGAGCACCTGCCGTCCGCCGTACCACAGGATGAACAGGCCCACCAGCACCGAGAGCTGCTCGGTCAGCGGCGACGACAGCCGCTGCATGCGCGAGATCTTGAACAGGTCCCGGAACAGGCGCCGCGACTCGGCCCGGAAGCGCGCGTTCTCCTGCGCCTCGTTGGTGAAGGCCTTCACCACCCGGATGCCCGAGATGGTCTCCTGCAGCCGCGTCGTGATGTTGGCCATCTTCTCCTGCTGACGGTGGCTGTAGCGCCGCAGGATCTTGCCGATGCGCACGATCACCGCCATCGACAGCGGCAGCACCAGCAGGGCCAGCAGTGTCAGCCGCCAGCTCAGCAGCAGCGACATGCCCAGGTACATCACGATCAGCACCGGATCGCGCGCCAGGTTGGTGAAGCTGACGTTCACGCTGCGGTTGACCACCAGCACGTCGTTGGTGGCCCGGCTGATCAGCTCGCCGGCGCGGTGGCGGTGGTAGAAGGAGAGCGGCAGGCTGGTGAACTTCTCGTAGAGCCGGTCGCGGAGGTCGCGGATGAAGCTGTGCTGCACGTAGTCGGTGCAGACGGTCTGCAGGTAGCCCGAGAGGTTCTTGATCAGGTTCAGCACGAAGAACACGAGCACGATCACCCACAGGGTCTCCATGCGGGTGTCGCGCGCGACCCAGCCGGTCAGACGCGCCATGAGGTCGTCGCGCAGGGTCGAGGGGCTGAAGCCGCGGGAGAGCTCCTCCACCCGCTCCAGGGCGGACAGGGTGTCGGCCGGCGCGGCGACGGGCGCGGCATCCGCCGCGGACCCGGCGGCCCGGATCCCCTCCTCGGAGAACAGCGCCTCCAGGAACGGGACGATCATCACGATGCTGAACCCGCTGAGCAGCGAGAACACCACCATGAATGACATGGACAGCAGGATGAAGGGCAGGTACGGGCGCACCAGGCGCAGCACGCGCAGGTAGGTGTTCATGGCTCCAACAGTAACGGGTGGACGTCAGGCGTCAACACCTGCTGCACTTCCGCCCCGGTTCAGCCGTCGCTCCTCGCGCAGCGAATAGAGCACGGGAACCACGAGCATCGTCAGGATCTCCACCACCATGCCGCCGAAGGACGGGATCGCCATGGGCACCATGATGTCGGAGCCTCGGCCCCTGGACGTGAGCACCGGCAGCAGGGCCAGGATGGTGGTGGCGGTGGTCATCAGGGCCGGCCGCACGCGCCGCGCGCCGGCGGCGATCACGGCCTCGCGTACCGCCTCGCGCGTGGCGGGCCGCCGCTCCCGGAAGGTCCGGTCGAGGTAGGTGGCCATGATCACGCCGTCGTCCGTGGCGATGCCGAACAGGGCGATGAACCCCACCCACACAGCCACGCTCAGGTTCACCGGATGGATCTGGAAGAGCTCGCGCAGATCGATCCCCAGCACGGTCGCGTCCAGGAACCAGGACTGGCCGTAAAGCCAGATCAGGATGAATCCCCCCGCCCAGGCCACGAAGATCCCCGAGAACACCATGCCCGTGGTCATCGTCGAGCGGAACTGGAGATAGAGAATGAGGAAGATGATCAGCAGGGCCGACGGCAGCACCAGCCGCAACCGCTTGGCCGAGCGCAGCTGGTTCTCGAAGCTGCCGGCGAAGCGATAGCTCACGCCCTCCGGCAGGATCAATTCGCCGGCGTCGAGAGCCGACTCCAGTCGCCGGGCGCAGTCCTCCACCACGTCGACCTCGGCCCGCCCGGGATGCTTGTCGAAGAGCACGTAGCCCGTCAGGAAGGTGTCCTCGCTCTTGATGGACTGGGGACCGCGCACGTACTCGATCTCGGCCAGCTCCGCCAGGGGAACGGGCGTGCCGTCGGGGGCGGTGACGATGACGCGGGCCAGGTCCTCCAGGTCGTCGCGCGACTCCCGGACGTAGCGCACGCGGATGGGATAGCGCTCCCGCCCCTCCACCGATGTGCTCAGGGCGCGGCCGCCCACGGCCACCTCGATCACGTCCTGCACACCGCGGACGGACAGGCCGTAGCGGGCGATGGCCGCGCGGTCGATGACGATCTCCAGATAGGGCTTGCCCACGACCCGGTCCGCCACCACGGTCGCCGGCGACACCGAGGGCACCGTCTTCAGGATGCGCTCGATGTCCGTCGCCGCCGTCTCCAGGCTCGCCAGGTCCGGGCCCGAGACCTTCACGCCCATGGGCGCGCGCATGCCGCTCTGCAGCATGACCAGCCGCGTGGAGATGGGCTGGAGCTTCGGCGCCGAGGTGGTGCCGGGAAGCTGCGTGACGCGTACGATCTCGTCCCAGATGTCGTCGACGCTGCGGATCTCCGGACGCCACTGGCGGTAGGGCCGGCCGCGGGGGTCGGGCACAAGCTCGCCGCGCTCGTCGCGTGCGAAGTCGTCCCGCTCGGCGTCCCACGCGAAGCGCAGCACTCGGCCGTCGGCGTCGCTGCGGTATTCGGGCAGGTAGTTGATGACGGTCTCGATCATCGAGATCGGCGCCGGGTCCAGCGGCGATTCCGCGCGCCCCAGCTTGCCCACCACGTCGGACACCTCGGGGATGGCGGCCAGGGCCCGGTCGAGCCTGGCCAGCACGTCCTGGGCCTCGCCGATGGAGGCGTGGGGCATGGTGGTCGGCATGTACAGGTAGGAGCCCTCGTCCAGGGGCGGCATGAACTCCTCCCCCAGCCCCGACCAGACCAGGCCGCCCAGGACGATCATCAGCGCCGGCACCGCCAGGGCGATGGCCTTGCGTCGCAGACACCAGGCCAGCAGTCGCGGATAGCCCTTCAGGAAGAGGTGGAAGCCCCAGAGCAGACCGCCGGTCAGCAGGCCCACGAAGGCCAGGTTCAGCAGCAGGTGGCGACCGAGTCCCAGGGGACGCCAGTGGTCGGCCAGCAACAGGCCGACGGCCAGGGCGACGGGGATCGCCAACCAGCGCCGGCGACGCAGGCGGGGCAGCTTCAGGCCCATCAGGACGTCGGCGGCCGCGGGAAGCACCGTCAGCGCCACGATCACCGAGGCGACCAGGGCGAAGGTCTTGGTCCAGGCCAGGGGCTGGAAGAGCTTGCCCTCGGCGGCCTGCAGGGTGAACACGGGCAGGAAGCTGACGATCGTCGTGGCCACCGCCGTCACCACGGCGGGCCCGACCTCCGCGGCGGCGGCGAGCACGGTCTCGCGGCGGGGCGCAGCGGGCGTCTCGTCCAGCCGGCGCAGGATGTTCTCGACGACCACCACCCCCATGTCCACCATGGTGCCGATGGCGATGGCGATGCCGGACAAGGCCACGATGTTGGCGTCCACCCCGAACACGCGCATGCCGACGAAGGCCATCAGCACCGCCAGGGGCAGCAGGCTCGACACGAGCAAACCGCCCCGCAGGCGCATGACCATCACCACGACCACGATGATCGTCAGCAGGATCTCGCCGCGCAGGGCGTCGTCGAGGGTGGCGAGGGTCTCTCGGATGAGTCCGGAGCGGTCGTAGAAGGGCACCACGGCCAGCTTGCTGACGGTGCCGTCGGCCAGGGTCTTCGACGGCAGGCCGGGCTCGATCTCGGCGATCTTCGCCTTGACCGCCTCTATGACCGCCAGGGGATTCTCACCGAAGCGGGCCACCACCACGCCGCCCACCGCCTCGGCGCCCCCCTTGTCGAGCACGCCGCGTCGCAGGGCCGGCCCGGTGGAGATCGCGGCGATGTCGCGCAGGGTGACCGGCACCGCGTCGACCGCCTTGACCACCACCGACTCCAGATCGGACAGGGTCTTCACGAAGCCGATCCCTCTCACCACGTACTCGACGCGATTGATCTCGATGGTCCGCGCCCCCACGTCGACGTTGGATTCGCGCACGGCGCGGAAGACGTCATCGAGGCGCAGGTCGTAGGCGCGCAGGGCGTCGGGATCCACGTCGATCTGGTACTCGCGCACGAATCCGCCCACCGAGGCCACTTCGGACACGCCCTCGGCCGACATCAGGGCGTAGCGCACGTACCAGTCCTGCACGCTGCGCAGCTCGTCGAGGTCCCAGCCGCCGGCGGGAGCGCCCTCGGGATCGCGACCCTCCAGGGTGTACCAGAAGACCTGGCCTAGCGCTGTGGCGTCGGGACCCAGCACGGGATTCACGTCGGCGGGCAGGGCGTCCGGCGGCAGGCTGGAGAGCTTCTCGAGGATGCGGCTGCGACTGTCGTAGAAGTCGGCGCGTTCCTCGAAGATCACGTAGATGCTCGAGAACCCGAACATGGACACGCTGCGCACCGTCGCCACGTCGGGCAAGCCGAGCAGGGCGACCGTGAGCGGGTAGGTGATCTGGTCCTCCACGTCCTGGGGCGAGCGGCCCGGCCACTCGGTGAAGACGATCTGCTGGTTCTCCCCCAGGTCGGGAATGGCGTCTACGGGTACGGGCGAACGGGGGATCAGGTCGTCGCGCCAGTCGAAGGGGGCCACGGCGTAGCCGGCGACCAGGACCGCCAGCAGTCCCAGGCCCACCACGACCCGGTTGTACAGGAAGAAGCGGATGATCGCCTTGATCATCGGTCCACTCCCCCGTCCAGGCTCAGGGTGTCGGTCTGGGAGCCGCAGCGGAGCATCGACGCGCCGAAGTAGGGATTGGCGGCCGAGGTCGAGGTCTGGATCCAGTCGCCGCCATCACCAAACATGGGGCAGTGGAAGAGACGCAGGACGCGATCGCCGACGGCCGCGTCGGCCTTGCCGGCCCGGGTCAGGAGGGTCCAGAACGCGTCGCTGAAGGGATCGAAGCCGTTGCGGACGGTTGCCAGGTCGTCGGCCCCGCGCCAGGCGGTGAGGTCCCGGCCCAAGCGGTCGGCGGCCTGGGTCCAGGTCTCCACGGCCCCGGCGTCGGCGCCGGTGACATCGACTTCCACGATGGCGGCGGCCATGCCCGCGGCCGCATCCCGGGTCGCAGCGAGGTCATCACCGGCCAGGGCGGTCTGCAGGGCGAGATAGCCGTCGACGACCGGGGCGAGCGACGACGACAGGGCGACGTCGAGAGCCGGGACCTCCGCTTCGGCCGGCGGAGAGGCGCAGCAGTCGTGCGGAGTCGCGTCCTCCGCCGCGACCGGGTTCATCATGCTGGGCCGGGCCTGGATCTGCAACGCGCTGTCGATCTTGAAATTGCCCTCGACGACGACGAGATCGCCTTCCTCGAGACCGTCCACCACCAGGTAGCTGTCGCCGGCGCGCGGGCCGAGGATCACCTCGCGCCCGGTGAACCGGGGCGTCTCGCCGGGCTCGCGCACGTAGACCACGGCGCGACGCCCGGTCCGCAGGGGCGCCGATGCGGGCACCACCAGTGGCGCCTCGGCCGCGTCGGTGTCGAGCACGGGCGCGCCGTCGGCGTCGAGACGGGCCTCGACCACGGCCCTGACGAAGAGGCCGGGGCGCAGTCGCCCATCCGGATTGTCGGCCACGAGCCTCACGGTCGCGGTGCGGGTGCGCCGGTCCAGGACGGGATCGATGAAAACCACCTCGCCGTCGAAGCTCCGGCCGGGCAGGGCCTCGAGGGTGAAGGCGGCCGTCTGTCCGGCACGCAGATAGGGCAGGTCCGACTCGAAGGCTTCCAGCTCCACCCACACGCGGTCCAGGTCGGCCAGGCTGTAGAGCTCGGCGCCGGTCCCCACATAGCTCCCCTCGATCGCCGTCTTCTCCACCACGACGCCGCTGATGGGCGCCAGGATCCGCAGGTGGTCGGTGGGCTCGCCGCGGGCCTCGATCCCGGCGACCTGGGCTCGGGTCAGACCCCACTGCCTCAGGCGATCGCGGGCCGCGTGCAAGGTCCGCTCGGTCGTGCCGTTCAACAGTTCGCTGCCGACGGCAGCATCGACGGCCGCTGCGGCGGCCAGCAGCTCGGTCTGGGCCGACAGCAACGCCGGGCTGTAGAGGGACGCCAGGGGCGCTCCCGCAGCGACGGCCTCGCCGGTGGTCGCCACGAAGAGGGTATCCAGACGGCCGGCGACCCGGGCCGTGATCTTGCGGTAGTCGGACTCGACGTAGGCGATCTGTCCCACCAGCCGAACCGCCGTGGGAACGAAGGCGCGCTCGACCGGCCGCGTCTCGATCTCGGCCAGGGCCGCGGCGGCGGGCGTCAACTCGAGGGTCGCCGGATCCGGAGCATCGCCGGCGCCCTCGACCGCCGGGATCAGATCCATGAAGCAGACGGGGCACTGGCCCGGCTCCGGGAGCTGGAACTGGGGATGCATGGAACAGGTCCAGGTCGTCGCGGCCGCGTCCGCCTCCGCCTGGGGGGCGTCGCCCCCGTCTCCCAGGCGCGAGCCGGCCCAGAAGGCCGCGGTCAACATCGCCAGGACCAGCAGCGCCGGCCCGATCCTGCGCCGGGTGATCGTTCCGAAGCTCATGGCGTCTCCTCGTCGGGTAGCACGGTCAGCGTCTCGTCGCCCGCCAGGGCCGCCACGGCGGCCGCGGCGATCGACCGGTCCGCCAGGGCGCGATCGCGGGCCAGACCGTATTCGAGCAGGGTGCGGACGACGTCGATCAGGTCCGTGAAGGAGGCCTCGCCGGCTCCGTAGGCGGACAACAGGGCGTCGAAGGCGCGATGGGCGCGGGGCAGCAGGGTCCGGCCGTAGAGTTCGGCGCGACGGGTCGCATCGCCATGGTCGAAGAGGGCCGACTCGAGCCGCGCCCGTAGGCGCTGCTCCAGGTCACGGCGCTGGGCGGCCGCCGAGGCGGCGCCCGAGGCGGCGGCGGCCCGCTCTGATGCGACGCGCCCACGCCAGAGGGGCAATGTCAGCCCGAAGCGCGCCACGATCGGATCCAGGCCGCTGTCCTCCATCGCCGGCACGGCCTCGTCGGTGGCGATGTAGTCGACTCCCAGCGTCAGTCGGGGCCAGCCGTTCTTGGCGGCCAGGTCGGCGCGGGCCTCGTGCAGTTCGACGCGGGCGTCCACGGCCGCCAGTTCGGGGTGCCGGCGTCGCTGACGGGCGACGAGTTCGTCGGCGGCGCCCGGCGCCGCGAAGACGGGCAAGTCCTCGGGCGCCGCGACTGGCGTATCCGCGGCCAGGCCGACGGCAGCGTTCAGGGCCGTCGCCAGGGACGGCCGCCGCGCCCGCAGCGAGCGGAGCCTGTCTTCGGCCAGCCCCAGCTCCATCTGGATGCGCATCAGGTCCTCGTAGGCATCTTCGCCCGCGGCATAGCGGGTGCGGGCCACGTCTTCCCAGACGGTCAGGAGGCGCAGATGGGCCGCAGCGGTGTCTTCGGCGCGCCCCAGCCAGGCGAGTTCGACCCAGGCCGTGCGCACGTCGCGTAGGATCTCCAGGCGGCGTGCGGCGAGACGGGTGTCGGCCTCGCGGACAAGGGCGTCCTGGGTGCGGCCGCGGGCGCCCAGTGTGCCGAACCAGGGAAAGGACTGGCGCACACCCAGTGACCAGCGCTGTGGACCCACACGGGTCTCGACCGATTCGAGCATCAGGCCGAAACGCAGTTCCGGGTCCGGCAAGGCGGTCAAGGCGCCGCGGCCCGCCGCAACCGCATCACGGTCTGCGACCAGACGCGCCAGGGCCGGGTGGGCGGCTGCAGCCCGCTCCAGGTAGTCGTCGAGAGTCAGACCGACGACGATCCGCGGAACCATGGCGAGCAGGATCAGCAGAAGCGAAGCCAGGAACTTCATCGCTCGTTCTCTTTCCGGCGTTCCCTTGCGGCCCGCCAGGTGCATCGGACCGGCGGCGCATCCCGAGACTCGGGAAAACCAACGACGGCCACAATACCATAACAATATTGTATGGTATTGTTCCCGATCGGCCAATCCCAATCTCTGCACGGGATTGCCTTGGCGCAGACGAGCGCCGGATGCTAGGGTGGCCGCCGGGAGGCGGACCATGCGCTACAGCACCGACATCGTCGTGATCGACCTCGAAGCCACCTGTCCCGAGTCGGACGAGGGCAACAACACGGTCGAGCGCAGCAACATCATCGAGGTCGGGGCGGTGCGTCTGCACAAGAAGAGCCTGGAGGTCATCGACACCTTCAGCGAGCTGGTGCGGCCGACGGATTACCCCGTCACCCCCTTCATCTCTCGGCTCACGTCCATCACGCCCGAGATGGTGGCCGACCGGGAGACCTTCGCCGAGGTCGGCGGGCGCTTCCTGGAGTGGTACGGGCCCCGCAACAAGGCCATCATCGCCGCCTTCGGCGTCTACTACGACATCCCCCTGCTGCGCCGCGAATGCGACGCCCACGACCTGGACTACCGCTCGCACATCGCCGGCGGCGCCTACGACATCCGCGCCGTCGCCACAGCCTGGCTGGCCGAGAACCACCACCGCACCTCGGGCCAACGACTGGAATCGATCCTCGAGAAGATGGGGATCGAGATGTCCGGACGGCTCCACCGGGCCGTGGACGACGCCCGCGCCGCGGCGGCCGTCCTGCAGACCTACCACCTGGGTTACGCGAACGTCTGAATCCCCTGCGAAAACCCGGTTTTTCTTGCTTGCGGCCCGCCGCGCTGCCAGATTTCCAGAGACCCGCTTTCAAGACGAACGACCCCGGCGCGGAGGGCCGCGCCGATGCCCCGACAGGCTCGCGAGAGGAGACCGGCGTGTCCAATATCGAGACCAGATTCCAGGAGCAGTCGCAGAACTTCGGTCACTGGGAAGTGATCAAGGACGTGGTCGACCAGCAGATCGACCTGATGCTCAACTACCGCCAGAGCGGCCACCCCGGCGGCAGCCGGTCCAAGGTGCACATGCTGCTGAGCCTGCTGCTGGGCGGCGCCATGCGCTGGGACGTCCGCAACCCGGGCAAGCGCTTCGGCGACCGCTTCATCCTGGTGGCCGGCCACACCGCGCCCCTGGTCTACGCGACCCTGTCGACCTTCAACGAGGCCCTGCGGGTCATGCACGAGAAGACGGGCGACGCCAAGTACCTGGTGCCCGGCGCCCCCGAGCGCTCGCTCACCTGGGAGGACCTCCTCGACTTCCGCAACCGGGGCGGCCTGCCGGGCCACGTGGAGATGGCCCGCAACAACCTGTTCGTGAAGTTCAACACCGGCCCGAGCGGCCACGGCGGCCCCGTGATGGCCGGCGAGGCCCTGGCCCTGAAGCGCGCCGGCGCCGACGGAGTGAAGGTCTTCGGCATCGAGGGCGAGGGCGGCCTGACCGCCGGTTGCTGGCACGAGCTGAAGAACACCGGCTACGGCCTGGGCCTGGACAACATGTTCCTGATGGTGGACTGGAACGACTACGGCATCGACGACCAGAAGATCAGCTCCGTGGTCAACGGCACCCCCGAGGACTGGTTCAAGCCCTACGGCTGGCACACCCACCAGGCCGCCGACGGCAGCGACTGGAACGACGTCACCCGCGCCATCCTGGAGATGGTCGAGGGCGACAACGCCGCCGGCCGCCCGGGCATGACCTGGGGCAAGACCCGCAAGGGCCGCGGCTACCACAAGTACGACAACGTCAGCCACGGCGCGCCCCACGCCCTGAACTGCGACCTGTTCTGGCAGTGCCGCAAGGACTTCGCCGAGAAGTACGACGCCCCCTGGGTCGGCGAGGACGCCCCCGCCCCCGCCGGCGGCGACCTGCGCGACCAGTACGCGGCCAACCTGAACGTGGCCCTGGACGTGCTGCGCAAGGACGAGTCCACCGTGGCCTACCTGGCCGACCGCCTGGTCGAGCTGGGCGAGAGCGTGCCCGAGGACGTCGAGGGCTTCCGCATCCCCGTCGCCAACAACCCGCTGCACGACGACGCCCTCTGGGACTACGAGAACTACCCCGCCAACATGTGGGCCGCCCCGGGCGAGAAGCAGCCCAACCGCTCGGCCCTGTCCCGCTGGGGCAGCTGGATCAACTCCTACTGCCGCGAGAAGCACGGCCGGCCCCTGTTCCTGGCCTGCTCCGCCGACCTGGCCGGCTCGACCAACATCGCCGGCTTCGCCGCCGACTACGACGACATGTCCAACTACGGCTGGTTCGAGCGGGACGAGAAGCCCGAGGGCGTGCTGCTGCCCCAGGAGATCACCGAGTTCCAGAACGCCAGCCTCTGCGTGGGCGCCTCGGCCGTGAACATGGCCGAGGATCCCGAGGCCGAGTTCAACGGCTTCTACACGGCCTGCTCCACCTACGGCTCCTTCAGCTACCTGAAGTACGGCGCCATGCGCCTGTACAGCCAGATGGCCCAGGACTGCGAGCACAAGCTGGGCAAGGTGATCTGGATCGCCGGCCACAGCGGCCCCGAGACCGCCGAGGACAGCCGCACCCACTTCGGCATCTTCTCGCCGGGCATCACCCAGATGTTCCCCGACGGCCACGTGATCGACATCCACCCCTGGGAGTACAACGAGGTGCCCGTGATGCTGGCGGCGGCCATGAAGACCGACTCGCCCATCGTGGCCCTGCACCTGACCCGCCCCGGCGTGCCCCTGCCCGACCGCGAGGCCCTGGGCCTGGGCTCCCACATCGAGGCCGCCAAGGGCGCCTACGTCCTGCGCGACTACAAGCCGGACCTGCCCCAGCAGGGCTGCATCTTCGTGCAGGGCACCATGAGCACCTACAACCTGATCAACGCGCTCGAGGCCATCGACGCCGCCGGCGTCAACGTGAAGATCGTGGCCGTGCCCAGCCCGCAGCTCTTCAAGCTGCAGGACCAGGCCTACCAGGACGCGACCATCACCGGCGCCGACCGCATGAACAGCACCTACATCACCAACCGCGCCCGCCGGCTCATGTCGGACTGGGACTACAACCCCCTGGCCGGCGAGTACGCCGTCTGCAGCGACCACGACGACATGTGGCGCGAGGGCGGCGCGCTGGACGAGGTCTGCGAGGACGCGGGGCTCGACCCGGAGAACATCGTCAAGGCCGTGGTCACCTTCGCGGAGGACTACGACAAGCGCATGGCGGTGCTGAAGGGGATGGTCGGGGACGCGGCGAAGGTCTGAGCCGCGCCTCGTTCGATCGGAGCGCCCTCCGTCCGCGGACGGAGGGCGCTCTCGTGTCCGGGCCCGTCCATCCGCCGAGGGGCTAACGCACCCGCGTGATCTTCCGCGCGTACCGTCCCGCCTCGCACTCCAGGCAGACGATGTAGACGCCCGACGCCAGACGACGCGGAGTCCAGGTCACCACGACCGGGCCCGCGCCGCGCCGCTCGTCGAGCAGCTCGGCCACCCGGCGGCCCGCGAGGTCGTAGACCACCAGCCGCACCGACTGGGCGGTCGCGAGCTCCAGGGTGATCGTCAACTCCTCGTCGAAGGGGTTCGGCGCCGTGGAGACCAGGCGCGTGACCGCCGCCGCCTCGTCCAGGACGCGGTCGCCCAGACGGATCGTCTCGCCCTCCGGCGGTGCGTGGTAGAGGGTGTAGACCACCTGGTCGTCCCAGTCGGGAGTCGTGTCCAGCGCGCTGTAGAGGCCGCCGCCCTCGTCGATATGGGGTACGACCCGTTCACCGTCGGCGTCTTCGGCCATCAGCACCAGGTCCGAGCCGTCGCCCAGCACGGACCAGCGCAGCTCCACTCCCGCCCCGCCGCGGGACGCCGTGAAGGTCAGCAGCCACACCGTGTCGTCGAAGGCGCCGTTGGGCGCTCCGGGCGTGCCGTGGCCCGTCGACGCCGCCCAGCTGTCGTGCCGCGCGTTGTCGTACCGGGGCGAGCGCAGTTCGAGCGTGGGACCGCCCCCGTCGGGGGCCGTGGGCCAGGGCGCGACGTCGTCGTAGGTCACGTGGTCGGCCAGCAGCCCGTCGGCGTCGTAGAGCCGGACCGGCTCGCCGCCGCCGGAGAGGCCGAAGTCGAAGCCGCCCCCCGCGGTGGGCACGCCGGGAAACGCCGCCGAGAACGCCGACGGATCGCGACAGAGGACCAGGTGCCCGCCGGGCGCCAGTCGGGTGCCCGCCGGCAGGGCGTAGGCGTGGCGGTAATCACCGTCGCGGAACGTCCAGCCGCCCAGGTCGAGGGCGTCCAGACCGGGGTTGTAGATCTCGACCCAGTCGCCCGGATCGAAGTCGTCGGACGAATTGTAGTTGATCTCGTTCACGATGGGATCCGGCGGCAGGACGATCCGCCACTGTCCGTCGATCCAGTCCACGCGGTCGGCCACCCACTGGCGCAGCCACGCCACCTCCTCCCGCCAGGTCTCGCCCACGAAGTGGTTCGGCCAGACCGGCACGCCGAGGATCGGCCAGCGGACGAAGTTGCGGGCCTGGGATTCGTCCAGCAGGTCGAGGTGCTCGTCGAACCAGTCGTCGAGGCGGGCTTGGTCGAGCACGTCGAGCCGCCGGCGCGACCAGTCGCGAGACAGGCTCCCCGCGAAGCCCGCGTCGGCCATCAGGTCCTCCGCCCAGAGCACGTTGTCCTGTGTCCAGCCCCCGGTCTCCCAGTCGCTCTCCTCGGGCGGATAGTTGATGTTGCCCAGCGTGATGTTGTAGTCCCAGACCGGACCGAGATGCAGCGGGACGCCCGGGCCGCCGTGGACGTAGGTGCTGGCGGCGAAGGCGTCGTAGTTGCGGGTGAACTCGTTCAGCAGGAGCACGTCGGCGAAGGAGGCCGCATCGAGCAGCGGCCGCCAGGCCTCCGGGTCGCCGTCGAGGAACGCCGCGTCCAGGGCCTGCAGGCGCCCGGCGACGTACGCCACCCGGCCGGCCGTCAGATCCTCGTCGCGGGGATACTTGATCACCCAGCGACGTCCGGACAGCGGCGTCTCCACGGCGACGTCGCCCGGCTCGATCTGGAACTCGGGCGTCATGACCGCCAGGAAGCCGCAGTCGTCCCGGCCGGGCTCCGGCGCGTCGAGATCTATGCGGTCCGCGTCCTGCGCGACCTTCTCCATCAGCACGAAGACGCCCATGTACGCCCCGTTCAGCACGACCTCGCAGAAACGGGTCCGGGGCGCCCACCATCCCATGTCGCGGGCCAGCCGATAGACGAGCGCGTTGCGCATGAGCGACTTGTCGCCGTAGGGAGCGTACAGGACCCAGTCGTCCTCCGCCGGCATCCCCAGCAGCGAGGCGTCCTCGCTCTCACCGACGGCGTTCTGCGTCTCCAGGCTGTAGCTGTCCTTGGGGTAGTAGTACAGGCTCGACCAGCCCCGCAGCTCGATGTTGACGAGCCCGTCGTAACCGTTGGCCGGATCGTCGACGGCGTTGCGCTGTCCGGGACCGTTGTCGACGATGCGCAGGGCGGCGGTGATCCCCGGTTCGTTGAGGATCTCCTGGCCGCCGGTGTCGATCAGCAGGATGGGCAGGTTCGAGGATTCCAGGACGACTCCGGGCCCCGCGGCGACCACGGACACGGGTGCCAGCAGCAGGATCAGCCAGATGACGCGATGGTTCGGCACGCTATCGTCCTCCGGTATTGAACCGTCAGCCCGTTACCGCGCTTCACCTTAGCATACCCGACCCCAGCGATCACGAACGTGTTCCGCCAGGGCGGGACATCACGGCCGACCGCTCACGGCGGCGGCCTCAGATCCTCCCATTCGCGCGCCTGAGCCGTCTCGCCCGCCACCACGCCGCCCCGGCGATCGCCAGCAGCAGCCCCGTGGTCGCCGGGAATCCCGAGTAGTAGAGGCGCCGGAATTCCGCCTGGCTGTCCGCCTCGTACAGGTAGACGTCCTCGCCCATCTCCGGCGGCGTGTAGTTGCGCCGGAGCTTGGTGAGGAAATCGCCGGCCTCGAGCCAGGCGCCCAGCTCCGGGTACTGCGCACGGATCGCCCGCAACTCCCTGTCGTTCAGGCGATTGGCGTACTGGGTCTCGGCGCCCTCGAAGTCGAGCCGCACGTCGGCGTTGGTATAGATGATGACCGAGGTGTCGTCATGGGCGCTCAGGGCCGAGATGCGCATGGGGTAGACCGGCGCGTCCGCGGCGAAGCTCAGCGAGATGGGCTGCAGGCCGCCGTCGTAGTACCAGCCCGGCTGGTAGTCCGCGAAGGACGTGGAGTCGACCTTGAGGGTGACGAAGTACCACTCGTCCTGGACGTAGGCGTCGAGCAGGGGCGTGAAAACGTCGGCGTTGTCGTCGTGCAGGAAGCCCCAGGCGGTGATCGAGTCGGTCAGGGCCCCGGCGTCGTCGGCCGCGAGGATCATGGAGTCGTAGATCCCCACCAGATCCTGATAGATGACCGACACGCCGCCGTCGTTGTTGGGCGACGAGACGTCGTGGGTCCCCGTGCAGCTCCACCCCTCCTCCCGGTGACGGTACTCGGGCATCGTCAGCCAGGCGAGCTGTTGGAAGACCTCCGCGTCGGACTCGGCCAGGTCCGGCAGGCCGGGCACCGGCACGATCCAGGCGAAGTCGCGCGCGTCGGTGTGCAGGCGCGGCATGATGTGCAGGTTCTCCGTGGACGCGTCGGCGTCCCAGTCCAGATAGGCGATCTGCCCCACCTCCCAGATCTCGTACTGCCAGGGGGCGACCATGCAGCCGTCGGCCAGCGCGGGCGCGGCGAACAGGCAGGTGGCCAGGATGGTGATCGATAAGCGTGTCATGGCGTCCTCCCTCCGCTCACAGGGCCCAGGCGGCGTGCAGACGCGCGCCGTAGCCGATCAGGTTGACCTCGTGGGTATCGTGGCCGCTGCCGATCTCGCCGCTGACGCCGCCGAACTCGAAGCTCAGGCCGACGGAGCGGCGGCGGTCGGCCGACCGCCATTCGGGGGTGAGCGACAGCCGCATGCCCTTGGCCCAGCCGCTCTTGCTCAGGTACGTGCCGTCGAAGGTCGGGTCGGGGACCAGCTCCTCGATCCAGGCCATCTCGACGCCGACGCCGAGGTGCAGGCCGAAGCGCGGGTTTTCAGAGGCGTCGATCCGGAAGCCCACGTGGACCGGCACCGTCTTCAGCTCGAGCGGCTGCCCGGATTCGAAGTCCGGCCGGTCGTAGTACGGGTCGCCCGAGTCGGTCCCGTAGGCCACGCCCATGACGAAGCGGGTGCGGTCGTCGAACAGGACGCCCAGGTCGACGCCGAACAGGGGCAGTCCCCCGTAGGTGTCGTACATGTCGGCCTCCGAGAGGATCCGGTACCCGGCGCTCAATCCCAGTTCCGTGTGCAGGTCGCCCAGATCGAAGCTCGGTCCCGCCCCGTCTTGCGCGCTCGCGTCCCCGCCCACCTCGTCGGAGGGGTCGGCCAGCGGTGAGCCGGGCATCATCAGCAGGAACACGATGGACAGGAGGATCGGGAGCGCGGCCGGACAGCGCACGGACCGGTCCGCAAGGGGTCGCACAGGCATGATGGCTCCGCTTCGTTGACGAGACGTCGTGACGGCGATCGTAAGTCAGAGGCGGTAGCAATCGCTAGGCGTAATGCTCTCCCGGGATGGAGGATGTGGAGTCGAACGGGGATCTTCAATGCCGGGCGGGGGCGTCGGGTTCCCGAAAAAAGCGCCCCCGGGCGGGCCGGGGGCGCATCGTCAGGGCTTCAGCGGGCTCAGACGGTGACGACCGAGTTCTCGACCCCGGCGAAGGGGGTCGACTCGTAGGCCTGGGCGTCCCAGTCGTTCTCCCAGGTCTTGTCGTCGATCAGGTAGCGGAAGCGGTAGGTCCGCCCCACCTCCAGGTCCAGGACGGCCGAGAAGGAGCCGTTCTTCAGCTTCTTCATGGGCGTGGCCTGCTCGTTCCAGGCGTTGAACTCGCCCACCAGGTTGACCGTCTTCGCCTCGGGCGCGGCCGCCTTGGGCAAACGGAACGTGACCTTGCCGACGGGCTTCGACTTCAGGTAGCGGATGTCTGTGCTCACGGGATCCCTCCTCGTCCGCGGGGTGTCGGTTTCGTGTTGCGGGGGCAGTTAAAGGCCGAACCGGTCCGGCGTCAAACAAGAAATTCATGAAAAAACGCCGCGAGGGCTCAGCCGGCGATTGGGCCTCGCCCCAGCCGCATCCGACATGCTACCGTCCGGGGACACCCCATCCGGAGAAGACCCATGAACGCCATGCGGATAGGCCTGACGCCCCAGGACGCCGACGACCAACGGTCCGGGCCTGTTGAGAATCGATCTCATAGTCTACACGTGTAGACTTTTGATCTGTCGGGATATCACATGACGACAGGTCTTCGGATCCTGTTCGCCCACCACGGAGGTCGTCCGTGCCGTTTACGCTGGTGCTATTGCTGTTCGCCGCCCTCGCCGCCGACGTCGTCCCCGCCGATCCGCCGCCCTTGGACGGCCACATCGAACTGGTGGAGAGCGCACCGGTGGAGACCGTCCTGGACCATCCCGGGATGGCCGACGCCCGCGACGTATGGCTCGACATGATCGCGAGCGCGAGGACGAGCCTGGACATCGAGGCCTTCTACGTGAGCGCCGACCCCGCGCGGCCCGACGCCCTGGACGCCGTGCTGGCCGAGGTGGCCGCGGCGGCCGACCGCGGCGTGCGCGTCCGCCTGGTGGCCGACAAGGGCTTCTATCGCACCTACCCGCAGTGGGTGGACGAGATCGGCGGCCTGCCCGGGGCCGAGGCCCGTCTGCTGGACGCCCGCTCCGTGTGGGGCGGCGTGCAGCACGCCAAGTTCTTCGTCGTCGACGGCCGCACGGCCTTCGTGGGCAGCCAGAACTGGGACTACCGCGCTCTGGAGCACATCCGCGAGCTGGGCGCGCGGCTCACCGGCCCCGCGCCGGCCGGCGCCGTGCAGGCGATCTTCGACCACGACTGGGCCCTGGCCGGGGGCGAGGCCCTCCCCGCGACGGAG
>CAZSNA010000023.1:13509-38439 GCA_964607825.1 uncultured Fibrobacteraceae bacterium | reverse complement strand
GTCGCGCCGGGCGCGGGCGCCGCCGCCGCGGGCGCCGCGATCTCCGCCGGCTTCAGGCTGCGGATCTGGTCGCGGGTCAGCGGCCCGCGCAGGTAGCTCATGGCCCAGCGCGTCTGGAAGAACACCGGCGCGTCCTCGTGCACGTTGTGCAGCAGGAAGACGCGCGAGCCCAGGTCGCCGATGGCGTCGGCGATCGTCCCGCGGTCCAGGCCGCCGGCGGCCGACTCGAGTCCGTCCAGGATGCGGGCCTTGTCCTGCTCGGTCTGCAGCTTGCCGATGAACCAGGTGCCCGTGTTCGAGAGGGCCTTGTAGTCCAGGTCGACGGGGTTCTGGGTGGTCAGCACCACGCCCAGCCCGAAGGCGCGCGCCTGCTTGAGCAGGGTCATCATGGGCGCCTTCGAGGGCGGGTTGGCCGTCGGCGGCAGGAAGCCGAAGATCTCGTCCATGTACAGCAGGGCGCGCAGGCTGGTGGTGCCGCTCTGGCGGCGCACCCAGGCCACCGTCTGCTCCAGCAGCAGGGTGACGAAGAACATGCGCTGGGCGTCGTCCAGGTGGGCGATGGAGAAGATGGCGTGACGCGGGCGGCCGTCGGGCGCGCGCAGCAGGGCGTCGATGTCCAGGGGATCGCCGGCGAGCCAGGGCGCGAAGCCCGGCGAGGCCATGATGTTGTTCAGGGCCATGGCCAGGCCGAAACGGTCCTTGGGCGGGAAGAAGGTGTCCACGTCGAACACGCCCAGCTTGCGCACCGGCGGGTCCTGCAGGGCGGTCACCAGCATGGCCAGGTCCAGGTCGCGGCCCTGCTTCCAGTAGTGCTCGAAGACGTTGGCCAGCAGGATGTGCTCGGGGCTGCGCATGGGGTCGGCCTCGACGCCCGCCAGGCCCAGCAGGGCGCTGACGGTGCCGCGGATCTGCTCGCGCAGGGCCTCCTCGTTGCCGTCCCAGCCGCCGTGGGGCGCCCGCAGGGAGGAGAGGATCGACACGGGCACGCCGGCGTCCGAACCGGGGGTGTAGACGCGGAAGTCGGCGCTCTCGCGCAGGCGGCGGATGCGCTCGGGGCCCTGTCCCCACTCGGCCAGGCCGTCGCGCCAGGTCTGCGCCGTCCTGGCCGCGTAGGTGGGGATGTCCAGGCCCTTGCGGCGCGCGTCGTCCGGGTTGATCCAGGGCGCGAAGTCCTCGGGACGCAGCTCCGGGAAGGTCAGCAGCAGGTTGGCGATGTCGCCCTTGGGGTCGATGATCAGCGCGGGCACGCCGTCCAGCGCCGCTTCCTCCAGCAGGTCGACGCAGAGGCCGGTCTTGCCCGAGCCGGTCATGCCCACGCAGACGGCGTGGGTGGTCAGGTCGCGGGCGTCGTACATGACCGGCGCGTCGAGGCGCTCGCCGCCGGCGAGGTCGTATTCGCGCCCCAGGTAGAAGGCGCCGAGACGTTCGATGGGTTGCATGTGTGGTCCCCCCTGAGTGGTATCCGTCCGAATCGGTCATTCCACCCTAACATAGGCGGATGGCCGAGGCCTCTCCCGATACCGGTCGGTCTCGAGCGTTATCGATGTCGATCGAGGGGGGCGGCGAAGGCCAGCACGTGGCCGTCGGGGTCGAGGCCGTATCCGGCCCGGTCGCCCCAGTCGCGGGGCCGCACGTCGTCGAGGATCGCGGCGCCCGCCTCGCGAGCGCGTTCCAGGGCGGCGACGGGGTCGTCGACCAGCAGGTAGAGTTCGGCGCGGGGGACGCCGCGGGCGGCGGCGGGGTCGGGCAACGCGTCGCCGAGCAGGCGCTTGACGCCGTCCTCGGGCATCAACCCCAGGCTGCTCGTCGCGGTCAGTTCGAATTCGGTCATCCCTGGCACGTCCAGGGTCGGCTCGCGCCCCAGGGCCGCGCGGTAGAAGGCGGCCGCGCGCGCCTGATCCTCCACGTACAGGACCGTCAGCGACTTCTCCACCGGCGCCTCTAGTACCCCACGCCGGCGGGCCGGATGGCCGTCGGGTCGCCCGCATGGCAGGGCGTGACGCCGTAGACCATGTCGCAGTGGGGGCAGCGGTCCTCGAAGCGGGCCATCATGAAGCTCTCGCCGCATTCGCAGTCGATGGACGCGGCCACGGGCAGGGGCATGTCCCGGAACCCCATCATTCTCAGCTTATCGACCATGGCGCGTCCGTCGTCCCGGACGCCGCCGCAACCGTCGTGCATGGCGGATCTCCTCCGTCGGTGTGCAGATGCGAGTGACGGGTTAAATCTATACCCACAGGTAGAGATAGGCCAGGAATTAGTCCGGCGTATCCTCGGGGCGCAGGGACTCCGCCTCCACGAAGACCTTCTTCACCAGCGGCCAACGCCCCTTGATCAGTCCGCTCAGGGCGGCGACGGCGGCCTCGACCCGCCGGGCCGACACGTCGTCGCGGAAGTCCACGCTCACGTTCACCAGGATGAACTCGGGCCCCATGTGCAGGGTGAGCACCTCGCCCACGCGCTCGATCTCGGACACCTCGCGCGCCAGCTCGCCCACGCCCGCGACCACCTCGGGATCCGCGCTCTCGCCGATGAGCAGGCTCTTGGTCTCGATGGCCAGCCACAGGGCCGTGGCGCCCAGGATCAGGCCGATCACCACCGAGGCGGCGCCGTCCAGCCAGGCCATCCCGGTCACGTCGGCCAGCCACACGCCGACCAACGCCACCAGCAGGCCCAGCATGGCGGCGGTGTCCTCGAAGAGGACCACGTAGGTGGTGGGATCCTTGCTCTCGTGCACCGCGCGCAGGAGGCTCCGCTGCCCGCGTACGCGCGAGAACTCGCGGTAGGCCAGGGTCCAGGCGACGCCTTCGAAGATGATCGACAGCCCCAGCACGATGTAGTTGATGTTCGGGTTCTCAATGGGGTGCGGATGGCGGATGTGCTGGATCCCCTCGTAGAGGGAGATGCCCGAGCCCACGGCGAAGATCATGATCGCCACCACGAAGCTCCAGAAGTAGATCTCCTTGCCGTGCCCGAAGGGGTGCCGCTCGCTCGCCGGCCGCGACGCGCGCTTCAGGCCCAGCAGCAGCAGCACCTGGTTGGTGGTGTCCACGAGGGAGTGGATGCCCTCCGAGAGCATGGCGGAACTGCCGGTCATCGCCGAGGCCGCGAACTTGGTGACGGCGATGAGGAAGTTGCCGACCAGGGCGGCGTAGATGACGGTTTTCGAGCCGGATGAGGCCATGGATCGCTCCGGGGTTGGGGAATGCGTCGCCCATTCTAGACCCCGCGCCGCCCCGGCGCCACCCCCGGTCGGGTCGAAAAAGGCTGGACACGTCGTGTAAAATGCGGAAATTGGGAGATCGACGTTTCACCGATTCACCCCCAGGACGGGAGCGAAGATGAGCGAAGTCGCCGAAACCAAGCCCGGCTGGAAGTTCTCCAACGCCTTCTGGGTCGCCAACGCCGTCGAGGTGCTCGAACGCGCCGCCTGGTACGGCGTGTTCGTGGCCATCACCCTGTATCTCTCGCGCATCCTGGGCTACACGGACGTGGAGGCGGCGACGACCTCCGGCGTCTTCGTGGCGGGCCTCTACTTCCTGCCCACGTTCAGCGGCGCCTACGCCGACCGCATCGGCTTCCGCAACGCCCTGCTGCTGGCCTTCGGCCTGCTGACCATCGGCTACGGCAGCATGTGGGTGCTGCCCACGCTGCTGGAGTCGGCCGGACTGGTGCAGTACGGCGTGGCGTCGGACAGCGACCTGGTGGACAAGGTTGGCAAGGTCGTGGTCTTCAACGGCCTGGACACGGGGTGGCAGAAGTGGCTCTTCATCCCCGTGATGATGGTCATCATGGTGGGCGGCTCGTTCATCAAGTCGGTGATCACCGGCACCGTCGCCAAGGAGACCACCGAGGCCAACCGCGCCCGCGGCTACTCCATCTTCTACGCCATGGTCAACGTGGGCGCCTTCAGCGGCAAGACCATCGTCAAGCCCCTGCGCGACAGCCTGGGCAACGAGGGCCTGATCGTCCTGAACCTCTTCGCCGCGGCCATGACCCTGCTGGCCTTCATCCTGGTCTTCCTCTTCTACAAGTCGGCCCGCACCGAGGGGGAGGGGCGCGACATCTCCGAGATCTGGCGCGCCTTCGTCGCCCTGCTGAAGCAGGCGCGGCTGATCATCCTGACCCTGATCATCGTCGGCTTCTGGATGGTGCAGCACCAGCTCTACGCCAGCATGCCCAAGTACGTGCTGCGCATGGCCGGCGAAGGCTCGGCCGTCTCCTGGTTCGCCAACGTGAATCCGGCGGTGGTGGTGATCTTCGTGGCCTGGATCACCCAGATCATGCGCAAGCGCACGGCCCTGACGTCCATGACCTGGGGCATGTTCATCATGCCCCTGTCGGCCTTCTGCATGGCGGCGGGCAACATGATGTCGGGCGACATCCTCGGCTTCCACCCGGTGGCCTTCATGATGCTGGTGGGGATCGGCTTCCAGGGCCTGGCGGAGTGCTTCATCTCGCCGCGCTTCCTGGAGTACTTCTCGCTGCAGGCGCCCAAGGGCGACGAGGGGCTGTACCTGGGCTTCAGCCACATCCACTCGACCATCTCGGCCATCATCGGCTTCTTCATCTCGGGCCTGATGCTCGACAAGTGGTGCCCCGACCCGCGCACCCTCACCGCGCCCGAACAGGCCCAGCGCCTGGCCGCCCTGGCCGGCGAGGGCCCCATGCCCGAGGCCTACCAGCACGCCCACTACCTGTGGTTCGTGTTCGTGGGCATCGCCATGTCGTCGGCGATCGCGCTGATCATCTTCGGGAGGGTGACCGACCGGATCGACGCGAAGAAGGAGGCCGCCGGCTAACCGCCGGTCCAGGTCGCGATTACTGAGAACGGGCCCCGGGAGATGCTCCGGGGCCCGTTCTCGTCCCGGCCGACCGCCCCTACTTCACCAGCGTCAGGCGCCGGGTCAGGCTGCGGCCGTCGACCTGCAGGCGGGCGAAGTACACGCCGGCCGGGACGATCCGGCCGGCGTCGTCGCGCCCGCGCCAGACCGCGTCCCGTCGGCCCTGCCCGAGCGGCACGCCGTCCAGGAGGGTGCGGACGCGGCGCCCCGAAACGTCGTAGATCTCCAGCACGACCGACGCGGGCGCGGGCAGGTCGAAGGCCAGCACGGTCTGCGGGTTGAAGGGATTGGGCGCCGGCGGCAGCAGGGCCAGCGGGCGCGGAGCCTGGTCGGCGCCGGTGGTGCCGGTCGCCTCCCACACCGTCGGTTCGCTCTCGTTGCCGGCGAAGTCCACCGCGGTCACCCAGTAGCAGTGGTCCCACGGGTCGGTGCCGCCGGCGAGCGGGTCGGTCCACCCGTCGGTCGCGACTTGCGCGTAGGGCTCGGCCGGACGCTCCCCGCAATCTCCGCCGGACAGATCGCCGCGGTACACGCGGTAGAGCCTCAGGTCGGGATCTCGGTTCGGATTCCAGTCGAGCACGTTGCCGCCGATCGCGTAGTCGACCCGCAGGCCCTCCGGCACGTGGGGCACCAGGTTGTCGACCGAGTAGCCGCTGTCCGGCGCCGAGTCGTGGTAGAGGCCCGGGTCGGGCGTCTCGGTCGAGACCATGAACACCGACCAGCAGATGCCCGCGTCGGTGGAGTCGCAGAGGGTCTCGGCCACGAAGCTGTAGAGGCTGTCGTAGCGGGCGGCGACGGTGCCGAGGGAATCCCAGCCGAGCATCTTGCCGTCGGCGTCGCGCTCGACCGTGAGCGGCCGGCCCTTCCATTCGTCCTGGCGACGGTAGATCCCGTAGCCGTTGATGGTCACCGTGTCGTCGGGCGCGTCCCAGAGGCTGCGCACCCAGGTGATCCGCACGTGGCGGCCGTGGTCGTTGTCCACGTCAACGATGCTTTCGATCCGCGGCTCGGGGGTGAGTTCGAGGTAGGTCCCGGCGAAGGTGATGGTGTCGTACTGGGCCAGGGTGAGCACCTGGTCCGGCGGCGACTGCCAGCCGGCGACCGGATCCCAGGCCAGGGTGTACTCGCCGACGAGCATCTCGTCCAGGAGGACGTCGCCGTTGCCGGTCAGGTCGACGCCCGGACCTGTGAGGTGCCAACCGGCGTCCAGCGCGTCGGGATCGGGGTCGACGCGGACGTAGCCGGCGGGCTGGTAGGTGCCCTCGAACACGAGCGCCCCGAATCGGGTCAGGCAGTCCGATTCAGCCGTGGGGTCGGGCCTCTTCCATCCGTGGGCCTTCTGCCAGTCGAGCGAGTAATGACCGAGCGCGACGTCCGGAACAGCGGCCGAGCCGCCCTGGGTCGTGTCGAGGTTGAGACCGGCGAGCCGCCATTCGAGCTCGGGCAGGTTCGGCGTGACCAGCACCACGATGTTGCCGGTCATGTGGTTGCCCGGCGAGTTGATGGCGCACAGGGGCTCGGTCTGATCGCCCGAGGCCGGCAGCATGACCTTGTAGGAGTCGAGCGCGGAGGTGAGGAAGGCCGGTTCGTCGATGAAGGGAATGGACGAGGGGTCCATGTTCTGGATGTAGAACTCGTGGCTGCCGCCCGTGGACAGCAGCATCAGGTTGATCTCGGCCAGGATGATCTGTCCGTCCACGACGGGCAGGGCCGAACAGCCCGCGACCGTGAAGCGCTGGTCGTCCTGCATGTAGTTCGAGGCGCCGTTGTAGGAATCGGAGACGAAGTAGATCGGATCGCCCGTGATCTCGAGCTGCATCTCCCAGGCGGCCACGTCGGAGAAGGTCGTCTCGAGCAGGATGTAGGCCGTGATCTCGCCGCTGGTGTCGGGCAGCGCCGTGCCCCAACAGCCGCCGTCGTCGAAGTAGATGCCGACGACGCTGGGCAGGAGGTCGATCTCGGCGTTGGTGCGGTCGCCGGCGCCCCAGCCCTGATGGGCGAAGACGACGAGGTCGGCCAGGTCCACGACGTCGTCCCAGAAGTAGTCGGACTCGTAGTCGTAGGGCCCCCCACAGGACCAGAAGTCCTCGGCGAAGTGGACGAGATCCTTGAGGTCCACGTCGAGGTCCGCGTCGATGTCGGGGCTGTTCACACGGATGTCGAGGGGGGAGCCGGCCAGGGCCTCGCCGTTGAGCATGACCACCAGGTCCTCTCCGGGCTCGGTGTGCCCGCCACCGCTCAGCGGGCCGCTGAAGGTCGTCCGACCGACGGAATCGGTGGGGCCGTCGGCCAGGCTGCCGCCCGGGGTGTGGACGAAACCGCCGCCGGTCGACTCCAGCCAGACGTCCTCGGGCGGCATGCCGACGATCGGCGTGCCGGTGTTGTCGAGCACCTCGACCGTGATCGTGGCGTCCGTGATCGCCCCGCCGTAGGCGCGGGCCTCGGTCAGGGGCGTGCTGGTGTCGTCCGGCATCACGGCGATCGAGACGGGCACGGTCGCCGCCGTCCAGGCCGCGGACAGGGTGATGTCCGGCTTCTGTTCGTTGATCGTCCCGCTCGGCACGACCCCGAGCGCGGCCATGAGGTCCTCGACGACCCGCGAGCGGGCCGACGGCATCCCCTTGGCCGCGGCGTCGGCGATGCTCCGGACCGAGAACGGCATCGTCACCAGCACCGAATTCGTCGACGCCTCGTCGTGGCGGGCGACCGCGGCGTAGCCGAAGGGGCTGGGCAGGCCGTCCAGGCCGGCGAACTCGGCCTCCATCGTCGCCGGGGGCGGGGCCTCGAGGGCATCGAAGGACCGCCGATTGGGACAGTCGCCGATCAGGCGCCACTCCGGCAGGCTGAACATGCTGGTCGGCGGGAACGGCAGCACCACGGGCGAATCCTGACCCTCGACCCCCGGCCTCACGTCGTCGCCCAGCACGTCGACCTCCATGCGGAGCGTGAGGAAGGCCGCCTCGGCCACATCGCCGGCGTCGAGCGAGCTGCAGAGATGGTCGCCGCAGAGCACGAGGTTCCGGTAGCCCAGGTCGAGCCAGCCCTCGAGCGTGCCCAGGTCGTCCCCGGCGTCCCAGCCGTCGGGCGCGGTGAGCGTGTGATGGTCCAGGTCGCCGCTGTCGTAGGCGATGACGTCGTAGTGCTCCAGGGGGAGCCAGCCCGCGGTGCGGCCGATCCCGTTGCCGTGGCCCGCGGCGGGGGCGCGCGTCACGTAGAGGTCGTAGTCCTGTTCGGGATCGTAGCCCGCGTTGTGCAGGGCCAGGGTCCAGGGCCGCGTGTCCTCCGGATCGTCATGGTCGATCCAGACCAGGATCGGAGGCTGGTGACCCGGGATGTCGCTGAGCTGGCCCGGCAGGGCACGCATGGTGAAGTCCCGGGGCCAGTGCGTCGACGCGGAGAAGTCCCCGAACCCGGTCGGCGGCCCGGCCGGCAGGGTCGCGGTCACGGCGTTCCCGTCGACGGCCTCGAAATAGAAGTGCATCTCGTCGCCCGGGAACAGGAAGCCCTCGTCGGGCACGTCGAAGCACCAGCGATCGATGACGGGGTTCATGAACTCGTCGTAGCACTCGGTGGCCGTGAAGTACCCGCTGGTCGGATGGAGGCGCGCGGGATCGTACGCGGGGTTCGCATCGATCACGTAGTACATGTACGGGAAGTCGGCCAGGCCGACGCCCACGTCGCGGGCTCCGGCGGTGATCACGAGACTGTCGCCCGGGATCACCGCGTAGGACCCGCGCGGCGCGGTGTTGCGGGCGGCGTCGCAGCGCACGCTGTTCTCGGAGAGGATCGGCGAGACGGCGCCCGCCGCCGGGAACGCGTCCTGGGGCAGGTCGGCCTCGTGGGCCCAGAGGTAGGGGCCCGTGGCCTCGGTGGCGTAGAACTTCACGTTGTCGTACCAGGGCGCCGGCGTGGCGTCGGTGCCGCCCCACTCGGGGTCGTCCACCTCGCGGACGCCGAGGGCGATCTGGACGTGGGTCACCGGGAAGTCCTGCCAGCGGACCAGGTCGGTGACGTCCTCGCTCACGTGCAGGTAGCCCGGACCGCCGTAGAGATAGTCGTCGTGGGTGAGCCACTCGCTCCAGCGCATGCCGCCGTTGTCGCTGAAGCGGATCGCCCAGGTCCCGAAGATCCCCGCGGATCCCTGGTCGAGAGGGGCGTGCAGGTAGACGTCGAACTCGAGGATGTACGCGCCGTCGCAGGCCGGCGTCCCGAGCTCCAGGGGTGGCGACCAGACCTCGTTCCAGAGAGTCTCGGATCCGCCGGCCAGGCCGCCCGTGGAATTGACCACGTAGCCGCCGGGGCCGTAGGTCCAGGTCGTGCCCGGCGAGCCGCCGGTGCCCGGCTCCACGACGCCGTCGTCGATGAAGGCCACCTGGGTGTACCCGTTCACCTCGCAGGCGTCGAGTTCGTCGACGAGCGCCGTCCAGACGGCCGCGAATCGGCCCACGTTCACGTTGGGGGGCGCCGTCCAGCTGCCCAGGCCCGTCTCGAAGTCGTCGAAGGACTGGGGAGTCCCGTTGAACTCGACCTGGACGTCGTCGACCACGGATAAGCCCGCGGAGACGTACCCCTCGTCCTCGTCGGAGTTCACCGCATCGCTGAATCCGAACCAGCGCAGCCGGACCTGATCGCCGTCGTATTCGCCGGGCAGGAGCGTGTGATAGGCGTCGACGTAGACGTTCACGTTGTAGCCGGTCCAGGGCGCGACCATGTCGACCCAGGCGCCGGAGACCCAGATCTGCAGGGCCAGGTAGTCTGCCCCGGGCTCTGAGTCGTGGTTCAGGAACGCCGTGACGTGGATCTGCGTGGGCAGTCCGGGATCCGGAACCGCCAGGCTCCATTCGAGGGCGTCGGCGTAATCGTTGCCGTAGCCCGGCGTCCAGTCGAAGTACTCGCCGCAGTACGCGGCCCGGTTGCCGATCCCGCCGGGCAGGTTGTCGCACCAGTGGTCGTCGCGGTGCCAGTGGTTGGGCGGTGCGGTGCGGTCCACGGACGTCCAGCCGTGCAGGTCGGGATTGCCGTACAGCTGGAAGGTGCCCTCCTCGGTCGCCGGGTCGCCGTACACGTAGGTCGTGCAGCCCTTGGCCTCCGACAGGGCTCCCCCGATCAGCCGCGAGGGGCGGCCCGCGTCCCGGAACGACTCCGCGATCGAGGCGGTCGCCAGGCACACGAGAACGAGGACGAACAGCAGGAGATGGCGGCGTGACATGATCGAACCCCCCGGTCGATGGGCGGACGGGACCGCCGTCCCCGCGCATGATCGCGCGCGGCGGATCCCTGGGAATGTCGAAGGTCGGGATGGGCGGAAGGCCGGTCGGGCGACGGTCGAACGAAGACCGGCCGCCACCCCCGTCCATGGGAGCAGCGGCCGGCTGTGACACGTGTCGACAGACAGTATACCCCACGTGTCAAGGGGGTGGAGGCGCGCGGCCCGACGACCGGGCCGGTTCCCCCGGGCATGAGCCCTCGATGGACGCTGGCATTTGCCTGGGGTCGGGACGGTCACGAGCGCCTCCTTCATGGGAAATCGGCCGCCGCCGCGGGGCCCCTCGCCCAAAGGGCCCGGGTGCGACGACGGCCTCTATCTCTCAGGACGCCGCAGACGGGGAAACGACGGGAAGAAAAACGGGAAGCGTGCGGCTCAGCCGTCCGATACCAGCGAATCGTGCCCCCGCAGACGCTCCAAACCCTCGTAGATCCGCGACTTGACCACCGATTCGGTCAGGTCGAGCACCTCGGCGATCTCGGCGCGGGAGAGGCCTTCCGAGTACCGCAACCGCAGCACCTCGCTCTGGGCGGTAGGCATCTCGTCCAGCAGGCGCCGCAGCTTCTCGTGGCGCTCCTCGCGGACGAGGCGGGTGAGCTGGCCGGTCAGGTCGGCCGTGTAGGGGGCGTGGGTGAGCAGGGCCTGGTCGTCCTTGCGGCGTCCGCGGGCGCGGAGCACGTCGAGGCAGCGATTGCGGCAGATCTTGTAGATCCAGGCGCGGAAATGCTCGGGCACGGCGTCGTTGCGCAGGACCTTCACGAACACGTCCTGGACCACGTCCTCGGCCTCGGTGGGGTCGCCCAGATAGCCCGCGCAGAAGCGCACGAGCTTCTCGCCGTAGAGGTGGTCGAGCAGTTCGCCCGAGCGCGCGTCGCCGTCGCGCAGACGCGCGACGAGGGTCGGCGTGAGGGTATCGGCGGGGTCGACGGGTCGTGGATCGGGCATGGTCCGCTCCTCGGCATGGCTCGGGCGTCTACGACTATAACGTCCGTCCCGGCGAAACGACGGACACTTTTTGGGGCCCGGATGCTAGAATGGGCGTCGACCCCCGTGTCGCCACGGGTTCAGGAGGGGGACTCGCCTTGGATTGCGACCTGTCGCGCGAGCAGCTCTGGAGCTGGGTGGACCGGGACGCCGAGGAGCTGGAGCCCCATCTCGCGACGTGCCCGCGCTGCCGCGAACGTGCCGAGGAGATGCGCGAGGAGATCGACCTGCTCGCCGCGGACGTCGCGCCGGCGGAGATCCCCGTCCCCGAGCGCATCGGCGACTACGAGGTCGAGGACCTGATCGGCGAGGGGGGGCAGGCCCTGGTCTACGCGGCCGAGCAGGCCGCGCCCCGCCGCCGCGTCGCCCTGAAGGTGCTCAAGGGCGGCCGCTTCGCCGGCCGCACCCGCCTGCAGCGCTTCGTGCGCGAGACCCAGACCCTGGCGCGGCTGAAGCATCCCGCCATCGCCACCATCTACGAGACCGGCCAGACCGAGGAGGGCCAGCACTACTTCGCCATGGAGCTGGTCGACGGCGTGCCGCTGGACGCGTACGCGCGGTCGCGGGACCTGTCCCGCGAGGCGATCCTGGCGCTGCTGGCCAAGGTGTGCGACGCGGTCGACTACGCCCACCGCCACGACGTGATCCACCGCGACCTGAAGCCCTCGAACATACTGGTCGACGCCCGGGGCGAGCCCCACATCCTCGATTTCGGCCTGGCGCGCATCACCCGGCCCGACCTGCCGCTCGCCTCGCTCGTGACCCGCCCGGGCGTGGTGGAGGGCACGCCGCGCTACATGAGCCCCGAGCAGGCCGCCGGCGACCCCGACGAGATCGACGCCCGCACGGACGTCTATTCCCTGGGCGTGATCGGCTACGAGCTGCTGACCGGAGAGCAGGCCTACGACGTGTCCGGCCTCGACCAGGACACCGTGCGCACCATCTGCGAACTCACGCCGCGGCGGCCGAGCCGCATCCGCAAGGAACTGCGCGGCGACCTCGACACCATCCTGCTCAAGGCCCTGGAGAAGGATCCGGCGCGGCGCTACGCCTCGGCCGGAGCGATGGCCGGGGACATCCGGCGCCACCTGACGAGCGATCCCATCACCGCGCGCCCGGCGAGCCCGCTGTACGTGCTGGGGAAGGCGGCGCGCAAGCGGCGCGGCTGGACGGCGGCGGCCCTGCTCGCGCTGGCGACCCTGGTCTGGGGCGCGATCACCTGGCTCGGGCCGCCCTACGACGAGGCGGCGGCGCGCCACGAGGCCCTGGTCCTGAAGTGCGAGCTGTTCCGGATCGAGGAGAACAGCCGGGTCGTGCAGAGGGCCGAGACCCTCGAGGGCCGCTATCCGGGCCTGCCCGAGGGCCCCCTGCTGCGCGCCCACGCCCTCTACCTGCACACGGAGCCGCACTCGATCATGAACCGGCTCGAGCGGGCGCTGGCCGCCGATTCCACGCTCTGGGACCACCGCGCCCTGCTCGCCGAGGTCTACGCGGACCTGGGCGTCCCCGAGCCGCATCCGGTGGACGTCTCCGACGCGCGCGTTCCCGACACCGTCGCCGGCCAGATGCGGGGCCTGTTCGCCACCCTGGATCCCCGGGTCGCCCTGGACCGGGCCCACCGCGCCCTGGAGCTTGATCCCGACGATCTGTCGGCCCGCGAGGCCGTGACGCGCCTGGCCCGCACGGTGGGGGAACATGAGCTGTCGGTGGAGGTGCTGGACGAGCTCATGGCGCGCGTCGACCGGCCCGAGGCGTGGTACGAACACAAGGCGCGGCAGCTGATGATCCTGGGACGGTACGCGGAGGCCGTCGAGGTGTACGGCGCCATGATCGACCACAACCCCCGCGCCGCGCCGGCCCTGACCCAGCGCGCCAACGCGCACCGCCTGCTCGGGAACTACGAGGCGGCCGTGGAAGACCTCACCCGGGCCGCCGGGATCTACGGCCGCGGCCGCATGGCCGCCTGGGTCTTCTACCATCGCGGCACGCCCCACTGGATCCTCGGCGACCTGGAGGCGGCGGAAGCGGACTACGCCGCGGCCGGCCGCATGCTCGCCCAGACCACCTTCGCCGACGCGCGGCGCTACGTGGTGCTGCACGAGCTGGGCCGCGGCGACGAGGCGCGCGCCATGCTGGCCGCGGCCCAGTCGCGCCTGGAGGACGACGTCTGGCTCGCCCGCGTGTTCGACTGCCTCTCGGGAGAGCTGTCGTCGGCGGACCTGGTCGCCGCCGCCGCCACGCCGGCCCAGGTCTGCGAGGGGTGCTACTACGCGGGGGAGGCCGCCCGGCTCGCGGGCGACGCGGGTGCGGCCGCCGACTGGTTCCGCCGCTGCCGCGACACCGGACTGCGGCTCGACCCGGCGGCGCCCTGCGACCCCATGAGCGAGCACGAGCTCGCCTGC
Organism: uncultured Fibrobacteraceae bacterium; assembly: GCA_964607825.1. GTDB lineage: Bacteria > Krumholzibacteriota > Krumholzibacteriia > LZORAL124-64-63 > LZORAL124-64-63 > JAHIYU01. The sequence goes on along the minus strand of CAZSNA010000023.1, from coordinate 24,943 downwards.
TGGCGGCTCGCGCAGCTCGACTAGCCCTTCGGCCGCACCGGCATCCGCAGGATCGTCTTCAGCTTCTCCTTCGTCACCCGCCGCGGGTCCGAGAGGTAGATGTCGTGGCTGCGGCCGTGGGGCTCGAATCCCTCGGCCTCCGCGAAGGCGCGCATCTCCGCGATGGTGCGCGCCTCCTCCTCGTAGGGCCCCACGTGCAGCATCTGCACGCACGGCCCCTCCGTGACGTCGATCAGCTGCACGTCGGCCGCTTCCGGGGCCTTGCCCCGCGCCAGCAACGCCTCCGCCGCGGCATCGCGCTCGTCGTGGCCCACGAACCCGGGCATGCGGATCATCAGGCGCCAGTTCCAGTCGGACTCGGGAACCCCGTCCAGGGGGCCCTCGTCGTCCGACCACCACTGGGCCTCGAGCTTGCACACCACGAAGTCGCGTCGACCCGCGGCCTTGCGGGTCATCTTGACGGTGTAGGCCATCCCGTAGAGCGCGCCCACGGCGGCGGTGAAGGCCTCGCCGCCGGGTTCGCCCCGGCCCGTGACGGCGAGGTAGCGCGCCTCGCCGACGTCGATCGTCATGGGCTTGCGGGCGGCCTTGAACTCCTCTTTATGGAGCTTCGTCAGATCCACCTTGTCGGGCATCACGCATCCCCCTCGAGGGGCACGTGGATCTCGGTGAGCAGTTCCTCCGGCGGCGTGCTCTCCGGGTCGTTCAGGTAGACCTCCAGGCTCGGCGCCGAACGGATGGTCCGTCCCTGTCGCGGCAGCCACTGGCCGCAGAGCTCGGCGTAGGTGTTCGAGAGCGTCTCGTACGGCCCCTCGTGGACGGTCACCGCGTAGAGTCCGCCGCCCACGGTCTGGACGCCGATCTCGCCGGCCGGCTCGAAGGTCTCGTCCACCACCACGCAGGCGTCGTAGCGGATCTTGTCGGCGGGGGTCACGTCGGGGTCGTCGTAGGAGAGGCCGATGAAGTCGGCGCCCGGTCCCAGTCGGCCCTGGGGCCCCAGCACCCGGCACAGGCGGCTCCAGGCCGCGCCGCACTCGGCGTAGGGTCCGGTGTGTCGGATGAACGCCACGCGGCGCTCGGGAAGGGTCTTGACGGTCACGTCCATGCTCGTTCCTCCGGTCTTGAAGGCCAGGCTCCCGTCCTCGGCGAGGCGGAGTCGGGGCGCGTTGGCGACCAGCGGCCGCCGCTGCTTGCGGTACTCGGTGGGCGAGAGGCCGGTCATGTCGCGGAAGGCCCGCGTGAAGGCGGCGTGGGATTCGTAGCCCGCGTCCAGGGCGACGCGGATCACCTGATCGTCGGTGGTGATCAGCCGCCCCGCCGCGCGCTCCAGCCGCAGCCGCCGCACGTAGGCCCGCACCGACTCGCCCACCATGCCGCGGAAGATGCGGTGGAAGTGGAAGGGCGAAAAGTGGGCCAGCTCGGCGAGCTCCGCCAGCGACAGGTCGTCGTCCAGGTGGTGCTGGATGTGGACCAGGACGCGGAGCATGCGTTGCCGGTAGTCGTCGTGGGTGGTGATGCGCATGAAGCCTCCTCTCGACAGGAAGCATGGGCTTCCGTCGGAGGGCCTGCTTGACGGTTCTTGCTCGGTTGCGGGGGGATTATACGGGAACGGTTGCGGCACCAGAAGAGCTGGTCGGGCGACTTGACACTGTTGGGCCGATAGGAGTAGAATTGATCATTCATGAGAACTGCGGTACTGCAGATGGAGGCCGCCCACCACATGTGCAAGCCTTGCCATGAACCCCCATCGATTCTCGCCCCAACCGGACCTTTACTTCGGTGCCGTCTACCGGACTGCCCCCGTCCGCATCCGACGATGTGCCCGCATCGCCCGAATCAGACGTCCCGACTCGACAGGAGTAGGCCATGACGCGACCGTCCCGCGGAGTCCGGCTCATCACGATCTGCGTCCTGGCCGTCCTCGCGGCCATGTCGTCCCCTGCCGTCGCCCGACAGACGAACGCCGAGGACCTCGAACGGCTCGCAGTCCGGCTGAAGGGGGAGTTCGATGCGCGGCAGGGGCCGCTCTACCTGGACCTGCTGTCGAGAACCACGGGACCACAGGGCCGTCTCAACCGGGATCCTTCGATCAGGCTCATGGGAATCATGCCCGACGGGCACCCCCTCTTCTATACCACCAACAACGTCGATGCCGCCGCTTCGATCTCCACCGACGAGGTCTGGCCGGGCGGGACTTCGGGGTACGATCTCACCGGGTCGAACTCCCTCGGCGAGCTGGCGATCTGGGATGCCGACGCCGTGCGGGTCACCCACCAGGAGTTCGGCGGTCGCGTGAGCGTGGCCGACGGCGAGACCACGACCCACCCCCACGCCACGCATGTCGCCGGCACCCTGGTGGCGGCCGGCACGGTCGCCTCAGCCAGGGGCATGTCCCATGCCGCTCATCTCCATTCCTACGACTGGTCATATGATGAATCCGAAATGGCGTCGGCCGCCTCCGCGGGACTTCTCGTGTCGAATCACAGCTATATCTTCGTCACAGGCTGGCGCTACGACAGCGGCAGCGACGAATGGTTCTGGTTCGGAGACGCGGACCTGGATCCGAACGAGGATCCGGGTTTCGGGTTCTACAGGAACTCCACGCGGGATTGGGACCAGATCGCCTTCGATGCGCCCCATTATCTGATCTTCAAATCGGCCGGCAACGACCGCAACGACAGCCCACCCGCCGGCACAGGCCACTGGGTCTGGGACTCGGAAATCGGAGACTGGGCCTGGTCCACGGCGACGCGCGCCGCGGACGGGGCTCCGCTGGGCTACGACTGCATACCCCCTAGGGGCAACGCAAAGAACATCGTTACCATGGGTGCTGTGCACGATATTCCAGGAGGCTGGATGGCTCCGGGCGATGTCGTGATGAGCGACTTCAGCAGCTGGGGGCCGACCGACGACGGCCGCATCAAGCCCGACCTCGTGGCAAACGGCGTCATCCTGTACAGCCCGCTCGACGGCAGCGATACCGACTACGGGTCGTACAGCGGGACGTCCATGTCGTCACCCAGCGCGGCCGGTTCGGCGCACCTGCTCGTCCAGCAATACAAGGGCATCCACGGCGGAACGCCGCCGCTGGCGGCGACGGTCAAGGCCCTGCTGATCCATACCGCCGATGAAGCCGGGCCGAACGAAGGCCCGGACTATTCGTTCGGCTGGGGGCTGATGAACACGAGGGCCGCCGCCGACATCATCGCATCCGATGACGGGTTCCCAGACCGGATCCAGGAACATGAACTGGCCGACGGCGGGTTTGAGATGCAGCAACTCTACGCGAACGGCAGCACGCCGCTGAAGGCGACCCTGGTCTGGACGGATCCGCCGGGCACGCCTCCGGCCTGGAGCCTCGACCCCCCGACGCCCATGCTGGTCCACGACCTGGACCTCATTCTGACCGAAGTGTCCGACGGGACCGCCCACTACGTACGTGCTGGATCCCGCCTCCCCGACCAGTGCGGCGACCACGGGCGACAACGATCTCGACAACGTGGAACAGGTCTATATCGCCCAACCGGGCGCGGGCTACTATAACGTCATCGTCACTCACGAAGGCACCCTGTCGGGCACACAGGACTACGCCCTGGTCCTGTCCGGCTTCACGGTCCCCCCCCCGGTCGCCGACTTCACCGCCTCCCACTTGTCGGGCGTCGTTCCCTACACGGTCATATTCACCGACCTGAGTACCGGAGACCCCGACACGAGGCTCTGGGACTTCGGCGACGGCGGTACCAGTGACGAGCGGAATCCGACTCACATGTACACGGCTCCAGGGATCTACACGGTCACGCTGACCGTGACCAACGACGGCGGCAGCGACAGCCTGGTCCGGCCGGCGTACATCGAAGTCCACGGTCCGCCCGGGGCCGGATTCATGGTCGACACGACGCTCGGCTGCGCACCTTTCACGGCGGCCTTCACCGACACGTCGACCGGCGAGGTCGACCAGTGGGCCTGGGACTTCGGCGACGGCGGCACGGCCTCCTACCAACACCCGACCCACGACTACGCCGCGCCCGGACTGTACGACGTCACTCTCACGGTGACCGGCCCCTGGGGCTCGGACGCCCTGACGCGGACGGAATTAATCCGGGTCGAGGAGCCCGTGACCGCGGCGGCGAGCGTCTCGGCGATCGAGGGGACGGCGCCCCTGACGGCGGACTTCAGCGACCTTTCGACCGGAGGGCCGACATCCTGGCACTGGGAGTTCGGCGACGGCGCCGTAGATACGCTGCAGCACCCGAGCCATACGTATGTCGACGCGGGGACCTACACCGTGACTTTGACGGCCGGCAACAGTTGCGGCGACGACACGGTCGTCCTGGTCGATCACATCACCGTTTCACCTCCTCCCTTCGGGGTTCTGGCCCACTGGACCTTCGACGAAGCCGCCGGAGACACGCTGCACGACATCAGCGGCAATCAGAACCACGGGTTCATCGACGGCGCAGAATGGCAGGACGGTGTATCCGGCACAGCCTTGTCGTTCTCTCGGTTGTCCGATCGGGTCGTTGTTCCGGACAGCCCGACTCTCGATCTGGATCTGGGACCATTCACGATCGAGGCGATCGTCAAACGCCGCGGAGCTTCGCTTGATCCGTCGAATCCCGTCATGACCATCGTTTCCAAGTACGGCAGCGGCAACACCGGACTGCTGTTCGATATCACGGGCGACGAACATCCGACGGCCCCTGGCCGCGCCTATGTGAACATGAACGGAAGTTCAGGAACGAATTTTCTCGGGGTCGGATATGTCGACACGCTCTGGCATCACATCGCCGTGTCGAGGGGGACCGACGGCCAGGCGCGAATCTATATCGATGGGCTCATCGATGCGGAGATGCCGCTGGTCGGCGATATGGACATCACCATCGGCGTCGATCTCATGATCGGGCACGACAATCGAGAGGATGTGGGACAGGCCAACTGGACCTTCCATGGCCTGATCGACGAAATTCGCATATCCGACGCCGCGCTCGTTCCGGGACAGTTCCTGCCGCTGCCCCCGCCCCCCGCCTGGATCGACGTCACCAGCGGGCCCCTGGCGGACGCCGGCGACGGCATAGGTGTGGCCTGGGCCGACTATGACGATGACGGCCTGCTCGACCTCTACGTCACCAACACGTCCGGTTCCGACAGTCGATTGCTGAGGAACGAGGGCGGGGGGGCGTTCACCGACCAGACCGCCGGCGATCTCGTCTACGTCGGACACAGCCACGGAACCGCCTGGGCCGATTACGACAACGACGGAGATCCGGATCTCTTCGTCGCCAATTCCGGCGGGGCGAACAAGCTGTTCCGCAACGACGGCGGCGGCGTGTTCGTCGATGCGACGACCGGAACGCTCGGCGACGACGGTCCGACGCGATGCTTCGCCTGGGCCGACTACGACCGTGACGGTCTCGTCGATCTCTACGTCGTCAACCGTGACGTCGCCAACCGTCTGCTCCGCAACGAGGGCGACGGAACGTTCGCCGACGTCACCACGTCGCCCCTGGACGACGCCGGCACCGGACAAGGGGTGGCCTGGGGCGATTACGACGGGGACGGCGATCCAGACCTCTACGTCTCCAACCAGGATTCGGAGAACAAGCTGCTGCGCAACGACGGCGGCGGCGCATTCGTCGATGTCACCAGCGGGCCCCTCTCCGAATCGGGCCCGTCGACCGGCGTGGCCTGGGGCGACTATGACGGGGACGGCGACCTCGACCTCTACATGGCCCTGGCCCAACAGCCCAACAAGCTGCTGCGGAACGACGGCGGCGGCGCCTTCACCGACGTGAGCGCGGGCGTCTTGGCCGATCCGGGCCTCGGCCTGGGCGTCGTCTGGCTCGACTCCGACAACGACGGCGACCTCGATCTCTATCTGGCCAATTACGACACGCCGAACCGCCTGCTCCTCAACGAGGGGGGTGGGGCCTTCGTCGACGCCACCGGGTCGCCCCTGGGCGACATGAGCTACAATCACGGCGCGGCGTGCGGCGACATGGACCGGGACGGGGACCTGGATCTGTACATGGCCAGCGGCCTTGCGAACCGGATGTTCCGCAACGACAGCGCGGGCGGCAACCACTGGCTGCACCTAGATCTCGAGGGTCTCGTGTCGAACCGTTCGGCGATCGGGGCCCGGGCCCGGGTCGTGGTCGGGACGACGAGCCAGATCCGGGAGGTGTCCGGAGGCTCCGGATACTGCTCGCAGAACTCCCTGGAGTTGGCGTTCGGTCTCGGGTCCGCGACTGTTGCGGATTCGGTCGAGATCACATGGCCGTCGGGCGTCGTCCAGGTGCTGACCCAGGTGCCGGCCGACACGCTGGTTCATATCCTGGAAACAGACGACCTGACGCCGGTCGAATTGCCGTCGTCGTCGGCCGTCGTCCTCCATCCGTGCGTTCCCAATCCCTTCAATCCCCGCACGACGATCGCGTTCGATCTGCCCCGCGAGACGACCGTCAGTCTCCATGTGTACGATGTCTCGGGCCGGCTGGTCGATGTTCTTCTTGATCGCGCCGCCGCGCGGGAGGGACGGACCGTGGTCGATTGGCAGGGGTGCGATCTGATGGGCCGCAGGGTCCCGGCGGGCGTCTATTTCTGCCGCCTATTGGCCGGGGGACGCGGGTTCACCAAGAGGATGGTGCTGGTCAAATGACGCGATAGGGCCGGTCCGGCGGCCAGGTGCGGACAAGACGGAACCCCCGGGGGTGCCCCCGGGGGTTCTCGCTGGCGGGACGGATCGAAACTCGGCCTAGCACTTCGCCACGATGGCCTCCGCCATCTCGGTCGTCGTGTTGCCGCCGCCCATGTCGTAGGTGCGGATCCGGCTCTCGGCGATGACGTCCGCCACGGCCGTCTCCAGCCTGTCGGCCATGTCGACCTCGCCCAGGTAGTCGAGCATCATCTTGGCCGAGAGGATCATGGCGATGGGGTTCACCTTGTTCATGCCCACGTACTTCGGCGCGGAGCCGTGGCTGGGCTCGAACACCGCGACCTTGTCGCCGATGTTGCCGGAGCAGGCGAAGCCGAGGCCGCCCACCAGCTGGGCGCAGAGGTCGCTGATGATGTCGCCGAACATGTTCGACGCGACCAGCACGCCGTAGTCCTCGGGGTTCTTCACCAGCCACATGCACATGGCGTCGATGTTGGTCTCCCACAGGTCGATGCCGGGGTACTCCTCGGCGATCTTGCGGGCCTCGCGGATCATCAGGCCGCTGGTCTCGCGGATCACGTTGGGCTTCTCGACGACGGTCACCGTCTTGTAGCCGAACGTCTTGGCGTACTCGAAGCCGGCCCGGACGATGTCCTGGCAGCCCTTGCGCGTGAAGATGCGGCAGCTCATGGCGATGTCGGCGCTGTCGACGTGCGACATCTTGCCCATCTGCGCGGGGTGCGTCTCGGTCAGCTTGGCGCGCACGTCCTCGGGCATGGGGTGGTACTCCACGCCGGCGTACAGGCCCTCGGTGTTCTGGCGGAACACGACGAGGTCCAGGCCGTCCTTGAAGTTCAGCGGGTTGCCGTCGTAGGCCTTGCAGGGCCGCAGGTTGGCCTTCAGGTTGAACTCCTGGCGCAGGCGCACGATGGGGCTGCGGTAGACGTGGCCCTTGCCCTGCAGCTCGGGGATCAGCGCCGCCTCGGCCTCTTCCTTGGGCAGGCTGGTGATGGCGCCGAAGAGCGCCGCGTCCACGTTGTTGAGCATGTCGATGGTGCGGTCGGGAAGCGGGTTGGCCTCCGTCTTCCAGATCTCCCAACCAATGTCGCCGTGCACGTACTCGGCATCGAATCCCAGCTTGTCGAGCACGAGCTTGGTCGCGTCCATGACGTCGACGCCGACACCGTCCCCCGGCATCCAGCCGATCTTGTACTTCGCCATGTCCGATTCCTCCTGGCCCAAGTGAATCGTGTGAGACGCCCGGGCCCGAGGGGGGCCGGACGCGGTGTTTTCGGTTCGATCAAAGATATATCGCCACGCGGCGGGGAAAAGCTAATTCGACGGGAATCGGAAGGCCGCGGCGGCGGGCGTCGTCTCCCGGAGCCGCTGGTCCAGTATCTCGTGCAGCTCCCGCACCTTCGGGCTCCTCGCGCGGGCGTCGTTCTGGGCCGTCAGGTGCAGCGCCACCGTCTGGGCGATGATCACGAAGAGCAGCGGCGCGGCCAGGGGCGCCCAGCGCTTCCAGCGGTGGGCCTGCAGCAGGCCGATGCAGCCGACGGTCCCCGCGGCCAGGATCACGCAGAATCCCATGGAGGTCAGGTAGAGGTAGCGGATGTTGAGCCAGTCGTAGGGACCGACCACCAGCGTGAAGGGCAGCACGGTGATGTAGGTCCAGGCGATGAAGAAGCGCACCGCCTTGCCCCCGAACACCAGCCCGAAGAAGCTGAAGGACACGACCGTCAGGGCCACCAGCGACCGGATGACCACGCGCCAATCGTACATGAAGCGGATCAGGGGGTGCGACGAATCGAGCAGGGCGCTGTCCTGCAGGGGGAACACCACCAGGTTCAGGTAGCGGAAGATGCTCTTGAAGGCGTACCACACCGAGAGCAGCGGACCCACGTCCACGTCCTTGCGGGGCGACGGGGCCTGCCAGCCCCAGACCTGCTGGGCCGCCCAGAGCAGCACCCCCACGACGATCAGGACCATCAGGCTGGGCGGGAACACGGCGCGCCCGCCCCGCTCCTTGAAGAAGAAGAACCGGTAGGCCACCAGGCTGCCCAGGATCGAGAACGACACCGGCCGCGTCAGTCCCGCCATCACGTAGACCGCCAGACCGAGCAGGTACCACCGCGACCGGATGCCGCCGCCGTGGTGGAAATCGTTGCGGATCAGGGCGTAGAGCACGACCAGGTAGAAGAAGGCCGTCGCCAGCGATTCCAGGCCGGCGATGCTCATCAGCAGCTTGCCGTAATGCCCCACCGACAGCGCGAAGAGCGTCGCGGCCACCATGGCCAGCCGCTCCTTGGGGAAGAGCATGTACACCAGCAGGTAGAACACGAAGGCGTTCAGGCCGTGCAGGGCCAGGTTGATCGCCAGGTAGCCCTGGGGGTCGAGCCCGAACCAGCGGTACTCGAGCATCAGGCCCAGCCGCAGCAGGGGCTGGCTGAACAGGTTGCCGACGTGAGTGAAGAAGTCGTCCAGGCCGGCGCCCAGCACGTGGGCGTCGTAGAGCAGCTCGAAGTCGATGGGATTCCACAGGGGCAGCGACATGACGCGCCAGTAGGTCGCGAAGACGACCAGCTGCAGCAGGAGCAGGAAGGAGAGGTGATTCCAGGGTTTCTTCATGTGCGTGTCCGCGAATCCGGTCGGTAATCGTTTCCTCGCAAGGGGCATCATGGGCTATTATCCGCCCGCTGTCATCCCGTTATCGGCAGGAGACGCCCATGCCTTACGTGTCGCGCGGCGGCGAAAAGCTGGCCCACGCCCTGGACGTTTTCGACGTGGATCCCGCCGGGCGGGTCTGCGCCGACCTGGGCTGCAGCACCGGCGGTTTCACGGACGTGCTCCTGCAGCGGGGCGCGACGCGCGTCTACGCCGTGGACACGGGTTACGGCGTGCTGGACTGGAAGCTGCGCAGCGACGAGCGGGTCACCGTCCTCGAGCGCACCAACGCCCTGCACGTGGAGCTGCCCGAGCCCTGCTCGCTGGTGGTGATCGACGCCGGCTGGACCCGCCAGGCCCGCATCCTGCCCAAGGCCCTGGAGCTGCTGGCGCCCGGCGGGGATATCGTCACCCTGCTCAAGCCCCACTACGAGGCCCCCCGCGACCAGCTCGAGGGCGGCCGCCTGCCGGAGGACCGCCACGACGAGGTGCTGGCGCGCATCCTGGCCGACGTGGCCGAGCTGCCGGTGGACGCCTCCGAGCCCATCGCCTCGCCCATCCTCGGGGGCAAGGGCGGCAACCGGGAGTACCTCCTGCGGCTGGCTTGCCGCCGCGGCTGATCTCTCCTACTCTGCGCTGGACCCGGACACGACCCGAACCCCGGAGTGGATATGCGATCTCGACGCTTCATCATCGCGCCCCTGCTGGCGGCGCTGCTGCTGACCGCCTGCGCACCCTGCGGCCGGCCTCCCGTCCGCGAGGCGCCGGTCGCGCCGGTCGCGCCGCCCGCCCCCGGCGACAGCCCCTGGAACCTCACCGTCTTCCACGTCAACGACAGCCACGTCAACTACGCGGCCGAGCCCGCGACCTGGCGCGACGATCGCGCGCCGGTGGGCGGCGTCGTGGCCCTGGCCGCGCACCTGGCCGAACAACGCGCCGACGCCGCGCCCTCGCTGCTCTTCGACGCGGGCGACTTCATGACCGGCAGCCCCTTCGGCGAGATGGACGACGACGGCGTCCGGGGCGGCGCCTGGATGGACATGCTGAACCTGATCGGCTTCGACGCCGGCGTGATCGGCAATCACGAGTTCGACCTGGGCCGCGACAACATCCGCGCCCTGGCCGCCCGCGCCGACTTCCCGCTGATGGCCCTGGACGTCCGCGACGAGCGCGGCGAACTCGAGTTCCCGCAGGAGCCCGTGGTCTTCGAGCGCGGCGGGCTCGACGTCGGCGTGATCGGCGTGTCCTGCCGGGGGCTGATGGCGGTCTGCGCCGAGCCCCGCGTGCGCGGCCTGCGCCTGGACGACCAGGCCGAGGTCGCGCGCCGCTGGGCGGCCGAGCTCGATCCCCGCACCGACCTGCTGGTCCTGATCACCCACAACGGCCGAGACGGCGACATCGCCCTGGCCCGCGAACTGGCCGGCTCGGGCATCGACCTGATCGTCGGCGGCCACTCCCACACGCGCCTGCGCGAGCCCCTGCTGATCGGCGACATCCTGGTGGTGCAGGCCGGATCGAAGCTGAAGAACCTGGGCCGGCTCGACCTGCAGGTGGCCGACGACCGCATCGTCGAATACGACGGCCGACTGATCCAGTTGCTGGCCGAGGGCCGACGCGCCGCCCCCGAGCTGGAGGCCGCCGTGGCCGCGGCCGACGCCCGCGTGGACGAGGTCTTCGGCCGCGTCATCGGCGAGCTGGCGGTGACCTGGCGTCACAGCCGTTCCGACGAGTGCGACGTGGGCAACTGGATCTGCGACGCCCTGCGCGTGGCCGCGGACGCCGACGTGGCCGTCCTCAACTCGGGCACCCTGCGCACCAGCTTCCAGCCCGGCCCGCTCACCCTGCTCGACATCCACACCCTGCTGCCGTTCTCGAACATGCTCGAGGTGTTCGAGGTCGACGGCGCCGGCCTGCTGCACGTGGCGCGGCACAACGCCATGGCGGCCGAGTCGCGCAGCCACGGCATCCTGCAGATATCGGGTCTGGCGTACACCTATCGCGTGGCCGGCGAGGAGGTGGAGATCACGTCGGCGACGGTCGGCGGGCAACCTCTCGAGCCGGAGCGCGTCTATACCGTGGCGTGTCCGGACTACGTGGCCCAGCAGGCCGCGACCTACC
>CAZSNA010000023.1:0-13409 GCA_964607825.1 uncultured Fibrobacteraceae bacterium | reverse complement strand
CGCGTCTATACCGTGGCGTGTCCGGACTACGTGGCCCAGCAGGCCGCGACCTACCTGGACATGGAGCGTCCCGCGACCCGCCCGGCCGGCGGCACGATCACCGAGGTGGTCGTGGCGGCCATCGAGGCCGCGGGCGTCGTCGAGGCCGCCGAGGGCGGCCGCATCACACGCGAATAACGACGGAGGAACACATGGCGCACGAGATAGACTACACCCTTGTGGGCGACGACCTGCAGGCCGTGATCGTGGAGCTCGACCCCGACGAGGCGGTGCAGGCGGAAGCCGGCGCCATGCTCTTCATGGAGCCCGGCGTGCAGATGAACACCGGCGCCGAGGGCGGCATCTTCGGCGGCCTGAAGCGCGTGTTCACGGGCGAGAGCTTCTTCATCACCACCTTCAAGCATACCGGCCAGGGCAAGACGCACGTGGCCTTCGCCGCGCCCTACCCGGGCAAGATCATCCCGCTGGACCTGTCGGCCCTCGGCGGCCGCATGCTCTGCCAGAAGGACGCCTTCCTCTGCTGCGCCTACGGCATCGACATCGACATCGCCTTCACCAAGCGCCTCGGCGCTGGTTTATTCGGCGGCGAGGGCTTCATCCTCCAGCGCCTGCAGGGCGACGGCCTGGTCTTCTGCCACGCCGGCGGCGCCATCATGGAGAAGGAGCTCGCCCCCGGCGAGACCCTCCGCGTGGACACCGGCTGCCTGGTGGCCTTCCAGGAGTCGGTCGACTACGACATCGGCTTCGTGGGCGGCTTCAAGAACGCGCTGTTCGGCGGGGAGGGGCTGTTCCTGGCCTCGCTGACCGGACCCGGCAAGGTGTACCTGCAGACGCTGCCGTTCAGCCGGCTCGCCGACCGGATCACGACCGCGGTGGGGCGGAACAAGGGGGAGCATCGCGGGGTCGGGGGGCTGATGGGGAAGAAGGGAATTCTGGGGGATCTGATCAGCGGAGACTAGCTCCCGGACTCGTCGAAACGCCCTCGGGGCCGGCTCTTTCGCGCCGGCCCCGTTTTCCGTATGTTCGGAATCGTCGTGCCTCGCGTGTGTTATACTCCGGGTCCATCGCATCGAAACACTATCGCCAAGGACAACGACATGATCAGACATCTCTGCCTTCTCACCCTCCTGTCGTTCGCAGGTCCCGCGGCCGGTCAGACCATCGTCATCTCGATGCAGGCGAGCGCCGAGCCCGTCGTCTCGTCCGTACACCGTTTCGGCGTCTACGAGGACGCCCTGACGGGGTGGGACGCGTACGACGTGCCCCTGCCGCCCTCGCCCCCCACCGGCTACATCGAGCCGGTCATCGTCATGCCGTCCTACCCGGGTCCCCTGCCCAATCGGTGGCTCGACGACTTTCACCCCACCCTGGAAATGGAGGATGAGGAGGAGACCTGGATCGTTCATCTCGAATCGGATCAGGCCGGGCGGACGGCCCTCTTGAGCTTCGCCGCCGAGATCGGCGCGGATCTGCCCCTGGCCGTCACCGTCACGCCCGACGTCGGGTACCCCAAGCGGGGGAGCCTGCCGGCGGAGTTCGAGTTCACGCTGACGGAAGAGCCGCTGGTCCTCAACGTGACGTTGCACTGGGACGACCCGACCCCGACCGCGGAAGCGGCCTGGGGCGAGGTCAAGTCCATCTATGACGACGAGTAGTATCGCGAAAATTTCTACCCATCGAGAAGGGAGAGCGCCATGCCCCGTTCCTCTGTCCTGTTCATGATCCTGATCGTGATGCTGGCCGCGGGCGGGGTCGCCCGGGCCCAGACGGACCTGTTCCGCATCTGCACCGATACCGAGGGGACGACCCTCTGCGGCAGCAACGTCGAGTTGGCCGCGTACACGCCCCTTCCGCTCTACGTCCTGATCTCCGATCCCACGGGTCCGCAGGTCGCGGCCTGGGAGGGGGTCATCGACATCGAGACGGCCGGCCAGTACTTCGGGGAATGGGCCCTGGCCGACGACGGCATCAACCTCGGCACCGGCGAGGAATACATCGTCGGGCACGGAGCCAACCCGCTCCAGCCCAACGCCGCGGGGAACATCATGCTGCTGAGCATGGAGATGGCTGTGCTGGACGATTCGATCCCGGTCGAGTTCCATATTCGCGGCATACCGGGATCGCCGAGCTTCGATGAAGGGCTGGGATACGCTTCCGCAATCGGCGTGTCCCATGTGGGGTACACGTGTTCCGGCGACTACGACACACCGGTCCTCACGATCAACGGTCCGGAGCCCCAGCCGGACGCCGAGTTCGCGGTCGAGCTCACGGCGACTGCCGGCGACCTGATCGACACCGGCAACTTCGCCGGCGCCCTGGCCGGCGCGACCGACGGCCTCGACTACGACTACGACGCCCTGGAGCCGCCCCACGCACCGAGCAACTACGTCTCGCTCTACTTCTTCCACGACGACTGGTCCCCGTTCCTGGGGGATCGCTACATGACCGATTACCGCGCTTCCTACGATCCGGCCGCGGAGACCAAGGTCTGGCCCGTCCAGGTCGCCACCGACCAGGTGGGGCCGGTCGTATTGACCTGCGAGGTCTCCGAGGGATTCGATCCCGGCTGGGCCGTGTACCTGCACGATCCCGTGAACGGCTGGACGGTGGACTTCGCGCTGCTGGAGTCGGGCTTCACCTATCAGGCCGAGTCGAACGCGCCGAGACCCTTCGAGCTGTGGATCGGCCCCTTCGGATCGGTCGGACCGACACCGTCCGTGTACGAGGTCCAGCAGGGCTGGTCCATGCTGGGGCTGCCCCTGATACCGCCCGAGCCCGGGACGATCGAGGAGGCGTTCATCCGTCAGGCCTGGGGTATGATCCCGCCCACGGTCTACGACTTCGAGCCGGGTGCGGGCTACCGCGTGCTGTCGCCGGACGATCCCGCCGAACAGGATCGCGGGTACTGGGCGGCGGTCTTCGCCGACCATCTCTGGGAGCTGCCGGCGGGCATCATGAACGTCGAGGACGTCGTCGTGCCGTTGAGCGAGGGCTGGACTATGGTGGGGTATCCGCTGTGGGCGCCTTCTAGTCTTGATGTGGCACGCGTCACTCGGTTTGGCGGGGACACGCGGACCTGGAACGAAGCCGTCGATGTAGGCTGGATATCGGCTTACCCCATGGGATGGGATACCGGGTACTTCCAGAATCCCGACACGTGGGTCATGGGGACCTATTACTCGGCCGGCGCTTTCGAGACCTGGAACGGCTACTGGGTCGCCGGCCACGTGTCCGGCCTCGAGCTCTCCTTCAACTTCGCCGATATCCTCGCCTCCGACATCGGCAAGGGCGGCGACCTGGCCGGCCCCGACGACTGGCGACTGGAGCTCGCCGTGAACGAGGGGGGCTTCCCGACCGCGATAGGCGTCTCCATGCACGCCCGCGACGGCTTCGACGCCCGCTACGACCTGCCCGCCCCGCCGCCCTCGCCCGACGGCGCGTCGGCGGCCGGGCTGCGCTTCCCCCACGCCGAGTGGGATCTGGCCACCGGCCCGGACGTCGTCACCGACATCCGTTCCGCCGGCACCGCCGCCCTCGCCTGGGACGCGGTGCTCTCGGCGCCCGAGCCCGGTCCGGTCACGCTGAGCTGGAGCCCGACCGCCCTGCCCGCCGGCGTCGAGCTGGAGCTCGTGTCGGCCGCCACGGGCCAGGTGCTGGTCGACGACATGAGCCGCGTCGATCGCGTCACGCTCGACGTGGGCGAGTCCCCGCTGACCCTCGTCTTGCGCACGCCGAACGGCGCGACGGGCGCGGACGAGATGCCCGCGGCGCTCGACCACGCGGTCAGCGGCAGTCCCAACCCCTTCAACCCGTCCACCGAGATCGCCCTGCGCACCGCCGCCGCCGGCGAGGTGGGCCTGGAGATCTACGACATGCGCGGACGCAACGTGCGGCGGTTCGCCCTGGGCGAGCTCCCCGCCGGCGCCCACGCCGTCACCTGGCGCGGCCGCGACGATGAGGGGCGCGAGGTGGCCGGCGGCACCTACTTCGCCTGCCTGGTGCTGGACGGCGTCCGGACCGGGGCCATGGCCAAGCTGACGCTGGTGAAGTAGCGATGAGACGACGGCGCACCCCGCTCCTCCGATCGAATTCGCGGCGCACCCGCCCCGCGAACGGCACCGCTTCTCCGAAAGGGATCCCGATGAAGTCCCGAGCCCTGTTCATCGCCGCCCTGCTGCTCTGCTCCATCCCGGCCGGCCCCCTCTCGGCCGACCAGAACGTGATGTGCATCGCCATCGATGCGGATGTCGCCTGGCCCTGCACCCACCGCGTGAACGCCTGCCCGTTCACGCCGCTGGACCTGTACCTGATCGTCGCGAACCCGACGGGGTACTGGGTCGGGTCTTGGGAGTGCCAGGTGGAGATCGAATCCGCCGGAAGCTGGTCCGGCGACTGGACGATCGCCAACGACGGACTGAACGTGGGGTCCGGAATCGACTACATAGTCGGAACCGGCTTCGATCCCCTCAGGCCCGGACCGGGGGGGCACATCATCCTGATGTCGACGCACCTCATCGTGCACGACGACACGGTCCCGCTCGAGATCTACCTGCGCAGGGTCCCCGGCTCCTCGTCCTTCGACGACGGGCCGGGGTACGCCGTCGTCTCCGGCGAACTGATCGCCTGCTCGACACCGGCGGACGGCTACGGGCAGCCCGATTGCGTGGTCAACGACCCGGACGGGCCTCCCGGCTACCAGTTCGCCATCGACCTCCTGGCGACCACCGACCGGTTCTACGACGAAGGCCACGTCGCGGCCACCCGCAACGACACGCACGACGGCTTCGATCCCGACTACGACACGCCCCTGCCGCCGGTGCCGTTCGGCGACTACCTGTCGACGTGCTTCGTCCACCCGGAATGGGACCTGCCCCTGGGCGAGCGCTTCGTTTCCGACTATCGAACCCCGTTCGATCCCGAAGCCGGCCTGAATGTCTGGCCCTTCGAGGTGGCGACCGGCCTGTCCGACACGGTCTCGCTCGCCTTCGGAACGAGGATCCACTTCAAGGACACCTGGGGCCTCTTCCTGAGGGATGCGGCCACGGATCAGATGATCGATCTGCAGGACGCGGGGCTCGTCTACGACTTCGTCTCCCAGCCCGACACCCCCCGCGCCCTGGAGATCCTGGTGGGTCCCGAGGACCTGGATCAACCGATCCCCGCTCAGCGCCCGATCCCGGATGGGTGGTCCCTGGTCGGGCTGCCGCTCACGCTGTCTCCGGACGCCGTGACGATCCGGGACGTCTTCCTGGACGAGTCGGTCGGCAGCACCTTCGTCTACGCCAACGATCCGTACTGGGGCTATTACGAGTGCCAGCCCGACGACGAGGTCGAGCGGGGCCAGGCCTACTGGCTCGGCGTGGATGCGCCGTTCGACTGGAGCTACCCGGAGGGGATCTCCGACATGGACTCGGTGACCGTGCAGCTGTCCCACGGATGGAACCTCGTCGGCTACCCCCTGCGATTCCCGACCGGCCTGGACGGCGTGACGGTCATATCGACCATCGGTCGTCGCTGGTCCTGGCAGGAGGCCGCCCAGTTGGGTGCGATCTCGGCCCGCCCCTTCGCATTCGACACGTCCGGGGGAGCCTATGCGGATGTGGAGTCCTTCTCGACCTGGGAGGGCTACTGGATCGCCTGCTACCACTCGTCGGTGACCTTGGTGTTCGACCTGTTCGACGTCGTTCCGCCGGCGACCTCCCGGACCTCCGCAGCGAAGGCGGGCCCGGGCGACTGGAGCCTGAGGGTCATGGTGGATGGTCGACCGGGCGGCATCGTCCTGGGCGTCGCCGAGGCGGCGACGGACGGTTTCGACGCGGCGCACGACCTGCCGCATCCGCCGCCGACCCCCGCATCCGAACAACCCCCCGGGATGAGGTTCGTGCGGCCCGCATGGGATCACGGCTTCGGCGAGGATTTCGTCTCCGACGTCCGGGCGCCGGGCGGGGAGTCCTACGAGTGGAGTGCGAGCTTGACGGCGCCCGGGCCCGGACGCGTCGAACTCGGCTGGGACGCGACGACCCTGCCCGCGGACACCGACCTGGAGATCGTGCTGCCGGCGCTCGATCGCTGCGTCGTCCCGTCCATGCGGGGAGCCTCCTCGGTGGTGATCGATGTCGACGCGGCGCCGACGACGGTCGTCTTCCGGACGACCGTCGGCGCACATGAGCCCCCGTCGATTCCCCTTCGCCACGCCGTCACCAGCCACCCCAACCCCTTCAATCCGTCCACCGAGATCACCCTGCGCACGGCCGCCGCCGGCGAGGTGGGTCTGGAGATCTACGACACCCGCGGCCGTCGCGTGAGGACCTACGCCCTGGGCGAGCTCCCCGCCGGCGTCCACGCCGTCGCCTGGCGGGGCCGCGACGACGCGGGCCGCGAGGTGGCCGGAGGCACCTACTTCGCCCGCCTGATGCTGGACGGCGCCCGGACCGACGCCGGGACCAAGCTGACGCTGGTGAGGTAGCGCCGGGATGGAACGGGACCACACACGAGACCCGGCCCCCACAGGCCGGGTCTTGTCCATCCCCCCGAATTCACCTACCCTAATCCATGTAGGGTCGTCGCACGCGACCCCGCTTCACGATAGGGGGAAACAGAGATGAAGACCGCCATCCGGGCCCGGGCCCTCGCCCCGGTCGCCTGCCTTCTCGGCGTCCTGCTCCTCGCCGTCGCCGCGTCGGCCCAGTCGGACGTCATGTGCTTCTGTCCCGAGGACGATTCCGACGCTGATTGCGGCGGGAACATCGACATCCCGGCCTTCGACCAGCGGACGATCTATCTCTGCGTCATCAACCCCTCCGGCCCCGAGGTGAAGGCCTGGGAGGCCAACATCGAGATCGAGGGCGCGTCGAACATGACCGCCACCTGGACCATGCTGGGCATCGATCCCATCAACTTCGCCTCCTCGCCCGAGTACATCGTGGGCGTCGCGTTGAATCCCCTGCAGCCCGACGGCAACGTGATCCCGCTGCTCGCGATCACCGCCCTGGTGTTCAACGAGGAGCCGATCCGCTTCTTCATCCGTGGCGTGTCCAACTCGACGAGCTTCCCCTACGGTCCCGGTTACTCGTCGGACGTGGGCGTCGAGTACGAGTGCACCCCCTGCGGCTCCGACGACTTCCCGTCGTTCACCATCAACTGGGCCGCCATCGACGAGTCCCGCGCCTGGGGCGAGGTCAAGAACCTCTTCGAGGACTGACGGCCCCGCCGGAGCTCCCGTGGAAGACTACGACCGCACCTACCGCGAGACGACCGACTACTTCGGCCCCGACCCCGACCCCCTGCTCGCACGCTTCCTGCCCGAGCTGCCGCCGCGCGCCCGCGTCCTCGACATCGGCGCGGGCCAGGGCCGCAACGCGCTGCCGGCGGCCGCGGCCGGCCACCGGGTCACGGGGATCGACCCCTCGGCGGAGGCGCTCGAGCAGTGCCGTGCGCGGGCCGTCGCGGTCGGTGTCGATCTGGAGCTGCAGCGCTGCGACTTCGCCGACCACGCCCCCGACGCCCCCTACAACGCCATCCTCTGCTTCGGCCTGCTGCAGACGCTGTCGCGGACCGAGGGGGCCAGCCTCGTTCACCGCCTGCACGCCTGGTCGCGGACCGGAACGCTCGTGCTGCTGCGGGCGTGGCACGTGGACGACCCCTCCTACGAGCGCGTCAGGAGCGGGTGGACGAGAGCAGGTCTGCACAGTTTCCGCGACGAGGGGGGAGAACACCGCACCTACCTGGCGCGGGGCGCCGTCCGCAATTTCGTGCGGGGGTGGGAGGTCCTGCATCACGAGGAGGGGATGGGGTCCTTGCACCGACACGGGGACGGTCCGGAACATCGCCACGGGGACGTGGAGCTGGCGGCGCGTCGGCGTTGAAATAGTTGTCGGGGGACGCCCATTGCACTCGCCCAAATGCAACTTATACGGCGTCCTCCGACACTAGAGGGAGGAAATCTGGTTCTCGTTTAAGTAGGTCTACATCGCTCCGATCGCGGCTCGTATTCTGTCCCCCTCCCACGTCGGCATATGTTCATCCAATAGAACCGTCTCGGTGCGTGTTCTTTGCATTGAAAAATAAAAAACCCGAACGCAGGCCGGACTCTGCTATAGTGGTCGTATATGCACGCGCCCTAGGTGGTTACTGTTGGAGGGGTTTTATGATGTACGAGAAGATCGATCCCGGGCACGCGCCCGCAGCGACCGAGGAGCCCGTGGACAGGGCCTGTTCCTGCACCTGCAATTGCAACTGCAACTGCCAGTCCGGCTCCTCGGCGACAAACCAGGGCAGCGCGGAAGGACGGAAGAGTATAAGCGATCTGCAGAAGGAAGCGCTTGTACCGACGTAGACGATCCGGACCATGACGAATGACCCTTTTTGCCACGTTTTTACCTGGAACGGGGATCACTACGTCTACGACGTGAACACGAGCGAGGTGTTCGCCGTCGATGTGGCGACGGCCGCAATGCTCGGGGCCGCCATACCGGATGTCTCCGCGACCAGACTCGCGGCCGCCCGCCGGGATCTTGAAATCGCACAGGAACGCGACGGTCTGTTCCTTCCCCACCGTCCGACGACCATCACGGGGTGTCGGAGCTGCCATGGTCCCGACGCCTACGATGGTCTCGTACAGCAGCTGACCCTGTCGGTCAGCGAGCAGTGCAATCTGCGCTGTCGCTATTGCCTGCACGGCAACGCGCTCGACTGGGTGCGCCCCCATCGCGACACCGGCATGTCCCGCGAAACCGCCTTCGCCGCAGTGCGCGAGTTCCTCCGGCGCAGCCGCGACGCCGTGTCGCCCTCGATCTCCTTCTATGGCGGTGAGCCCCTACTGGAACTGGATCTGATCCGTGAAGTGGTCGAGCTGGTGCGTCGCGAGAGCCTCCGCGACGACTACCAGTTCATCGTCGACACCAACGGCACCCGTCTCGACGCCGAAACCGTCGACTTCCTGGTCGCGGAGCGCTTCGATCTGCAGGTCAGTCTGGACGGCCCTCCGGAAATCCACGACCGGCATCGCCGTTTCCGTGACGGCGGTCCGAGCCATGCGGAGATCTGCGCCGGTCTCGCCCGTCTGTTCGCGGCCGACCCTCGGGCCCATGAGCGCGTGCGCTACCAGGTCACTCTTGCACCGCCGTCCGATCCCGTGGCCGTTGGCGCCTGGTTCGGCGCGTTCCCGCTCCACCGTGCGGCCGGTATCGATGAGCCGCCGCATGTCGGCGTGGGGGTGGCGAATCTCGAGGGGATGGATCTCGAGCAGCTGGGCCTGACCCGAGACGATCTGGACCGGTTCCGGCAGTCGTTCGTGCTGGCCCGTCGTCGCTATGTGGACACCTGCGTCGCCGAAGGTCATGACGCTGTCGATCCCGTCCTGAGCGCGCTCTTCGATGATGGCTTGATCAGCTTCTACCACAGGGACCGGCGCGACCTGGGCGATGCTGTTTCGCCGGCCGCATGCTGTCGCCCCGGCCAGCGTCGGTTGCACGTCTGCGCCGACGGACGCTACCAGCCGTGCGAGCGCGTGGGAGACGGATTGATCATCGGGCATGCCGAGACGGGTTTGGATCTCGAGGCTGTCGATCGGCTCTGGGCGCGTTTCGTCCGGGCCCTGGACGACCGCTGCCTCGACTGCTGGGCCAAGCGGCACTGTCCGCTCTGCTTCACGGAGATCGCCGGCCTGGAAGACGGGGAGGGAGTGCCCGAGGATGTCTGCGACGCGGCGCGCCGTCGCGTCGAACTGAAGCTGGCGATGTGGGTGGAGATGAGTCGTCGCGATCCGGCGAGCCTGGAGTTCCTCAGGACCAGTACGGTCAGTTGATCTCCTCGCTGATCCAGAAGACGACCTCGCCGTATCGGGAATGGTGGTAGCGGATAAGTTTGAATTGGACCACGTGCGCGTCGAGCTCCAGGGTCACCCCGGGAAGAGATTCCAACTTCCCCTCGACATTTGCCAGGACGGCCTCAAGGTGCTCCCGGCTCGCGATCACGGCGTCCAGGTCGGCGTTGTCCTCGGCGCCCTGGAGTTCCGAGTGCTCGTAGGTCTCGCCGTCGTATTCTCCACTGTACATCAGCGAGAAGTAGGTTTCCCCCGATACCGTGGTCCCGAAGACCTGGTCGAGGTCTAGCTGTCCGGTCATGTAGAGCTCGTGACCGGTCTCCCATTGCCGCTGCTCGGATTCGACCTCCTCGGGCGACATGGGAACGACCTCTCCGTCGATCATGCGTGAATGACCCACGACATTCGCGGCGTCGGAGTAGGGTTTGAAAAAGA
This sequence comes from uncultured Fibrobacteraceae bacterium, assembly GCA_964607825.1. Taxonomy (GTDB): domain Bacteria; phylum Krumholzibacteriota; class Krumholzibacteriia; order LZORAL124-64-63; family LZORAL124-64-63; genus JAHIYU01. The sequence continues at coordinate 3,151 of CAZSNA010000023.1, read as the reverse complement.
TCCTCCCGTCGTCCATGTAATCCACATACTCGAACTGATGGATGAAGCTCTCCAGCGGCGGACTCTGGAAGAACACCAGGCTCACCATCACGCAGGCCACCGCGGCCGTGATGTACGGGCGTCTCCGCCGGGAGCGGCGGCGCGCGCGGAGCTCGCCGAGCAGGGCGTCGTAGTGCCCCGGCCGCACCGGCGGCTTCAGCGCCGAGGCCCTCAGCCGGCCTTCCATGTCACTCACGACGCGCATTGTCCTCTTCCGCCATCCTCTGCATCTTCTTCACGGCGCGGTTGATCCGCGACGCCACCGTGCCCCAGGGCCGGCCCGTGATCTCGGCGATCCGGCCGGACGACAATTCCTGTCGGAACCTCATCTCCAGCAGGATCTGCTCCTCGGGCTCGAGCCGCGACAGGTAGCGTTCCATCAGCGCCCGTTCCTCGGCCTTCAGCACCCGGGTCTCGGCGTCGGACGTCCGGTCGATGAGGATCCCGCCGTCCAGCACGTTGTCCGGCAGCGGCACCTCGCCCCGTCTCTTCTCGCTCTCGATCCAGGCGATCAGGACGTTCGTCGCGATCCGGTACAGCCATGATCCGAAGCGGATGCCCGTCCAGCGGTACCGGTCGAGGTTCTCCTGCGCGCGGAGGAAGGTCTCGGACACCAGATCCTCCGCCACGTCCTGGCCGCGCGTCCGGTTGTAGAAGAAGCCCAGCAGCTGGTGATAGTAGTACGCGTAGAAGAACTCGAATTCACCAGCGTCGATCTTGGCGGCCCGGAGCTTCTCCTCCTGCATCTCGAGATCGGGCTCGACGGGGAGGCCGGCCCTGTCCAGGGCGTCCTCGGGCGTACGAGTCCCTCGCACGATATAATAGAGATCGAGCAATTTTTTTGCGGTCCAATGCACGATTTCTCCAGGATCATCCGGCCGGTTTGCTCGGCATCCGAACTATAGCCAAGGCAGACAAGGAGTTGTCGAAAATGCTCATTCGATAAACCAGGGGCGGCAACACGCCATGCCGCCCATCTTGCCCCTCCCGGTGGGGTCTGCTAACTTGGCGCACTGATCATAGCACACCGGACACTCGCAAGAAAAGGTGAGGCGATGGCCGACCTGCCCGTCGACGATCTCCAGTCCTTCCTGGCCCTTCTCGAACGGCGCGGCGAACTGATCCGCGTGAGCGAGCCGGTCGATCCCTGCCTCGAGGCGAGCGAGATCGCCGACCGCTTCGTCAAGGCCGGCGAGGCGCCCGCGCTGCTCTTCGAGAACCCGACGCCCGGCGCGTACGGCCGCGCCGCCGGCCTGGAGACGCCCGCTCTCGACGTCGACGGCCGTCCCGTCCCCCTGGTCATGAACCTCTTCGCCACGCGCCGCCGGATGGCGTGGGCGCTCGGCTGCGAGTCCATCGACGAGGCCGTGGCCCGCATCCGCGAGCCCCTCGACATGGGACCGCCCGAGGACGGCCTCTGGGGAAAGCTCAAGCTCCTGGGCAAGGCGCGCGATTGGGGCGCCGGCCTGCCGAAGACCGTCCAGGGCGGGCCCTGCCAGGAGGTGGTGATCACCGGCGACGAGCTGCGGCGCCGCGGCCTGCTCGACGTCATGCCCGTGCTGAAGACCTGGCCCCTGGACGGCGGTCCCTTCATCACCCTGCCCCTGGTGATCACGCGCAACCCGGAGACCGGGCGGCGCAACATCGGCATGTACCGCCTGCAGGTGCACGACGGCATGTCCACCGGCCTGCACTGGCAGCTCCACAAGACCGGCGCCGAGCATTACCGCGAGCACGAGCGTCGCGGCGAGCGCATGCCCGTCTGCGTGGCCCTGGGCGGACCGCCGGTGCTGACCTACGCCGCCACCGCGCCGCTGCCGCCCGAGGTGGACGAGGCCCTGTTCGCGGGCTTTCTCACCGGTCGGCCCGTGGCCTGGACCAAGGCGGTCACCAACGACCTGCAGGTGCCCGCCGAGGCGGAGTTCGTGATCGAGGGCTACGCCGAGCCCGGCGAGCGCCGCAGCGAGGGCCCCTTCGGCGACCACACCGGCTTCTACACGCTGCCCGAGGACTTCCCCGTCCTGCACGTCACGGCGATCACCTCGCGCCGCCGCCCGGTCTACCCGGCCACCCTGGTGGGCGTGCCGCCCATGGAGGACGCCGCCCTGGGCTGGGCCACCGAGCGCCTCTTCCTGCCCCTGCTGCAGAAGACCCTGCCCGAGATCGTCGACTACCACCTGCCTCCGGCGGCCTGCTTCCACAACCTGGCCGTCGTCGCCATCCGCAAGGGCTATCCCGGCCACGCGCGCAAGGTCTGCCACGCCCTGTGGGGCCTGGGCCAGATGATGTTCTGCAAGACCATCGTGGTGGTGGACGAGGACGTGGACGTCCAGGACATGACCGAGGTGCTGTGGCGGGTGACCAACAGCATCGACCCGCAGCGCGACACCTTCTTCGTGGACGGGCCGGTCGATCATCTCGACCATGCGGTGAGCGTCCAGTTCACCGGCGGCAAGATGGGGATCGACGCCACCACCAAGCTCGAGGGCGAGGCCGGCTTCGCCCGCGAATGGCCCCCGATCGTGCGCATGAGCGACGAGGTGCGCGCCGACGTGGACGCGAAATGGCGCGACCTGCTCGCCCGTCTGGAGCGCGCGTGAACCGCGTCCACGGACGCAGCGCCGACGGCGCGGTCGCCGACGCGGCGGCCCACGACCGCGCCGTGCGCCACATGTTCTCCCGCATCAGCGGCGTCTACGACTTCATGAACCGCGCCCTGAGCCTCGACCGCGACCGGGTCTGGCGCCGCAACCTCGTGGCGCGCCTGGACGCGGACACCGGCGTGCTGCTCGACCTCTGCGCCGGCACCGGCGACCTGGCCCTGGAGGCCCGGCGCGCCGGCCGCGCCCGCCGCGCCGTGGCCGCCGACTTCTGCGTCGACATGATGTCCGCCGGACGCGGCAAGGGCCTGGTCGGGCGCGTGCCCGCCCTCGGCGCCGACGCCCTGGCGCTGCCCCTGCGCGACGCCTGCGTCGACGCGGTGGTCGTGGGCTTCGGCGTGCGCAACTGGGCCGACCCCCGGCGCGGCCTCGCCGAGTGCGCCCGCGTGCTGCGCCCCGGCGGCCGGCTCCTGGTGCTCGACTTCTTTCGCGACGATCCCGCCGCCGCGGGC
>CAZSNA010000022.1:0-41015 GCA_964607825.1 uncultured Fibrobacteraceae bacterium | reverse complement strand
CCCCCGCCCTCCCCCCCACACCGGATCGGGTTGCACAGTCGGAGGCCGAGACGGAGCGGAGACATAGGAGGACACACCTGGACATACGAACACGCCCTTTGGCGATTTCGCGGAGCGCATGAGCCAAAGGGCGTGTTCGTATGTCCAGGTGTGTCCGGCCTACTGTACTGCCGTCTCCGTCTCGGCCTCCGACTGGGCAACCCGATCCGCCTCCCACTGGGCGGCGATCGCGAGCAGCTCCTCCCGCGTCTGCGCCCGCGAGAAGATGTCCAGCGTCTCCTGGAGCTGGAGATCGTCCTCGATGGCCACCTGGTAGGCGGCCTGGGGACCGTAGTTGCGGCGCATCAGCTCACGGCGGATGCCCTGGCGGATGTAGGCCTCGTTCTCGGCCAGCAGTTCGGAGGAGCGGGTCAGCTCGTACACCTCGAGGTACTCGTCGATGTTCTCGCGGGTGTCCAGGTGCTCGGAGAAGGCCTCGAACATGGCGTCGTCCACGAGCGCGTCGCGGGAGACCTCGTTGTGGGCCGACCAGGTGGTGGCGAAGCTGAACAGGGCGCCGTCGCGCTCGAGGGCCACCTCGAAGTCGGTGAGGAAGGGCTGCTCGATCTCTATGTCCGGGGTGATGCCGCCGCCGCCGTAGACGATGCGGCCGCTGTCGGTGCTGAACTTCTCCTTCTGGTCGCGCGGGATCTCCGGGGGCAGTTCGGGGTCGGCCGCGCCGCCGGCATCGGCGGGCGCCTCGGTCAGGTCGATGTCGGCGTCGTCCACGTGGCGGTCCTTGTGGATGGACCGGCCCGAGGGCGTGTAGTACTTGGCCGTGGTCAGCTTCAGGGCCCGGTCGTCGGCCAGGGGGAAGACGGTCTGGACGGTGCCCTTGCCGAAGCTGGTCTTGCCCACCACCAGGCCCACGTCGTGGTCCTGGATGGCGGCCGAGACGATCTCGCTGGCCGAGGCCGAGGAGCCGTTGACCATCACGATGGTCGGCAGGGCGGTCTTGCGGATCTTGGCGCCGCCCTCGGCGTAGTAGCTGCGGTTCTGGTTCCGCAGGCGGCCCTTGGTGTAGACGATCAGCTCGCCGTCGTCCAGGAAGAGCTCGCTGACGCCGTTGGCGGCCTCGAGCAGCCCGCCCGGGTTCCAGCGGAGGTCCAGGATCAGGCCGCGGGCGCCCTGTCCCTCGAGCTCCAGGAGCTTGTCGGCCAGCTCGTCGGTGGTGGTGCGGGAGAAGTTGGCCACGCGGATGTAGCCGATGTCGCCGATCATGAAGGCGTAGGGCACGCTGTCGACCTGGATGATGTCGCGGGTGATGGTCAGCGGGAAGGGCTCGTCGCGGCCCTCGCGCTGGATGGTGATGGTGACCTGGGTGCCCGGCTCGCCGCGCAGCAGCTCCACGGCGTCGTTGCTGGTGAAGTCGCGTGTGGACTCCCCCTCGATCTCGATGATCTTGTCGCCGCCCTGGATGCCCATCAGGAAGGCGGGCGTGCCCTCGATGGGCGAGACCACCGTCGGGAAGTGGTCGCGGATGTTGATGGTGATGCCCAGGCCGCCGAACTCGCCCTCGGTGGACATCATCAGGTCCTCGTAGAAGCTGGGCGGGAGGTACTGGGTGTGCTCGTCGAGGTGGTCGAGCATGCCGCCGATGCCCGCCTCGAGCAGATCGTAGGCGTCCACGTCGTCCACGTAGTTGTAGAAGACCCGCTCGTAGACGCTGCCCAGGATCTTCAGACCGTCCAGGAACTGCTGGCGGTCGGAGCCGCGCGGCGTGTCCTTGGCCTGCACGGTGCCGGACCAGCCGGCGAGCAGAACGAGCGCCGCCGCAGTCAGGACGAAAAGGGCGCGGCGGGGGTTCTGCATAGTCAACCTCTTGAGGGCGTTCATCTTGCGTGATCTCCCGGAGGGGGTGGTCGCTGGGCTGTCCGTCACATCATAAGCGGATCAGAGTCCACTCAGCAATTCGTGTTCCACAGAACGCAGGATGGAGAGGGCTTGTTCCAATACGTTTTCGGGGGATTCGGCGGCGTCGACGACCCGGAAGCGGGGATCGTCGCCGTCGGCCATGGCGCGGTAGGCGGCGTAGACGCGGTCGTGGAAGGCGACGTCCTCGCGCTCGAGGCGGTCGGGGTCGCGGTCCGCGAGGCGGCGGCGGCCCGTCTCGGGGGGCAGCAGGCAGAGCAGGGTGAGGTCGGGGACGGCCTCGCCGACGGCGAAGGCGTTGAGCCGGTCCACGGCCGCCTTCCCCAGGCCGCGGCCGGCGCCCTGGTAGGCGACCGAGGCGTCGGCGTAGCGGTCGCAGAGCACCACGCGGCCCTCGGCCAGGGCCGGCAGGACGGATTCGCGCACGAGCTGGGCGCGGCTGGCGACCATCAGCAGCAGCTCGGTCTCGGGCGTCATGGACGGCAGGTCGGGATCGAGCAGCACGTCGCGGATGCGCTCGCCCACCGGCGTGCCGCCGGGTTCGCGCAGCACCAAGGGGGGCCGTCCCGCCGCGGCGAGGCGTTCGGCCAGGGCCCGGATCAGCGTGGACTTGCCGCTGCCCTCCGGGCCCTCGAAGCTGATCAGCAGACCGCGACGGGGCTCAGGCATCGCTCTCGTCCGCGGGCGGCTCGTCGCCCTCGGCCAGGATGACGGCGTCGTCCTCCTCAGCCATCCGGCGCGCCGAGGAGACGATGCGCTGCAGGGTTGTCAGCAGGGTGACCACCGCCAGGACCAGCAGGATCAGCTTGAGCACCGTGTGCCCCAGCAGCATGCCCAGGATGAGCAGGACCATGCGCTCGGGACGCTGCAGCCAGCCGCCGAAGCAGGTGGTGCCGAGACCCTCGGCGCGGGCGCGGGCGTAGCTGGTGGTGATCGAGCCGGTCAGGGTCAGCAGGATCAGGATCACGGCGCCGGAGTCGGGCCAGGTCAGGACCTCCATGTAGTACCAGGCCAGTCCCGTGTAGACGGCGGCCTCGGCCAGGCGGTCGAAGTTGGAGTCCAGGAAGGCGCCCTGGCGCGACACCTTGCCCTGCAGGCGGGCCAGGTTGCCGTCGAGCATGTCGAAGATCGAGCCGACCAGCAGGACGATCCCGCCCAGGAACAGGGCGCCCTTGGCGGCGACCCAGCCCGCGAGCACGCTGATCAGCAGCCCGATGAAGGACACGGCGTTGGGGGACAGTCCCAGGCGGTCCAGGGCCAGCACGACGGGTCGGACGCGCCGTTGCGCCCATTCCCTCATCTCATTGCGATCCATCTCTCGCTCCTTCCACGGGTCGTCCTTCGCCGACGGCGCCCCGGATCACCAGGACCAGTTCGCCCTTGAGCCGGGGGCCCGTCATCTCCTCGAGGAGCTCGGCCGCGGTGCCCCGGAGCGTCTCCTCGTGCAGTTTCGTGATCTCGCGGGCGATGGCCAGCTCCCGTGCGGGGGCCAGTTCGTCCAGGGCCGCGAGGGTCTTGCGGATGCGGTGGATCGATTCCAGGACGACCACCGTACCCCGCTCGCCGAGCGCGTCGGTAAGAAAGGTCCGCAGGCGGCCGGCGCGTCGCGGCGGGTAGCCGACGAAGAGGAAGCGGTCGGTCGGGAAGCCCGCCAGGATCAGCGCCGCCAGGACGCTGGACGGTCCCGGCACCACCGACCACCACAGCTCCGCCTCGCGCAGGGCCTGCAGCAGCACGTAGCCCGGATCGGCGACGGCCGGCATGCCGGCGTCGCTGACCACCGTCACCCGCTCGCCCGCCCGCAGGCGCTCGACGATGCGTGGCGCCATCCGGGTCTTGTTGTGGTCGTGATACGCCTCCAGCCGCGTCTTCAGGCCGAAACGGGACATGAGCCGGCGCGTGCGCCGGGTGTCCTCGGCGTAGATCACGTCCGCGACCGCCAGGGCGGCCACGCCCCGCGGCGGCATGTCGTCCAGGTTGCCGATGGGCGTCCCGACGAAGATGCACCCGCCCGCGGGAAAATCCAGGTCCGGATGTTCAGGGCCCATCTCGGCCCTCCCCCGGCACGAGCAGCGGGCGACCCGGGAAACGCGCCGTCGGTATCGGCCGCCACTTGAAGGCCTGGGCGGCCACGCGCGCGCGGACCGTGTCGACCAGCTCCGGCGCGAAGCCCAGGGCCGCCAGGCGGCGGTCGCCGAGCCCGTCGTCGATCATGGCGTGCAGCAGCCGGTCGGCCTCGTCGTAGGTGAAGCCCAGTTCGTCCTCGTCGGTCTGCCCGGCCCACAGGTCGGCGCTCGGGGCCTTGGTCAGCACGGCCGCGGGCAGGTCGTAGTGACGCGCCAGGGCGCGCACCTCGGCCTTGTAGAGGTCGCCCAGGGGGTTCAGCGCGAAGGCCGCGTCCCCGAAGAGGGTGGCGTAGCCCAGGAGGGTCTCGGTACGGTTGCCGGTGCCCAGGACGAGGGTGCCGTCGCGGGCGGACAGGTCGTAGAGGACGATCATGCGGCAGCGCGCCATGACGTTGCCCCGGCGCAGGTGCGCGTCCGCGGGGACCTCCGTCAGGAAGGCGTCGACCATGGGCGTGATGTCGCACACCTCGCAGGGGATGTCCAGCTTGCGGGCGACGGCCTGGGCGTCGGCCAGCGAGTCGGGGTTGCTGGTGCGGTAGGGCAGCGCCGCGCCGTGGACGCGGTCGCGGCCGAGGGCCTCGACCGCCAGGGCGGCCGCGACGGCCGAGTCGATGCCCCCCGAGAGGCCGATCACCAGTCCCGCGGCGCCGGCGGCGGCCACGGTGTCGGCGATGAAGGCGCTCGCCTGCGCGGCGGCCTCGTCGGCGGGGATCAGCCAGTCCCATTCCCGATTCTCAGCCAAGACGTCTCTCCTCGTTCCGATCCCTCAGACCCGGCGCCAGGTGGAGGGGAGCAGCAGCACCAGCACGGTGTAGAGCTCCAGGCGGCCGACGAGCATGAACAGGGTCAGCAACCACTTCTCGGCGCCGCCGAGGAAGGCGAAGTTGCAGGTGGGCCCCACGTCGCCCAGGCCCGGGCCGATGTTGCCCAGGGTGGCGGCGACCGCGCCCACGGCGGTCACGATGTCCCGTCCGGCGGCGGTCAGCGCCAGCACGCCGAGCAGGAAGACTCCCACGAAGAGCTGGAAGAAGCCCAGCACGCGGGTCGGCAGCGACGCCGGCAGCGACCGGCCGTTGAACCATAAGGTATAGACGGCCCTGGGGTGCAGCAGCTTCTTCATCTCCATGTGCGCGTGCTTCAGCAGCAGCAGCACGCGCATCATCTTGATGCCGCCGCCGGTCGACCCGGCGCAGCCGCCGATGCACATCATCAGCAGCAGCACGGCGTGGGTCAACGGCGGCCACAGCACGTAGTCGGCGGTGCCGAAGCCGGTGGTGGTGCCGATGGACACCACCTGGAAGGCCGCGTCGCGGATCGCCTCCGGCACCGACTCGGCGTGGCCGGCCGTCAGCAGCGCGCCCAGCACCAGGACCGTGGCGACCAGCATGAAGCCGGCGTAGAAGCGGAACTCGTCGTCGCGGACGTAGGCGCCGAACTTCCCCGACAGGACCAGGTAGTGGAGGCTGAAGTTGACGCCCGCCAGGAACATGAACAGGGTGACGATCCACTCCACCGCCGCCGAGTCGAAGCCCCCCACGCTGGCGTCCAGGGTGGAGAAGCCGCCGGTGGCCATGGTCGTCAGCGCGTGGCAGATCGCGTCGAAGGGTCCCAGGCCGCCGATCGACGCGAGCAGCACCGCCTCGGCCGCGGTCAGCATGAGATAGACGCCCCAGAGCAGGCGGGCCGTCTCGCTGATGCGCGACGTCAGCCGGTCGGGCGACGGTCCGGGCGCCTCGGCCCGGAAGAGCTGCATGCCGCCGACGCCCAGCAGGGGCAGGATGGCCAGGGCCAGCACCACGATCCCCATGCCGCCCAGCCACTGGATCAGCGAACGCCAGAAGATCACGCCGTGGTGCGCGCGGCAGACGCCCTCGATGTCGGTCATGATGGTCGAGCCGGTGGTGGTGAAGCCCGAGATCGACTCGAAGACCGCGTCGGTGACCGACGGGACGACGCCGGAGATCAGGAAGGGCAGGGAGCCGAACAGGCCCACCGCGATCCAGCCCAGGGTCACCACGGCGAAGCCCTCGCGGTGGCGCAGGTCCCTGTGGTCGCGCCCCAGGAACATCAGGCCCCAGCCCACCGCGGCGGAGGCGATCGCGGCGAGCAGGAAGGCCGACCAGTCCCCCTCGCCGTAGACCAGGTCGACGACCGCGGGCAGCAGCATGGCCCCCGCCGTCAGCAGCAGCAGGAAACCGAGGACGCGTCCGACGCCGCGGATATCCATCTACTTGCCCGCCGTGAAGAACGACTCGACGTCGGCCACGCTGTCGGGCAGCGTGAAGACGACCACCTCGTCGCCCGCCTGCAGCACGGTGTCGCCCCGCGGCGTGACCACGTGCCCGCGCTTGAGCACCGCGCCGACGACCGCGTTGCGGGGGAACTTCAGGTCGGCCAGGGGGCGGTCGAGGCAGCGCAGGCCCGGGTCGAGGCGGAACTGGACGATCTCGGCGCCGCTGAAGCCCAGGCTGCGCGAGCTGACCACGGCGCCGCGCTTGACGAAGCGCGCGATGGCGTCGGAGGTGGACAGCCGCGAGGAGATGGCCGCGTCGATGCCCAGCATGGGCAGCAACGGCACGTAGTCGGGGCGGTTGACCTTGCAGATGGTCTTGGCCCGTCCGTGGTGGCGGGCCAGCAGACAGGCCATGATGTTGGTCTCCTCGTCGCCGGAGACCGCCACGAAGCCGTCCATCTCCCCCACGCCCTCGCTCTGCAGGAGCTCGACGTCGGTGCCGTCGCCGTTGAGCACCAGCACGCCCTGGAGCGACTCGGCCGCGCGGGCGGAACGGGCCTCGTCCTTGTCGATCAGCTTGACCCGGATGCCGTGCGAGAGGAGGTCGCGCGCCAGCTGCCGGCCGGTGCGGTTGGCGCCGACGATCATCACGTTCTGCAGCTGGGTCGAGGGCGGCGTGACGTAGGTCAGGGCCTTCTCGACCTCGCCCCGGGCACCGGCCACGTAGACCTGGTCGCCGGGTTCGAGCACCGTGTCGCCGTGGGGGATCAGGGTCTCGTCGCCGCGCACGACCGCGATGACCAGGGCCCAGCGCGAGCCGAGCCGCTGCACCACCTGGGCCAGCGAACGCCCGGCGACGAAGGCCCCGTCGGACACGCGCGCGCCGATCACGCGGACCCGCCCGCCGGCGAACTCGTGGACGTCGGTCGCCGCCTGCTGCCACAGGATCTCGCGCATGACGCGCACGGCCTCGAGGTCGGGATTGATGGCCATGTCGATGCCGTCGAAGACCAGGTGGCCGGAGCGGTAGAACTCGCCGTTGCGCACGCGCGCCACCTTGACCTCGGCGCCCATGTGGTGGGCGGTGAGGCTGGCGATGATGTTGGTCTCGTCCTTGTCGGTGACGGCGCAGAAGAGGTCGCAATCCGCCATGCCCACCTCGGAGAGGAAGGTGGGGTCGACGCCGTTGCCCTCGAGCACGCGGCAGTCGAGGCGGTCCTGGGCCAGCCGCACGCGCTCGGGGTCGCGTTCGACCACGACGACGTCGCTGCTGCGCCGGCTCACGCGGCGGGCGAGGTCGTCGCCCACGGCGCCGGCGCCGACGATCACGATCTTCACGCGGTCTCCTCCACGTAGCTGCCGAGGGCCTCCAGCGCGCGTTCGACCGCCTCGTCCCCGGTCATCAGGTTGGGCACCAGGCGTACACGGCCGGCCCCGAACGCGACGCCGAGCACGCCCCGCTCCTGCAGGTGCGCGAGCAGGCGCTGCTCGTCGGCCGTCCGGAAGATGACGATGTTCGTCTCGACCTCATGATCCAGCGAGACGGCGGGGTTGTCCAGGCCTTCCGCCAGCCGGCGGGCGCGGCGGTGGTCTTCGGCGAGGCGCGGCAGGTTGTGGTCCAGCGCGTGGAGGCAGGCCGCCGCGAGCAGTCCCGCCTGGCGCATGCCGCCGCCGAAGAGCTTGCGGGCGCGGTGGGCCTGGACGATCGTCTCGCGCGGTCCCGCCAGGCACGAGCCCACCGGCGCGCCGAGCCCCTTGGAGAAGCAGACGCTGACCGTGTCGGCGGGGGCGGCCAGCTCCGCGAGCGGCCGCCCGCCCGCCACGTGGGCGTTCCAGAGCCGCGCGCCGTCGAGATGGACGGCCAGACCCCGCGCGTGGGCCTCGCGCCCGATCTCCTCGACCGTCGCCTGGGGCTGCACACGGCCGCCGGAGCGGTTGTGCGTGTTCTCGAGACAGATCAGCCCCGGCGCGGCGCAATGGGCGTCGTCCGGATTCAGGTGGGGGGCGATGTCGTCCCAGGTCAGCACGCCGCCGCGTCCCGGCAGCGGGGTCAGCAGCAGGCCGGACAGGGCGGCCGGACCGCCCGCCTCGTAGCGGTACACGTGGGCCCCGTCCTCGCAGATCACCTGGTCGCCGCGCCGGGTCTGGACGCGCAGGGCGATCTGGTTGGCCATGGTGCCGCTGGGCACGTAGAGGGCCGCCTCCTTGCCCAGCAGGTCGGCCACGCGGTCCTGCAAGAGGTTGACGGTGGGATCGTCGCCGAAGACGTCGTCGCCGACGGGGGCTTCGGCGATGGCGCGGCGCATGGGGGCGTCGGGGCGGGTGACCGTATCGCTCCTGAAATCGAAGTCGTCCATCTGGTCGTGCCTCCGAATCGTGTCAGTTGTGCCTCGTTAATTGTCCCTGGCCTCATGACAGCCTTCACAAGGCGCGTAACTCGTTGCCCTGACTCGAAAACATGGCCCGGCAGCTACCCGGGGAGCGTTAGGGACATTCTACGAGGCACAACTAAACCCGAAAAGAGAAACACCGGCCATCCGTCGGCGACGGACAGACCGGTGCAAGCAGTCAACGGCTCTCACAGGACCGGCGGCGACGATCATGACAGCGGTTTTCAGATACCGCTGGCCGCGACCTTGTCCTTGAGCATCTTGGAAACCTTGAAGACGGGCACCCGGCGCGCCGGAACGGGCACGGCTTCTCCCGTACGGGGATTGCGGGCCATGCGCTCCTTGCGCTCCTTCACCTTGAAGGTGCCGAAGCCACGGATCTCGAGGTGCCGCCCCTGAACGAGAAGCTGGCTGACCTGATCCAGGAAGAGGTCAACCGTTTCGGCGACTTCCTTCTTCGTCAGTCCGGTCTTCTGGGCGATATCCTCTACAATATCGGCCTTGGTCATCTGCACCCCTTCCGTTGAACCCGGTCGCCGCTCCTGCGGGGAGGGAGCGACTCGGAACTCATCGTCTCTCATAAATGACTTGGAGTCAAGGGATTTTCGTGCTCGGCCCCGTTGCACAATGCACGTTCGGGCCCCCTCGTATTTGCAAGACGGAGCTGTTTGAGGGCTTGAAAGGACGTCTGAGGAACCAGAGGGCATCGACCCCGGCGATGCAGAACACCTCAACCTACTGTCAGGCAATCAGTTGAGATATGAGGACCGACGGTGTCCGGACTGGCACCCGGTTTGCAGATCCGACAGATGAAGGACAGCAACGGTGAGAGGACAAACACCCAGATAACAACGCCTTGTCCACCGGTTGCATCGCGTGATCCACAGCTCGGTTCCAATGAAAGAGAGAGAACGGTGGCTAACAAGACGATCAAGACCCTCATCTGCGCCCTGGCTCTGTTCGCGCTGGCCGGTTGCAGCAGCGACAGCAACACCTCCGCCCCGACGGCCGTCGACACCCAGCCGCCCGCGGTCCCGACCCAGCTGACGGGCGACTCGATCGACAACCAGATCGCCATCTACTGGGCCCCGAACACGACCGACACCGACTTCGCCGGCTACAACGTCTACCGGACCACGATGCACGAGACGGTCTGCCTGACCGAGGTGCCGCTGTCCCAGAACATGTACGTGGACACACGGCCCCGCGGCGTGGTCAACCACTACGAGGTGACCGCGGTCGACCTGAGCGGCAACGAGAGCGCGCACGCCAGCATCAACGTGCAGCTCGACGGCGGACACACCTACCATCCCGACCAGCCCTAGGCGTCCACGGGATCAGGTCCGCAGACGAAGGAGCCCCCGAGCGGGGGCTCCTTTCCGTGTCCGGGATCCGGAATCAGACGAAGAGATTGCCGATGAAGCGGGAGATCTCCAGGTAACGGTTCCCCAGGTACTCCACCCCCCGCCACAGCACTCTCCCCAGCCCGACGTTCATCAGCAGGATCACAACGACGAAGCCGAAGGGCCGGATGCGCTCGAACATCTCGGCCGCCTGGCCCTTGAGGAAGATCCGCGCGATCCAGCCGCCGTCCAGGGGCGGCAGGGGGATCAGGTTGAACAGGGCCAGCAGGATGTTCAGCAGAACCCCGTACTGGAAGAGCATGCGCAGGAACTCGAAGCCGGCGCCCAGGTCGGTGGCGCCGCCGCGGATCTGAAGGTGGGCGACGCCGGCCAGCAGACCCAGCAGCACCGCGAAGACGGCCGCCAGCACGAGGTTGCTGCCGGGGCCGGCCGCGGCGATCACGGCGTGGTCGCGCACGGGGTCGCGCAGTCGGAAGGTGTTCACGGGGACGGGCTTGGCCCAGCCGAACATGATGCCGCCCGGGAGCAGCGCCATGACCAGCGGCACCAGGATCGTACCGATGGGGTCGATGTGCACCAGCGGGTTGAGCGAGACGCGCCCGAGACGCAGGGCCGTGTCGTCCCCCATGCGCAGGGCCGCCAGGGCGTGGGCGCTCTCGTGGACGGTGAGCGAGAAGAGCAGGACCACGATCGGGACCACGATGTCCATGTCATCCTCCGGTGGGCGTCGGCCGGCCGGGCACATCGAGCCAGCGCGTCCAGACGGTGTCGGTGTCGAGGGCGGCGGGATCGTTCCCGTCGCCGCGGAGCCAGGTCAGGGCCGGGTGGCGCGGCGCCCAGAGCTCCGGCTCGGTGGGGCCGAACAGCGCCAGGGTGGGCACGCCCACGGCACCGGCTACGTGCATCAGGCCGGTGTCGTTGCACAGGAAACGGTCCGCGGTCGCCAGCAGCGCGGCGCAGACGCCCACGCTGACCGGCGGGATCACGGTCGGCGCGGCGAGGTCCGCGGTGTCGCACCGCTCGCGGATGGCCGCCCGGAAGCGCGCCATGACCTCGGTGTCGGCCGGCCCCTGCAGGACGAGCAGGGGGCGTCCGGCCGCGACGGCCCGCACGGCGATCTCGGCGAAGCGCTCGGCGGGCCAGAGGTTGGCGTCCTTGCCGGCGCCCGGGTGCATGAGCCACAGGGGGCCCTCGCCCGGCACGCCCGCCCGGATCTCCCCGGCGCGGGCCACCTCCGCCGGGGCGGGCACCACGACCGGGTTGCGGTCGGAGACCGTGAAGCCCACGGCCTCCAGCGGCGCCAGGTTGTGGTCGACGGCGTGACGGTCCGCCTCCGGCTGCGACGGCAGCTCCAGGGAGAAGGCGTGACGGCTGATGTCGAAGCCGAAGGGGCGGCTGTCGGCGCCCACGATCACGCGCGCTCCCGAGGCCGCCGCCAGGGCGGCGCTGGTCACCGACCAGGACACCGAGGCCAGCACGAAGGCCAGGTCGGGCCCGAAGTCGCGCAGACCGCGCACGAAGCGCCACAGGGGTCCGGGGCGGGTGCAGGCCCGCTTGTCGAAGATGAAGACGCGGTCCAGGTGCGGATTGTGCTGCACCACGTCGCGGTTGACCGGGGCGCAGACCAGGGCGATCTCGGCCGAGGGATAGGCCTCGCGGACGGCGCGCAGGGCGGGGGTCGCGCAGACCATGTCGCCCATCTGGTTGTGCTGGCGCACGATCAGGATGCGGCGGGGCGTCAGGGCGCGCACGGCGGCCGCGTCGAGCCGGGGCCGGCGCCAGAGGCGGGCGACCAGGCCCGAGGCGGCCCGCTTGACGCTCTTGCGCAGGGTGTTCGGCTTGACGGGGGCTCCGCGACTCACTTTGGCATCCTCGTTGCTCTCCCCGGGACGGACTGCGACGAAAGCGACCGGCCGGACATGGTTATCCTGCGAAAACTGCTTCTGTTCGGGTTCGCGTGCTGCGCGACCGGATTCCTGGGCTACGAGGTCGTGGCCAGATCCGGACCATGGCCGGGCGGGCCCCTGCCGGGCTGGTACGAGGCCCGGCTCGTCGAGCGCCGCACGGCCTTCGTCCCCTGGACGGGTCTGCTGCCCGTCGATCTCCTGCTCCACGAGGGCCAGGAAGCCGCCGGCTACTACTCGCTCCTCCTGCGTCGGGGACCGCGGGAGGCGACGCTGGCCTCCAGGTCCGCCAGGATACCCAGATAGGCCTCCCGCCGCCAGGCGGGCACTTCCCCCGCGGCGATCGCCGCGACCACTCCGCAATCCGGTTCGTCGCGGTGCAGGCAGGTCGAGAAGCGGCAGGCCTGCGCCGGGTCCAGGAACTCCGGGAACAGGTGCCGCAGGTCGACCGGCTCCACCTCCCAGATCTCGAACCCCCGCAGCCCCGGCGAGTCGGCGATGAAGCCCTCCTCGCCCAGGGCGAAGAGCTCCGTGCGCGTGGTGGTGTGCCGGCCGAGCCCCGTCTTGGCGGTGACGTCGCCGACGCGCAGGTCGAGGCCCGTGGCCCGGGCCAGCAGGGAGCTCTTGCCGGTGCCCGACGCGCCCAGCAGCAGCGAGATGCGGCCCTTGAGCGCGTCGCGGAAGTCGTCGACGCCCTCGCCGGTCTCGGCCGAGGTGCGCAGCACGCGGTAGCCGATCGAGGCGTAGTGGTCCCAACGATCGTCGCGGGCGGCGTCCGCGTCGAGGTCGATCTTGTTCAGGCACAGGACGCCGTCCACCTCGAAGCGCTCGGCGGCGGCCAGGAGGCGATCCACGAAGCCGGTCATGGGATCGGGCTGGCGCAGGGACTGGACCACCACGATCTGGTCCAGGTTGGCCATCAGGACCTGTTCGGTGCGGCCGCGGTCGCGCCGCGAGGAGCTGCGCGAGATCTTGTTGCGGCGCGGCAGGACCTCCTCCACCACGCCGGCCGGAGCGTCGCCGCCGGCGTCGGCGATGGCGCTGAACCGCACGCGGTCGCCGGCCACCGCCACCGTGCGGGACCGGCGCCGTCCCTGCTTGAGACGGCCGCGCAGACGGCAGAGGATCTCGTCCGGTCCGCTGCGGACGGTGCAGTAGCCGCTCTGGGATCTGATGACGATCCCTTCACGGAGATCCGGGTCGTGGCGGTCGTTCGGAACGTCGTTCACATCGGACTCCCCGCCGCCCAGGCGGCCGTAACCGGGTAAAAGCGCCTTGAGTAATCAAATTCTATGACTTAGTTTTCGATAGTTCCAGTCTTCCGTTCGACCTTCCAGCCCCCGCGAGGTGGTGTCAATGGACATACAGGAAGTCCTCCAGCTCACGTCCTCCGACCGTTTCATCCCCGAGCTCGAGGCAACCGACAAGGAAGGCGTGCTGGCCGAGATGGCCGACGCGCTGGTGGCCGACTCACCGCTCCGCAACCGCGAGACCATCCTGGAAATGCTCAAGAGCCGCGAGGCCCTCGGCAGCACGGCCGTCGGGCCCGGCGTGGCTTTCCCCCACGGGCGCACCCTGGCCACCCAGGACCTGATCATCGTCATGGCCCGCTCCGCCAAGGGCGTGGCCTTCGATTCCGTGGACGGCGAACTCACCCATCTGTTCTTCATGCTCATCGCCCCGCCCCAGGACACGGGCAACCAGTACATCCGCTCTCTGGCCGTCCTGACCGACCGTCTGCAGGATGACGCCGTGCGCGACGCCGCCCTGGCGGCCGCCGACTACGAGGGCTTCTGCAACGTGCTGAGGGAGGCACAGTCATGAACCGACAGCTGGTCCTGCTGGTCTCCATCCAGAACCTGGAGCTGCAGCTGCGCGACGCGCAGGACGAGGACAAGGCGAAGGAGCTCGAGGCCATGGGATTCCCCATGGACGCCGCGAAGATCCAGCAGGACATCGACGGACTGCTGGCGCAGGTCGAGCCCCGGCACAAGAGCTACTACAACCGCCTCAAGGGCAAGTACGACAATCCGGTGGTCCCCGTGTGGGAGGGCCACTGCACCGGCTGCTTCGCCAACGTGCCCACCTCGTTCACCTCGGTGACCCACGAGAACAAGGTCCAGAGCTGCGAGAGCTGCGGGCGGGTGCTGTTCCAGCCCTGACCGGCGCGACCGACGTACGGACATGACGAAGGGGCGGTCCTGGCGGACCGCCCCTCGTTGTCGGATCGGCAGCGCGGGCTGGGAGGTTGCCCGGGCCGACCCTGTCGGAATCCGTCTATTCGATGCCCGAGCCGGTGAGGGTCTCGGCGTAGGCGGTCAGATGACCCGCCTCCTCCTTCATCTTCTTCTTCTCGCCGCCGTCGTCGCGCACGCCCAGGTCGGTGCGCGTCCACTTGCTGCCGGACTTCAGGTTCGCCGCGTCCGTGTCGGTCTCCCAGTCGATGCCGGGTTCCTTGAGGAAGACGTAGTCGTCGCCGTCGTGGTCGATCATCACCAGGTCGCCGCGTCGGACCTGCTCGCTGCAGATGTGGTGCGAGATGGGCGTCACCACGCGCATCTCCACCACGCGCTTCAGGGGGCGCGCGCCGTACTCGGGATCGGTCCCCTCGTCGACGAGCCGTTCCTTGGCGCGGCGGGTGACCTCGAGCAGGAAGGGTTCGGCGCTGTCCAGGGCGCGGTGGTGCACCTGGGAGATCAGGTTGTCCAGGATGGCGAAGAGGTCCTCGCGCTTGAGCGTGTGATAGGTGACCAGCTCGTCGAAGCGGTTGAGGAACTCCATGGGGAAGATCTTCTTGGCCTCGCGGGTCACGGCGTCCTCGATGTCGAGATCGACCTCGCCGAGGGACTTGCCGGCCGAGAAGCCGATGCCGCCGCCCGAGAGGCAGGCGTTCATGGCCTGGCTGCCGACGTTGGTGGTCAGCACGATGATGGTGTTCGTGAAGTCCACCTCCTCGTTGTTGGCCAGCACCAGGTGGCCGTCCTCGAGGATCCCCAGCAGGGTGTTCCACATCTTGGGGTGCGCCTTCTCGATCTCGTCGAAGAGCACGATGGACAGGTAGCGCTCGGAGTCGCTCGGGAACATCTCCGACAGCTTGCCGCCCTCCTCGGTGATCATGCCGCTGCTGCGCTCGACCGCCTTGAGGTGATGCTTGTCGAGGTTCTCCTGGGCGAGCAGGGGCCGGATCTCGCCGCCCACATAGCCCGGCGGCGAGCCGAGCAGCTTGGAGATGTTGTAGTGGGCGGAGAACTCCTGGCAGTTGATGCGCGTGTAGGCGCGCCGGTCGCCGAAGATGGACTCGGCCAGGCAGCGGACCGTCTCGGTCTTGCCGACGCCGGTGGGGCCCATGTACATCATGGTGAGCAGGGGGCGTTCGGGATCGTGGATGCCGGCGATGAGACGGCTGAAGCAGTCTCCGATCTTGGTCGCCGCGGCGGGCTGTCCGATCACCATGCGATCCATGCGTCTGCTGAAACGGCGCAGCTGTTCGTTCACCACGCCGGGCTTCAACTCTATCACTGCCGACTCCTCGGTTGCTCGGCGAAGACGGTCTCCCCCTACAGGCCGTCGTCAGTGCTTCAGGATCCGCCGGCCGCGACGCTAACGTCCGACAAGACAGTTGTCGTCGGCTTCGGGCTCGGCTTGAGCCCGAATGTGGCGTGTATGTGCTTGTAAATCCTGTTCACTGGACGCGTCGGCCGCAGGGTCCGATCCGGGCCGATATGCAGGAAGCCGGCCCGTTTCGGGGCCGGCTCCGGCGTACGGTCCAGGGTCTTGTCCGGGCTCAGGGCAGGTCGCCGAGGGACTCCAGATAGCCGGCGGGGACGGCCTCGGCGTTCTCCACCCAGCGGTCGTCCACGCGGGGACGGACCGGGCTGTTGGCGGCGATGTAGCGCTCGACCGCCTCGGCCGTGGTGATCTGGGTGAGGTTGATGCGGTCGGCGGGGATGGTGGTCAGGAAGTCCAGCCCGCTGTTGCCCTCCATGAGGAAGGAGGTGCAGACCACCTTGTAGATGCGGTCCGGATCCAGGGGCTCGCCGCCCAGCTCCAGCTCGCAGACCCGGCCCCAGTCGGGCAGGTTGCGGTTGAAGACGATCCGCGCGCCGGAGGTGCAGATGCCGCCGGAACGGCCGCGCACCTTGCGCTCGACGATGCGTCGGATCATGCGGCCGTCCATCTCCACGATGACCAGCTCGTTGCCGAAGGGCAGGATGCCGAACACGTCCCTGGCGGTGATGTCGCCCGAGGGCACGTCGGCGCGGAGACCGCCCAGGTTCTGGAAGGAGAAGTCGGCGTCGAAGTGCAGGCGCATGGCGTCGGTGACCAGGTTGCCCACGATGTTGGCGCCGGGGCCGCCGCGCGTGAGGTTCACCGCGGAGCGGCCGATCACCCGGGCCATCTCGGCCTCGGCGGCGTCGATGTAGGGCTTCAGGGCCTCGGCCATCTCGGCGTCGGGCCAGAGCTCGTCCTCGAAGAGGGTGACCAGGGTGCCCCGGTCGTGGGGAACGTCGTAGCCCATGAGCGTACCGGTGTCGCGGTCGACCAGCAGGATGGCGTGCCCCACGCTGGATCCGTTGCCGTAGGACTCGAAGCACATGGTGTGGGTCATGGGGTCGATCCAGGGCTCGGGATAGCCGCGGTGGGTGTGCCCGCCCACGGCGAAGTCGATGCCCTCCACGGCGTTGGCCATCTCCATGAGGTTCATGGCGCCGCCGTGCACGTAGCCGTAGCCGCCGCCCTGGGCGTCCTGCTGGTCGCTGTCGCCCTCGCCGTCCTGGATGATGCGCTTCCAGCCCGCCTCGGGATCGAAGGGCAGCCCCTCGTGGATCAGCAGCGCGATCAGGTCGGCGCCCTGGGCCAGCAGCTCGTCGCGGTACGTCTCGATGGCCGGCAGCATGGGGTCGAAGATGAGGCCCTCGATGTTCTGCGGGAAGCTCATGGCCACGGTGCCGGTGGTGATGATGCCGATGCAGCCGATCTTGAGACCGCCCCGCTCGATCATCAGCGTCGGCTGCGCCCAGTCGACGCACTCGCCGTCGGACTCGTCGCGCAGGTTGGACACGATCCAGGGAATCTCGGTGGCGCGGGCCAGGCGCTCGGCGTTGTCACGGCCCATGTCGAAGTCGTGGTTGCCGGGCACGATGACGTCGAAGCCCACGGTCTCGAAGAACTCCATGACCGCGTCGCCCTTGGTCTTGGTGCCCACGGGCGTGCCCTGGAAGAAGTCCCCCACGTCCACGATCATCACCGGCTCGTCGTTGCGCTCGGCCTCGGCGCGCACGCGCTTGACGTAGTTGGCGAAGGAGGCGCCCCCGCCCAGGGGCGGCGGGAAGTTGGGGTTCATGAAGCGGGCCTCTTCGGGGGCGATGTGGCCGTGGATGTCGTTGGTCCAGATCAGGTGGAGCCGCAACGGCTCCTCCTGCGCCCCCAGCGGGGCGGTCAGCAGCGCGCCGGCCAGGGCCAGCAGCGTCAGCGTGGTCGTCGTCTTTGCCTGCATCTCTTTCGTCTCCTCGCGGGTCGTGTTTCCTCCGCGGACAATCTAGAACAGGTAGGTGAACCCCGCCCCCAGGCGGAAACGGGTCTCCTCGACCCGCGCGATGGGATCGGTCTCGATGTCGCTGTCGTCGTACTCGTAGGGGAACCAGTGCTCCTGGTAGCTCTCGGTCTTGCTCAGCTCGACCGAGACGTGGAACAGGCCCCGCTGCCAGGGGATGCCGATGCCCGAGGTGAAGAAGCTGGCGCCGGCCTCCTTCTCGGTGTAGCTGTCCATGCGGCGGAAGCCGAAGCGCAGGGGCACGCCGTTGTAGAAGGTGTGCTGCACGCCCAGGCGCACGTCGACGGTGTCCTCCAGGCGGGGCTGGTTGTCGTCGTCGAAGCGGTTGTCCTCCAGGCCCGTCCACTCGGAGAAGACCAGCTCGGCCGTGAAGACCGTGCGCGGTTCCGAGCGCGGGTAGAGGGTGAAGCCGAAGCGGTAGCGGTTGGGGTAGCGCACCTCGCCGTCGCGGGTCGACGCGAGGATCTCCGTCGTGTCCGCACCGACGTGGAAGGTCTCGGTCGTGAGGTCCTCGTCGCCCTTGACGATCAGGGGGGTCTCCCAGGCGGCGCCGATCTCGAGGCGCGGCGTGAGCTTGGCGCGCAGGCCGAGCACGGCGTTGCCGCCCGCGAAGGCCTGTTCGCCGGTGTTGGTGTAGCTGTCGTCCTGGTCCTGCACGAAGCGGCGGTACTCCGTCAGGGTGCGGGTGCCGAAGGCGTAGTTGCCGGACACGCCCACCGAGAGCCGCTCGTCGGGCGTGTTGAAGGCGACGCCGAGGGTCAGGGCCCGCAGGCGGCCGTCGGCGCGCCACTCGCGCTGCTCGAGGATCTGGTCGTAGACGTCCGCGCCCGGATCGGGATCCAGGATCTGCTCGTCGAAATCGTAGGTGAAGTCGTAGAGCGTGCTCAGGGCGGCGCCCACGGCCAGGCCCCGGCCGACGCGCTTGGCGGCGCCGAAGCCGGAGTCGAAGTAGTGGCTGCGCTGGCTGGCGATGGCCGTGTCGGCCACGTAGCTGCCGAAGCTGTCCCACAGGGGCTGGAAGCGGTCCTCGTGGTCCTGGTACAGGGACAAGGCACCGTCCACGCGGTGGGCCTGCTCGTCGGCCAGCAGGGCCGGGTTGAAGCGGGCCGACAGGCCGCCGCGGTAGATCGCCGCGCCGGTGCCGCCCATGGCGTCGATCTCGGCGCCCTGGGTGCCGGCCGGCGAGCCGTAGGGGACGTCGAGCACCGAGCCGGCGACGACCGGACCGGCCGGGACCGCCAGCAGGGCCGCGGCCAGCAGGGCCGTCGCGACGGTCGCGGTGAGGGTCTTGAAGTGGCGCATCATCGTATCCTTCTCCTTCATCTTCATCAGAAGGTGTAGTCCATCTGCAGGCGGAACGCGGTCAGGTCCTGCGGCGCGTAACTGCTCTCGATCTCCTGGCCGTAGGCGTCCTGGTAGGATCGCACGTCCAGGTAGGTGCGCGGGATGTTGTGGTCGCGGGTCACCTTGAGCTGGAAGAGCAGCCGCGGCGAGACGCGGCTCTCGATCTTCGCCCAGTTGCGGAATCCCCGGCCGTCCACCACGACGAACTCGTTGCCCTCGAAATTCCACAGGAAACCGTCGTACATCTCCGAGCTGACGGTCAGCTTGAGCGTCGGCGCGAAGTGGTGCTCGTACATGGCCTGGAAGGCGTGCGCCGGGATGGCGGCCGTGCCCACGCCGGGGATGCCGTCGTTGACGTAGGGCTCGTCTCCGGCGTCCGGCGTGCCGCTCAGACGCGGACGCGGCGGGAAGTGCACGTTGCTGGACATGTACATCAGCTTGAGGCGGTTCCAGTTGGAGAGCAGCGCGATCAGCTCGTAGCGCGACTCCCAGGACCGGAACCAGCGCACGTCGGCCGGATTGGTCTGGGACCGGGCGCTGTAGCGGTGACGCATGCGCAGCCGCAGGTTGAACTTGGGCTGGTACTCCACCTTGAGGGTGTAGCGTTGCATGTCGGCGCCGTCGGCCTTGCGCTCCCACTGGTCGAACTCGATGCCGTTGATGATCAGGTTGCGGCTGATGCGGTAGCGGCCCTGCACGAAGAGACCGCGCTCGGGCTTGGGCTGGGGCGTGTTCATCGACACCCACGAGTAGAGATCGTCGTTCAGGCGGAACGGCGAATCGAGCAGGGTCTGCTCGTAGCGGTTGTCGTTGGCGAAGCCCCGGTTGTACGGGTTGTCGAAGCCCACGTCGTAGTCGCGCCAGATGGCCAGCAGGTGCAGGTCGTCCCACTGGGCGTAGGCGTTCAGCAGCAGGGCGTCGTTGTGCTCGCCGAGCTCCAGGGGCGCGTAGCGCGGATCCTGGAGCACGGCGTACTCGCCCTGCAGCGACACGTTCTCGTGCACGGTCTGGAACTCGGCGCCGTAGACGCGCCGGAACTTGTACTCCGTGCGGGTGGTGTCGCCCTCGTCGGCGAACACGCTGGTGTAGCCCGACCAGATCTCGCTGTCGCGGGCCTCGAGCAGGTCGCGCTGCACCATGGCGTACTCGGAGATCAGGGTCGTCGGGTCGGCGTGGAAGGCGCGGTCGTAGCGGGCCTCGTAGCCGGTGACGCCGATGTAGGTGGCCGGCCCCAGCATCAGCTTGGCGTTGCCGCCGAAGAGGTTCTCCTCGAAGGCGTCGCGGCGCAGGAGCGTGGGGTAGTCCGGATCCTCGCCCAGGGCGTAGCTCTCCCCCGGCTCGAAGGACATGTGCGCGGCCAGCCAGTCGTCGCTCGGACGCGGCTCCATGGTCACGTAGGTGTTGACCGTGCCGTCGGGGTTGAGGATCGCGTCCTTCTTGTCGTGCGAGTAGAACACCGTGGCGTGGACCGGACCGGCCTTGGCCTCCATGGCGGCGCCGGTCAGGGCGTACTGGTGGCTGCGGCTCAGGTCGCCGCGCACCCCGATCGGCCGCTTGTTCCAGCCGAAGCCGGTGCGCCGGTACTGGATGAAGTCCGAGTTGTCCATGATCAGGCCCTGCCCGAAGGCCACACGGAAGTTGCCGAAGTACAGGCGCTTCAGGTGGAAGGGGCCGATGTGCTTGTCGTTGACCCCGTAGTAGCCCTTGAAGGTCTCGTGCCAGGACTCCTCGCCCAGGTTGCGGTGGGTCAGCAACCCGGCGCGGAAGCCGCCGGTGAGGTTCAGGTGCAGCTTCTGGGTCATGTGGGGATCGCCGTCGGTCAGGCGGTTCACGTTGCCCGCGGCGATGTCCTCCGGCGACAGCAGCTCGGTGCCGGAGACCTCGGCGTCGTCCAGCATGTAGGGCGTGTCGTAGTAACGGACCTCGTAGTTGCCCCGCACCTTCTCGTTGCGGTCGGTCATCGCGTCGTCGCTGTAGACGACGAAGTCGCGGATGTTCCGGAAGGCCCAGTAGCGCAGGCCGTCGCTGCGGCGCAGCTGCCGGTCGGTCTCGAAGCGGCCCAGCCGCTCGCGCGCCAGCAGGATGTTCTTGGCGTCGACCGGCGAGACGTTCTGGAACGACTGCAGGTCGAAGAGGTCCAGCCGGTTCACGTTGACGGGCTCGCGCATCATGTCGAGGTACTCGTCCACGAGGCCCTCGCTGGCGCCCTCCTGGCCCAGGTACCGGCTCACCTGCCGGTAGGAGGCGGCCAGGCGGGCGATGCCCGCGTCCAGGGGTTCGGGCGGCAGGGTGGCCACCAGGGGCTTGAGCTCGGCCAGCACGGCCGCGGTCATGCCCTCCACTTCCATCAGGTCGTAGATGTCGTCGAAGTACCGCACGTAGTCGCGGTAGTCGACGATCCGGCGGGCCAGCAGCTCGTCCACGGGCAGCTGGAGGATCTCCTCCAGCGAGGCCCGATTGAGGTCGAGCAGCCCCGCCGGCGCGGCCGCCGCGCCGCCGGCGGTCAGTACCGCCAGCAACAGGGCCGCGAGGAGCGGGAGTCGGAGTTTCATCACTGTGCCTCACCGCCCCAGGCGAAGGTCAGGCCGAACTGGTGGGTCGCGTCCAGCACGCCGCCGCCGGAGGAATAGCCGTAGTTGACCATGAAGCCCTGGTACGCGTACCCGAAGCCGCCGGTCATCCGGGAGGGATTGGACATCACGCCGCCCCGCAGGAACAGGTCGCCGAAGACCGAGAACTCCAGGCCCATGTGGTACTGGGTCTCCCCCTCGAGGGTGTTCTCGAACTCGAAGGTGGTGGTGACCCCTTCGTAGGGCAGATAGGCCACGCCGCCGTGGAGTCGGGAGCCGATCTCCTCGTTGTCCTCGCCGATCTGGGGGTTGTTGACGTTCTTGGCCATCACGCCGAGCCGCGTGCGCTCGTGCAGGGTGATGAGCAGGCCGACGTCGAAGCCGGCCACGGTGTCCTTGCCCGGATCGAGGCCGCCGACCGTCTCCCCGAATTCGAGGCTGTAGAAGTTCAGGGCCGTCCCGAAGTTGATCGAGGTGTGCAGATCCTCGTAGACGTTGATGCCGTGGGCCAGGGTGTAGGTGGTCTCGGTGTCGAGGTCCACGCCCTGGTAGGTCACGGCGAAACGCCGCAGGCCGAAGCCGAAGTTGCCCAGCTTCGACGTACCGGGGATCACGCCGCCGAAGTACATCTGCTCGTTGTAGCCGTAGCCGAAGGGCTTGACGTAGCTGTTGCCCAGGGTCGCCCCCGAGATCGCCGCCAGGCCGGCCGGGTTGAAGTAGGGGGCGAAGGCGTCGTCGGCCACGGCCACCGCGGCGTCGCCCATCCCCCGCGCCCGCGCGCTGATGTCCTCGTTGTCGAAGATCGCCGCCGTAGCCGGCCCCGCGAGGAGGCCGAGAGCCAGGACGACGAGGGAAATGCTGAGTCTCCGATTCATCCCTGACTCCTCCTAGTTGCCCAGCCGGGTGGCCACCACGGCGGGTGCGGTCTTCTCGGTGCGATCGCCGGACTGCGTGTCGGTCGCGAGCAGGTGTACGTGATACAGGCCCGCCCGGACGAGCTCGAACGACTCGTTGCGGCCGTCCCAGATCGCGATGGACGGGAACTCCGTCACCGTCGACACCGAGCCGTCAAAACGGCTGTCGTGGAGCAGGCGCACCACGCGCCCCTCCTGGTCGAGGATGCGCAGGATGACCTCCGTGCCCGGTTCGGTCGTGAATTCGATGGGGAACCGCTCGTTCATGCGCGGCATGAACGTCGCGGCGGGAACGGTCAGCGTGACCTCGGCGCTGCCCTCGGGCGGTTCGTAGGCCGCGGGATCCGCGTTGCCCACCGTCCAGGTCTCGCTGAGGTTCTCGCTGGTCTCGTCGGCGCCGTCATAGCCGTTGCCGCCGGACTGGGTCTCCGACCCCTCGTCGTAGTCGACGCGCTGGTAGGACTCCAGGTGGGCGTGCTCGAGCAGGAACGGATCGGGGTAGGCGGCCTCGGTCGCGTAGGTGCTGGACCCGATGGTCCGGCCTCCCTTGCTGGCCGAATAGCTGTTGCCCTCGCCCCAGATGAAGATGTCGATGTCGGTCACCAGATCGGAGACGCCGTCCCAGAAGTAGAGGGCGACGATCTCGCCGTTGATGTAGGTGCCGGTGTCGCTGAGGTTGGTCAGGCCGGGTGTCTGGTTGCCGTCGATGCTGCCCGGGAAGACCTCGAGCATGTCGGTGACGCCGTCCGAGTAGTCGCCGTCCTCGAACAGCTCGTAGTGGGGCAGCAGGCCCGGGAAGACCTCGCCGAAGGCGTTGCTGCCCGCCACCGAGACGGTGATCGACTCGCCCGCCGGCAGCACCGCGTCGACGGGGAACTGGGCGTGGAAGTCGTAGAAGTCGCCGCCGCCGATGGTGGCCTGCGAGGGGCTGCCCGCGGGCAGGTTCCAGTAGGCCTGGTCCTCGTAGTAGACCGCATCGGTCAGGTAATAGTTCTTCAATTCCACGTCGAAGGCGTTGGGGTTGTGGATCTCGATGAACTCGGCGGTGGAGCCGAGGGTGGCGATCTCGCTCAGCAGCAGCCGGGCGAGTCCCTCGCCGGGCACGAACACCTGGACGGTGTAGGACTCGACGGTGCCGGGCGCGCCCTCGGGCCAGACGGCGCTCTCGCCGCCGGTGCCGGCCACGGTCACGTACCAGGACACCTCGGCGTCCTCGGCCTGACCGGGGATGGTCCCCGACCAGGCGCCGCCGCCGTCGGTGCAGGCCACGTCGCTGTAGGCGCCGCCGTCGACCGCCCAGTGGAGGGTGACCGAGGCGACCTCGGCCTCGCCGGTGACGTTGACCGTCACCACGGCGTCCTCGTCGGGCTGCGGCCGGTTCGGCGTCAGGGTCGCGCCGGTGACCGCCAGCTCGATCACGCCGAAGAAGCCCGGCGTGCCGTCGCCGGCCTGCCAGGTGGTGTTCAGGGGCTCGCTGGTCTCGTCGTGGGCCAGCGATCCGTTGCCGCCGGTCGTGGACTCTCCGGTCTCGGCCGCGTCCAGGCGCTGGAAGCTGCCCAGGATCTCGTGGGCCGCCGTGAAGGCGTCCTGGCTGGAGATGGGCGTGTCGTCCATGTAGGTCGAGGAGCCGATGCTCACGCCGTTGCGGAACACGCGCGCGCTGCTGCTCTCGCCCCACATGAACATGTCCACGTCCGTGACCAGGTCGCTGACGCCGTCCCAGTAGTAGAGCACCACGATCTCGGCGCTGTTGGACAGGGTGGCGTTGGTGCCGTCCGCGTTGTGGAGACTGCCGGAGAAGAGCTCGCGGAAGTCGGCCCGCAGGTCCAGGTCGGGCGCGACGCCCCAGGCGGTGTTGAAGGCCGAGGCGCCGGCCAGGGACACCGTCAGGGCCTGTCCGGGCTGGATCGTGAGCCCGTCCGGGAAGCGGCCGTTGAAGTCGTAGTAGTCGCCGCCGCCGACGGTGGACTGGGAGGGGTTGCCCGCGGGCAGCCGCCAGTAGCCCTGGTCGTTGTAGACGGCGTCGGTCAGGTAGAAATCGCTCAGGTCGACGGCTTCATCGGTGGGGTTGAAGATCTCGATGAACTCGGAATCCGTCCCCTGGACGCACACCTCGCTGATCAGCAGATGCGCGGGCCCGTCCCCCGGATCCACCGGGGCCAGGACCGTGTAGCTCTCGTAGTACATGGGCGCGGCCGAGGGCCACACGTCGCCGCCCTCCTCCTCGCCGGCCACCGAGACCCACCAGTCCACGACGGCGTCGCGGAGCTGACCGGGAATGACGGCCTGCCAGGCGCCGCCGCCCTGGTCGTAGGCGCCGACCTGGGTCCAGGCGCCCTCGTCGACGCGATAGGTCACGACCATCTCGTCGGGGCCGTTCTCGGCCGGGGCCGCGAGGGCGATGTCGACGGTCGCGTCCTGGTTCTCGTAGGCGTCGGCCGCGAGCGCCGCGGCGGTCAGCACGGGCGTCGCGAGACGCTCGCCGCCGTCCACCGGCGGGGTCAGGTCGGCGTCGATGATCCAGGTGGTCGCCAGGGGCTCGCTGGTCTCGTCGTGACCGGTCAGGCCGTTGCCGCCCGCGCCGGTCTCGCCGGTCTCGGCGTCGTCGCTGCGGACGTTGGCCTCCTGGAAGGTGCCGACGGTCATGGGCGACTGGGAGGCCCTCGGGGTGTCGTTCAGGTAGGCGCTCGTATCCTCGTCGGCGTCCGGCCCGTCCGCGACGCGGCCGGTCTTGTCGACGCGCTCGTTCTCGCCGCCCCAGGTCAGGTAGTCCACGTCCTGGACCAGATCGGAGACGCCGTCCCAGTGGTAGAGGACCAGGCTCTCCTCGTCGTCCAGCCAACCGGTGCTCGGCGCCGCGTTGCTGCCGGTGTTGCCCAGGCCGATGCCGATGCTGCCCGGGTGGGTCTCCACCAGTTCGGGCACGCCGTCGGGGAGGCCGCCGTCCTCGAAGAGCTCGTAGTCGGGCAGGATCCCGAACTGGCTCTGGAAGAGCGTGCTGCCCTCGAAGGCCACCACCACGGTCTGGCCCGCGGCGAGCTGCGCGCCGTCGGGGAAGCGGGCGTTGAAGTCGCCCTGGCTGCCGCCGCCGCCCCATCCGTGGCCCAGGACGAGCTCCCAGTAGCCGTTGCCGACCTGCATGACGTCGGCGAGATGGTAGGCGGACAGGTCGACGGTCGCGGCGGTCGGGTTGGTGATCGCCACGTACTCGCTGCCGAAGCCGGGATTGGGGCGCGCCTTGACCAGGACCTTGCTCAGCACGAGATGGTCGGTCTGGGCCAGGGCCGCGTCGGCGACCAGGCCGCCGGCGAGCAGGGCGCACAGACACGCCAGCCCACGCAGCGACGGGACGCGCTTGGACCTGAATACTCTGGACATCTGGACAGTCTCCCTTGAGGTGGGACGAAAAAGGGGGGCGAGGGCCCCCTCAAGCAATACCTCTGTCTACACTCGAGCCGGGCCACATACGATACCCCACGAAGGGGTGCCGGGCAATATGAAATGGCCGTTAAAAACTCAGTCGGCGTCCGCGGCGCGGGCGAGAACGGCCGCCAGCGCCTCGGGCGAACGAGCGCGGCGCAAAGTCGTTGGAAAATCAGGTAGTTTCAGCAATCGAGCCAGTCGGGCCAGGGCCTGCAGCATGAGGCGCGGCGCAGCCTCGGGGCCCACCAGCAGGAACAGCATGTCCACCTCCCCCCCCGGGCAGGGGCAGGGTGCGGCGAAGGTGGCCACGCCCAGGTGGAGCGTGTCGACCAGAGGGGTGTGCGCATGAGGCACCGCGGCGCCGAGGCCCAGCACGGTGTCGCCCTGCTGCTCCCGCGCCAGGACCGCCCTTACGAGCGCGTCGGGGTCGGCGACGCCGGCCGCGTCGGCCACCGCCCGGGTCAGGCGCACGACGGCCTCGTCCGGGGCGGAAACGGTCAGGCGCGGCAGCGCCGCGCCGGGTGCAAGGTGGTCGACGAGTCTCATGGACCGGAACCTAGCGGACGCGGATGAATCAGTCCAGCGCGAGAGCGGCCCCGAAGGTGGAGAAGGCCACCAGGGTGAACTCGGGATCGCCGAAGGACCAGTCGAAGACGCCGGTCACGACCAGCCCCGTCCAGACGCCGAGCGCGGCCGCCAGCCAGACCCGCCGGTGCGGATCGCCGCCGCTGGCGATCCCCGCGTTCAGCCTGAATCCGCGCCACAGCCGCAGCCACAGGGCGCCCAGGAACCAGACGCCCAGGCCCAGCCCCGGCACGCCCCAGAGCACGGCCATCATCACCGCGTTGGAGTGGAAGTGGCCCAGGCGGGTGGTGCGCGTCTCGGAGTTGGTGATCAGCACATCGGGACTGAAGGGACGCAGGTCCACGTCGCCCACCCCCGTCACGGGGTGCTCCCGCACCAGCTCCCAGCCCCGCTCCCAGACCTCGAAGCGCTGCGTGTTGGTGCGATACGAGGGATCGACGATGGTGCGCAGGCGTTCGCGGAAGGCGTCGGGACCGACGAGGAAGACCAGCGCGCCGGCCACCGCCAGCACCGCCAGCCAACGCTTGCTCCGGGCGCCGGCGACCACGGCCGCGCCCGCGGCGAAGCCCAGCCAGGCGCTGCGGCTCTGGGTCAACAGCAGGGCGACGATCATCGGCGCGCCCGCCAGGCCCGACAGCAATCGCGCCCACAGCCCCGAGCCGTGCATCACCTGGGCCAGGGCCAGCAGGGCGCCGGCCATGACCAGCCAGCTGCCCGTGATCACGCTGTTCTGCATCAGGCCGAGACGGCCCGCGTACTCGGGCAGGGGCCAGGCCTCGACCAGGATCGAGTACACGCAGTTGAAGGCGGCCCCGAAGATCGCGGCGGCCAGCAGGAGGCCGCGCCGCCCCTCCCCCCGCACGTACCCGGCGCAGAGCCACAGGGCGGTGAAGAGGTAGAAGCGCTTGGCGCGCACCAGGCTCTCGTCGGGATCGGTGGAGAAGAGGATCATCAGCAGGGCCCAGCCGATCAGCAGCAGGCCGGGCAGCTCGACGCCGGCGGGCGTGAAGCGGTCGCGTCGCAGCAGCAGGCGCACCAGGGCCAGCAGCAGGGCCAGTCCCAGCAGGATCTGGCCGAAGGCCACCGACATCTGGGCGGCGATCGCCGTCAGGGCCAGGGCCGCGAAGACGGGGCCGTCGCCGCGGATCAGGTCGCGCTGCAGATCCAAGCCGTCCTCCACGAAAAAGGGACCACTCCGGTTCCCAGAGTGATCCCTCGACGGTTTCCGATCAACTACAGACTGATCAGCTCGGCCACTTTCCCCGCCAGGCCCATGAAGGCCTCGCGCGAAGGGCTGTCGCCCGCCAGCACCACCGGCCGGCCGCTGTCGCCGCCCTCGCGGGTCGACGGGTCCAGCGGGATCTCGCCCAGCAGGGGCAGGCCGAACTGGGCGGCCACGGTCGCGCCGCCGCCCTTACCGAAGATGTGGTAGGCCTTGTCGTTGTCGGGGCAGTGGAAGTAGCTCATGTTCTCCACGACGCCCGCCACCGGCGTCTCCACGTGGCCGAACATCTGGATGCCGCGGCGCACGTCGCTCAGGGCGAGCTCCTGGGGCGTGGTCACCATCACCACGCCGTCCACCGGCACCTGCTGGACCAGGGTGAGCTGGGCGTCGCCGGTGCCCGGCGGCATGTCCACCACCAGGTAGTCCAGGTCGGTCCACATGACGTCCTTGAGGAACTGGCGCACGGCGGCCATGACCATGGGCCCGCGCCAGATGACGGCCTGGCCCTCGGGGACCAGCATGCCCATGGACACGCACTGCAGCCCGTAGGCGGTCACCGGGACGATGCCCTCGCCCTCGATGGCCTCGGGCGCGTCCTCGGTGCCGAGCATGGTCGGCAACGACGGACCGTAGATGTCGGCGTCCATCAGGCCCACGCGGTGGCCGCTCTCCTTGAGCGCCAGGGCCAGGTTCACCGCCACGGTCGACTTGCCCACGCCGCCCTTGCCGCTGGCCACCGCGATGATGCGCTTCACGCCGGGCAGGGCCTCGCGGTCGGCCCAGGGGTCGGGCTTCGCGGCGGCGTGGCCGTGGCCCTTGGACTGCTCCGGCTCGTCCACCTCGAAGCGCAGCTTCTCGACCTCGGACATGGCGCTGAGACGTTCCCCCGCGGCCTGGATCACGCCCTGGATGGTCTCCTCCTTCTCGGAGGTGCGCTTGATGACGACGGTCACGTCCCCGCCGTCCACGGTGATGTCGCCCACCAGGTCGATCTTGACGATATCGACCTTGGTGTTGGGCACGAGGACCTCGCGCAGGGCGTCGCGCACGACGTCGGGCGTCAGTTTCTGATCGGACACGGCTCGGCCTCCGGTGTAGGATGGACCCGCGCGCAGGATCGCGCGGGAGGAAATGCCATGCGAAAGCTAAGCGCGGCGATGATCGTCCGCAACGAGGAACGCGCCCTGCCCGGCTGCCTGGACAGCCTGGCCGGCGTGGCCGACGAGCTGGTCGTGGTGGACACGGGCAGCGACGACGGCACCCTCGCCCTGCTCGAGCGCGAGGCCGGACGGGACCGTTTCGAGCGGGTGGAGGTCCGCCGCCACCCCTTCGACGGCTTCGGCCCCGCCCGCCGCGCCGCCTGCGACCTGGCCGCCTGCGAGTGGATACTATGGCTCGACGCCGACGAGCGCCTGTCCGACGCCCTGCGCCGGGAGCTGGCCCTGCGCCTGGACGCGGGCACCCTAGACGACGCCGACGTCTGGCGCCTGCCCTTCGCGACCCACGTCCTGGGCCGCCGCATGACCTGCCGCGAGCTGGCCGGGCAACGTCATGCGCGCCTGTTCCGCCGCGATCGTGCGGAGATCAAGCCGTCGCTCGTACACGAAGGGCTGGAAACGGTCGACGGCGCCGCGATCGGCGACCTCGACGGCGAGATCGTCCACCACACCATGATCGGCTGGCGGGACTACATGGAGAAGGCGGCCCTCTACGCCGCCCTGGAGGCCCGCGGCCGCTCGCGCCTCCACGCCGCGCTGCACCTGCCGGTGGCCTTCCTCTCGACCTTCTGGCGGCAATACGTGTGGCGCGGCTGCCGTCGAGACGGCTGGCCGGGCTTCGTATGGGCCTTCACCTCGGGCGTGGGCGCGAAGCTGCGGGACTGGTACGCGCTCACCGGACGGCGAGCCGGCTAGGTTCTGTCTGTGAGTCCTCGGACCGGGCCCGGCCGGCTTATCCGTTGAAGCCGGTGCCCAGGATCTTGTGGCATTTCGGGCAGCAGTAGACCCGATGGGTCGAGAACCAGCCGCTGTTGACCATCAGCAGCTTGTCGAGCTTGGCCTCGCAGAATCCGCAGACGGGTTTGATATCCTTCTTCTCCAGTTTGACCATGACCTCGCCTCGCGGTTGAAACCCGGCGCCGGACCGTCCCGTAGGGGGGAGCGATCGACGCGAACCCGCCCCCGGAACGGAGAGTGACCATGAGATCCCCGCACGTATTCCGTCTGATGTCCACCCTGATCATCGTGTTCGCCGCCGCGGCCGCCCTGGCCGATCCTCCCGACATCCCCGTGGCGGCCAACGGCGCCGAGCCCGCCCATGGCCTGCAGGTCGTCGAGCTCGAGGAGATGTGGCGCGCCGGCGGCGAGGACGACGACGTCTTCTTCGGGCAGATCTTCCGGGCGGTGGGCGACGCCGAGGGCAACGTCTACCTGCTCGACACCCAGCTCAGCGAGGTGCCCGTCTTCTCCCCCGACGGCGAACATCTGAAGACCCTCAGCCGCGAGGGCGAAGGACCCGGCGAGACCCGGGGGCCGGTCGACCTGACGCTGATGCCCGACGGCAGCCTGGGCATCCTGCAGCGCTTTCCCGGCACGATCGTGAACATCGACCTCGACGGCGCGCCCCTCGGCCGGATCCCCATCGGCGACAGCGCCGCGGGCGGCTTCAACTCGCTCTTCACGGGACGCTGCAAGAACGGCCACCTCATGATGGTGGCCCAGAACGCCACCATGGGCGAGGGCACGCAGACCCGCATCTGGCACGTGGGCGTCTACGACGCCGCGGGCGCCGAGACGCACCGCCTGTGGTCGCAGGAGATCGTCGTCGACTTCGCCGCGCCCTCGATGCGCGAGAACGACATCCTCGCGCCCGTCATGTTCGGCTCGACGCCCGGCCCAGACGGTCGCGTCTACGTCGCGCCGCACCTCGACCGCTACGAGATCACGGTGTACGGCCCGGACGGCGCCCCGCACCACGTGATCACGCGCGAACACGCCCCCCGGCCGCGGCGGCAGATCGAGCGGGACCGCGTCCAGGCCGTGTTCGACGTGTGGGCCGCCAACAGTCCCATCGAGATCGAGACCCAGGTGAACGAGGTCGCCATGACCGTCGCCAACCTGTACGTGTCCGACGCCAACGAGCTCTGGGTCGAGTCGGCCCATGCCGGAGTGTGCGGACCCGAGGCGGCCTTCCTCACCTACGACGTCTTCACCGCCGAGGGGCGCTTCGACCGCCAGGTGGCCCTGGTGTGCGAGGGCAACTGGCTCAACGACCGCCTGTTCTGGGCGCGTGACGACATGGTGGTGGTGGTCAGGGGTGCCATCCCCGCCATGTACGCCGCCATGTCGGGCGGCGTGGCCGACAACGAGGAGGAGGCGGGCCTGAACGAGATGGAAGTGGTCTGCTACAGGATTCCCGGCTAGCTGTCGCGGGCCTCCGGGACGTGCTATCATTGTCCTTCACGCACCCCGGAGGCCGCCCCTTGCGCAAGATCCTGCCCTGTCTGCTCTGCCTGCTCGTCCCGACCCTCGTCGCCGCCCGCGAGCTCCCTCCGATCCCCCTGCAAGCCGCATACGAGGCCGCCGGGCCGGAGGCGGGCTACGACCGCTACCTGCACCTGGAGACCGGCCGCGTCTACACGGGCGGCCTGCAGATCGGCCCCACCTGGGACGAGGACGCCACCGCCTACGCGGACGACGAGCAGGGCCTGGACGTGATGATCGAGGGCAACGGCGCCGTCCTCCTCATGGACGGCGAGATGATCTGCCTCTCCTTCTGCACCAACCGGCTGGACGTGCAGGACTGCGTGATCGTCGCGGGCCAGGTGCGGTTCCGGGGCGACAACACGCCCGGCGGGGAGCGCATCCCCGTGGGGTCGGTGCGGTACTGCACCTTCTACCGTCCCCACGACTTCGCCGTGCGGCTGGAGGGGGCCGGCGCCGGCGTGACGCTGGAGCGCAATATCGTGGTCGACCCGGTGGACACGGGCTTCGACGGCCTAGAGTGGAGCGGGATCCCCGGCGAGAACCTGCCCACGGGCCTGGCCTTCGGGCTGTCGGTCCAGGTCGGCAGCTTCGGCTACCCGACGGTGCGGGACAACTGGACCTGGCTGCGCGACCCCGTCCTGAACGCCGTCGCATTGCGCCACCACTGCCTGCTCTGCGAGTACGGTTGAACGACGCCCGCCCCCTGGGAGGAGGCCGGTTCGGCCCCGCACGACAACGTCATCGGCGAAGATCCCGCCCTGGCCGATCCCGAAGGGG
This sequence comes from uncultured Fibrobacteraceae bacterium, assembly GCA_964607825.1. Taxonomy (GTDB): domain Bacteria; phylum Krumholzibacteriota; class Krumholzibacteriia; order LZORAL124-64-63; family LZORAL124-64-63; genus JAHIYU01. The sequence goes on along the minus strand of CAZSNA010000022.1, from coordinate 9,210 downwards.
GCGACTACACCCCCCTGCGCGCGGCGGGCTACGGGACCCGCATCCTGCCGCCCGTCCGGAGCGTCGCGATGACGACGCCGACCCGCGGGGCCACGCCCCCACCCGGCGCCTCGACGCCATCGGCCCGCGCCGGCGCCTCGATCACCGCGGGCGGCCCCATCACGACCGACACGCTCTGGGACGCGGAACTCGTCGAGGTCGTGTCCGACGTGACCGTCGACGCCGGCGCGACGCTGACGGTGGCCGCCGGCGTGACGGTGCGCTTCGCCGGCTATCACGGGCTGCTGGTCCGCGACGGGGCGCTGGTGGCCGAGGGCCTCGTCGACGCGCCGATCCTCTGGACCAGCGCCGACCCCGCCGCCTTCGACGAGACGACCGCCACGACCGGCTGCTGGAACGGGATCACCTGGCTGAACGCGCCCCGCGCGGCGCCGGCCTCGCGCCTGACGCGCTGCGTCGTGGAACACGCCAAGGCCGTCCCCGGCCACGGGCTGGATCCGGGCGGCCCGCGCGTGGGCGGCGTGGCGCCCGAGGGCGTCGGCGGCGCTCTGCGGATCGTCGGCCGCGGCGCGGTGGAGATCCGCGCCTGCGTCCTGCGGAACAACTGCGCCGACCGTGGCGGCGCGATGGGCCTTCACCACGGCGCCTCGCCGCTGATCGTGGACACGCTGCTGATGGACAACACGGCCTGGTCGCGGGCGGGCGCCGTCTTCGCCGCCTACGCCCATCCCCGCTTCGTCCACACGACCCTGACCGCCAACCGCTGCACCAACCCCGAGATCTTCGACCGTACGGCCGCGGCGGTGGACCACTTCCACGCCAAGCCGCGCTACGTGGGCTGCATAATCCACGGCAACACCACCCAGCACCACGAGCAGCACCAGGTGCTCAACCCCAAGGCCCACTACACCCTGTACAGCGACATCGGCAACTTCGGGGGCGGACTCGGCGGACTCGACGCGGATCCGCGCTTCGTCGACGCGGGCGGGATCACCGGTCGCCTGCGCCCCGACTCGCCCTGCCGCGACGCGGGCGACCTCGACGCCGCGTCGGCCTGGCTGGGCGACGTCGATCTCGCCGGCTGGCCGCGGGTGACGGGCGCCGGCCTCGACATGGGCTGCTACGAATACGCGGCCCCCACTCACGCCTCGCCGCCCCGGCTCGCGAGCCTGCGCGTGCATCCGAATCCCGCCAACCCCGCGACGACGGTGCGCCTGGAGCTCACGAGGGCCGGCCGCGTGCGGGTGGACGTCCTCGACGCGCGCGGACGGCGCGTGCGACGGCTGCTGGCGGAAGATCTGTCGGCGGGATCCCACGACCTGCTCTGGCGCGGGAACGACGACGCCGGACGCGCGGTCGCGTCCGGCGTGTATCGTGTGCGGGCGGTGACGCCCGGCGGCGCGGCGTCGACGACGCTCACGCTGGTGCGGTAGGCCCTACATGGCGGCGTCGAATTCGGCGCGGTACTTCACCTTGCCCGCCACGCCCTCCATGACCTCGGCGTCGTAGACCACGGCCATGAACGCCTCCCCCGGCACGTCCTCCCACTGGCAGGTCAACCCCAGACGCCCGGCGATCTCGAAGCCGAAGCGCGGGTAGTAGCCGGGATGCCCCAGCACGATCACGAAGGGACAGCCGCGGGTCTTGAGCAGGCTCAGGCCGTGCTCGACCAGCGCCGAGCCGACGCCCTGGCGCTGCCGCACCGGCGCCACGGCCATGGGCGCCAGGCCCATGCCCACCACCGGCTCGCCGTCGGTCTCGATGCTCGCGGGCGTGAACAGGATGTGGCCGACCACCTCGCCGTCGTCCTCGGCCACCAGGGACAGGGACTCGGGACAGGTCAGGCGCAGCCTGTCGACCAGGTCGGCCTCTTCGGCGCGGCCGAAGGCCAGCTCGTTGATCAGCCGGACGGCGGGCGCGTCCTCGGGGGTCTCGGTGCGGATGTTCATGGCGGCTCCGATCGTCGTGGCCGGTTCGAGCGGGGGGCGTCTGCTGGTACACGCGGGGCGCGGCTCGGATTCCCGCCCGGGCGCCGAGCCCGAGACAAGCACGGATGGGGGGCGATGCACAAGGGCGGATCGGATCAGTCGTCGCGGCGCGGCCGGCGCACGACCCGTCCCAGCAGGCGCCCCGCCGCCCCGAACCCGTCCTCGGCCAGCGACGCGGTGGTCGGCAGCAGCACCGTGGTCAAAAACGTGCTGACGAACAGCCCGCCCATGATCACCAGCGCCATGGAGTAGTAGTAGACCCCGCCCAGCGACGGCTTCTGCACCACGATGGGCACCAGCCCGATCAGGGTGGTGACGGCGGTCATCAGGACCGGCCGCAGGCGCTCGCGGCCGCCGGTCAGCATGGCCTCGGTCCGGTCCATCCCGTCGCGCCGGTACTGGTTGATGTGTTCCAGCATCACGATGCCGTTGTTGACCACGATGCCGATCAGCAGCAGCAGCCCGATGGCCGCGGGCTGGTCGAAGGAGGTGCCGGTGAGGTGGAGGGTCCAGACGGCGCCGGCCAAAGCGAAGGGCAGCGACACCATCAGGGCCACCGCCTGGCGCACGGACTCGAACAGACCGGCCATCACCGCGAACACCAGCATCAGGGCGAGCAGCAGATTGGTCAGGAACTCCTGCGAGCGCGCCTGGCGCTCCTCCTGCCAGCGGCCGAAGGTCCAGCTGTAGCCCAGGGGCAGCTCCATCCCGTCCAGGGCCGCCTCGATGCGCGGCATGTACTGCTCGCTGGTGCCCTGCTCGAACCGGGCGTTGATCCAGATGCTGGTCATGCGGTTGTCGCGCCGGATGCGCTCGCGGCCGGGGCGCTCCACGAAATCGGCCACCGCGGCCAGGGGCACCTTCTCCCCCGTGGACGTCTGCAGGGGCAGGTTGCGGAGCTGGCTCAGGCTCTCGGTGGCCTGCTCGTCGAGGGTCAGACGCATCTCGCGCTCGCCGTCGTCGGTGCGGAAGCGCTGCAGGCGCTGGCCGCGGTAGGTCAGGCCCACGACGCGGGCCATCTGGTCGGGCGAGACGTCGTAGCGCGACACCAGGTCGCGGTCGGGTTCGATGTGCAGCTCGGTCTGGGCCTCCGAGTGGCGGGCCCCCACGTTGCGCAGGCCGGGAATCGCCGACACGCGCTCGACGGCCTCCTCGGCCAGCTGCATGAGGGTCTCGGTGTCGTCGCCCACGATCTGGAAGCCGATGCGCTTGCCGCCGCCGCCGTGGCGGCGCCAGCCCTGGCGCTGATCCTGCACCTCGAGCTTCACGCCGGCGAGCTCGGGCATGAACTCCGGCAGGCTTCGGCGCAGCTCGGAGATGGTCTCCTCGTCCGCCTCCCCCGGCGCGGGATAGAAGCGGGTCATGGTCCAGCGGTCGTTCCAGAAGCTGTAGACCGAGTCGACCTTGAGCGCCTCGCGATGCGGTTCGAAGGCGGCCTCCACCAGATCGACCGCGGCCTCGCGCTCCTCGAGCGTCACGTCCTCGCTGAAGTCGTAGCTCACCTGCACGAAGAGCTCGGCCTCGCTGGTGCCGAAGGCCATCTCCACGTTGCGGAAGGGGTGGACCGCCGACGCGATCACGCCCAGCCCCACCAGCGGCGCGATCCAGCGGTGCCGCAGGTTCAGGCCCAGGACCCGCCGGTAGGCCTCCTCCAGGCGCAGCATGTGCCGGCTCTTGGGACGCGGTCTGGCGCGGATGTACTTCGAGGTCGCCAGGGGGATCAGCGTCTGGCTGATGAACAGCGAGGCCAGCAGCGTGAAGCAGACGGTGATGCCCAGCTCCTTGAGATACAGGTTCATCTCGCTGGGCTTGTTGAAGATGAGCGGGATGAACACGATCACCGAGGTGAGCGTGGCGGCGGTCACGGCGACGCTCACCTCGCGGGCGCCGCGGCGCGAGGCGGTGCGCCGGTCGACGCCCAGCTCGCGGTGGCGGAAGATGTTCTCCATCACCACCACCGCGTTGTCCACCAGCATGCCGATGCCCACGATCAGCCCCAGCAGCGTCAGCGTGTTGAGGCTCTTGCCCTGGCTCCACACGATGCCGCAGGTGACGATCAGCGAGAAGGGGATGCAGACCACCGCGATGAAGGTCGTGGACACGCGACGCAGGAAGGCCAGCAGCACCAGCGACGCGAGGATCGTGCCGAAGACGCCGGTGAAGGCGAGGTCGCGCAGGGTCTTGCGGATCTCGCGGCCCTGGCTGAACCAGATCAGGAAGTTGACGCCCTCCAGCTCCGGGTCGTCGTTCATGGCGGCGATGACCGCCTCCAGCTCGTCGCAGACCCGGACGGTGTTGGCCCTGGACTCCTGGGACACGGTCACGCCGACGGCGAAATCGCCGTCGAGATGGCGGCCGTACTCCAGGGGCGGCTCGCGGTAGACGACGTCGGCCACGTCGGCCACGCGCAGGCCGTCCGCGCGCAGGGGCAGGCTGCGGATCTGCTCCACCGTGGCCAGGGAGCCGACGGTGCGCAGGGTCCAGCGGGCGTCGCCCTCGACGATCTCGCCCAGGGACTGGTCGAAGTTGCCACCGCGCAGGGCCTGCGCCACGTGGCGCACGTCCACGCCGTGCAGCTCCAGGTCGGCCACGCGCAGGTTGATGCGCACCTCGCGCGGGTTCACGCCGTCGAGGCGCACCTGCGCCACGCCGGGGATGCGTTCGAGGGGCCGGATGATCTTGCGGTCCAGCAGGTCGTAGCTCTCCGAGAGGTCGCGCGGCGAGCTGAGGCGTCCCTCGAGGATGGGCGAGTCGGCCTCGCGGGAATCCCAGTTGGGGCTGATCTGGATGTCGCCCAGGTCGTCGGGCAGGTCGCCGCGGATGCGGTCCAGCCGTTCCCAGGCCTCCACGCGGGCCAGGTGCATGTCCTGGCCCCAGTCGAAGCCCAGGCGGATGCGGCCGCCGTCGCTGCCGCAGCGCGACCACATGCTGCGCAGGCCCTTGATCGAGCCCAGGGCGTCCTCCACCGGGCGCACGACCATCTGCTCCACCTGCTCCGGCGAGGCGTTCTCGTAGGGCAGGATCACGAAGAGCTCGGGCTCGACGATGTCGGGCATGAAGGCCAGGGGCAGCCGACCGAGCGCCACCAGGCCCAGCACCACCACGCTGACGATGACCATCAGGGTGGTGACCGGACGCCGGATGGCGAGCTCGGGCAGGGTCACGACGGCGCCTCCTCGGTGGGCTCCACCCGCGACGGCACGAGCTGGTACGCCGCGGGAATGACCACCAGGGTCAGCAGCGTGCTCAGCAGCAGGCCGCCGGCCACGGTGACGGCCAGGGGCGCGCGCAGCTCCGAGCCCTCGCCCCAGCTCAGGGCCATGGGCGTCAGGCCCAGGATGGTGGTCAGGGTGGTCATCAGGATGGGCCGCAGGCGCAGGTGTCCGGCGCGGACCACGGCCTCGCGCTTGGCGACGCCGAGACGCCGCAGGCGGTTGACCGTGTCGATCAGCACGATGGCGTTGTTGACCACGATGCCCACCAGCATCACCGCGCCGATCAGCACGATGACCGTGACCGTGGTGCCCGTGACCAGCAGCGCCGCCACCACGCCCACCAGCGCCAGCGGGATGGTGAACATCACCAGGAACGGATGCAGGAAGGACTCGAAGGTGGCGGCCATCACCAGGTAGACCAGGAACACGGCCAGGGCGATGGCGAAGCGCAGGCTGGCGAAGCTCTGCTCCATCTCGGCGTTCTGGCCGCCGAGCTCCACGCTCAGGCCGTCGGGGGGCGGATCGGCGGCCACCGCGGCGCGCACGTCGGCGACGGCGGCGCCCAGGCTCCGGCCCGCCAGGTTGGCCGACACCACGGCCGCGCGCTGCTGCTGCAGACGGTGGATCTCGGCGGGCCCGCGGGCCTCGGTCACGTCGGCCACCGCGCCCAGGCGCAGGGGGGCGCCGTCGACGCCGGGCAGCACCAGGTTGCGCACGTCGCGCACCGAGGCGCGGTCGGCTTCGCGGTTGCGGACGCGTACGTCGATCTGTCGGTCCTGCTCCTTGAAGCGGGTGGGCACCACGCCCAGCACGCGGTTCCTGAGGGTCTCCGAGAGCACGCCCATGTCCAGGCCCAGGGCGGCCAGGCGCTCGCGGTCGAACACCACCTGCAGCTCCGGGTTGCCGGCCTCCAGCGAGGCGCGCACGTCGGTCAGGCCGGCGATGCCGCGCAGGTCCGCGGCCAGGTCCAGGGAGTAGGCGCGCAGGGCGTCCAGGTCGTCGCCGAAGATCACCACCTCCACCGGGGTCTTCAGGCTGAAGTAGGCCGGCCGGCCGAAACGGGTCTCCAGGTCGGGCAGCTCGGCGTAGGTCGCGCGCAGGCGGTCGGCGACGGCGGCCTCGGCGTCGGCGTCGGCGCCCGGGGCCATCACCAGGTTGAGCTGGCCCAGGTTCTCGGCCTTGGTGTTCACCGCGACGCCGCCCGCGGCCAGCCGGCTGCCGACGGTGGCGTAGTGGCGCTCGATCAGGGGCTCGGCGTCGGCCGCGGCCTCCATGGTCGCCAGGGTGCGGTCGGTGGCGGCCAGGCTCGCCCCCTCGGGCAGCGTGGCCTCGAAGTGGAACTCGCCCTCGGTCATCTGGGGGATCAGCTCGGTGCCCAGGCCGCGCGCGGCCAGGCCCGCGCCGGCGAAGGTGGCGAAGCCGATCAGCAGCGTGAGCGACGGGCGGCGCAGGGCGCCGTCGAGCAGGCCGTGGTAGAGGCGCGAGACCGGGCCGAGGGTCATCGTCGGGCGGTCGGCCAGGGACTCGCCGACGGCGGCGGGCGCGGCGGCCGCGGCGCGGCGTTCGGCGCGCGTCGGCAGCTTCGCGCCCAGGGCGCTGAGCATGGGGATCAGGGTCACCGCCACCGCCAGCGAGGCCAGCAGGCTGAAGGTGACCGTCAGGGCCTGGTCGCGGAAGAGCTGTCCCGCGATGCCCTCCACGAAGACGATGGGCAGGAACACGGCGACGGTCGTCAGGGTCGAGGCCGCCACCGCGGCGCCCACCTCCGCGGTGCCGTCCACCGCCGCGCGGAAGAGCGGCAGGCCGAGCTGCCGCTTCCGGTAGACCGACTCCAGCACCACGATGGAATTGTCCACCAGCATGCCGATGCCCAGGGTCAGCCCGCCCAGGGACATGATGTTCAGGGAGATGTCCATGCGGTACATGGCGATGAAGGTGGCCACCACCGACAGGGGGATCGAGGTGGCGATGATCAGCGTGCTGCGCAGGTCGCGCAGGAACAGCCACAGCAGCATGACCGCCAGCAGGCCGCCGATCAGCGCCGCGTTGCGCACCTCGTCCACCGCGCTGGCGATGAAGCGGGACTGGTCGAAGAGCACGACCAGTTCCGCGCCGGGCGGCAGGCGGTCGCCCTCGCGCCAGCGGTCGAGGCGCTCGCGCAGGTTGCGGGCCGCGGTGACGGTGTTGGCGTCGCCCTCCTTGTAGATGGCGATCTCCACCGACTCGGCGCCGTCGACGCGGGTGATCTCCTCGCGCTCCTTGGTGCCCCACGCCACCTCGGCCACGTCGCCCAGGCGCACCAGGCCGCCGGCGTCGCGACGGACGATCAGGTCGGCGATCTCCTCGACGTCGTCGAACTCGTTGACCGTGCGGATCAGGAACTGGCTGTCCCGGCCGCGCAGGGCGCCGCCGGGCAGGTTGACGTTGCCCACGCCCACCACCTGGCGCACTTCGTCGAGCGTGATGCCCAGGACGGCGAGCCGGTCCTGGTCCACGTCGATGCGGATCTCCTCCTCGAAGCCGCCCTTGATGCTGGCCGAGGCCACGCCGACCACCGTCTCGAAGTCCTGCTTGATGCGCTTGTCGGCCAGACGGCGCAGGTCGGTCAGGTCCGCGTCTCCGGAGAGGGCCAGCCTCAGGATCGGATCGAGGCTGGGATCGAAGCGCAGCACCACCGGGTCGAGGGCGTCCTCGGGCAGGAGCAGCCGGTCGAGCTTCTCGCGGATCTCCATGGACAGCAGGTCCATGTCCGTGCCCCAGGCGAACTCCAGGGTCACCTCCGACATGCCCGGACGCGAGACCGAGTGGATGGTCTGCAGGCCGCGCAGCACGCCCACGGCCTCCTCCACCGGCCGGGTGACGAGGGTCTCCACCTCCTGGGGCGCGGTGTCGGGGAACTCGGTCTGGACGGTCACCGAGGGGTAGGCGATGTCGGGGAAGAGCTCCAGGGAGAGGCGGTCGTAGGCCACCAGCCCGAAGGCGACCACCGCCAGCGCGGTCATGATCACGCTGACGCGGCGGCGGACGGCGAGGTCGACCAGGGCCCTCATGGGGCCTCCGCCGCGACGGTCTCGAGGATCTTCAGGGGCGTGCCGTGCTTCAGGGAGCGCTGGCCCTTGACCACCACCGGTTCCTCCTCCGACAGGCCGACGAGGATCTGCGTGTGCGCGTCGTCGGTGAAGCCGGTCTCCACCACGCGGCGTTCGGCGGCGGGCTCGCCGTCCTCGCCCGTGACCGACACGTAGACGACGGTCTCCGACTTGTCGGTGAGCACGGCGCCGCGGGGCACCAGCACCACGCCGTCGCGCCGCTCGGTGACGATGCGCACCGACGCGAAGTCGCCGGGCCGCACGTGCGCGGGGTAGTCGTCCACCTCGACGGTGATCTTGATGGTGCCGCTGGCCGGGTCGATGACCGGGCTGACCAGCTTGATGCGTCCGGTCAGGCGGGTGCCGTCGCTGTCGAGGGTGAGGGCCACGTCCTGGTCGCGGCGCAGCCGGTTGAACTCGCGGCTGGGCACGTGGACGCGCGCCAGCAGCGGCTCGAAGTCCGCGAGCGCGAAGAGCTCCGTGCCCGCCGACACGTTCTGTCCGAGGTCCACCAGGCGCTGGGTGATCCGGCCCGCGAAGGGCGCGCGCACGGTGGCGTAGGACAGGTTCAGCCGTGCGAGACCCTCCTCGGCGCGGGCGCTCTCCAGCTCGCTCAGGGCGGCCTGGTACTCCTCCTCCGAAGCCAGGTCCTCCGCGCGCATGGCCTCCATGCGGCCGAAGCGGGATTCCAGGTTGGCGGTGGTCGCGGCGGCCTGCTCGACGCGGTAGCGGTACTCGTCGTTGCCGATGCGCAGCAGCACGCCGTCGGCGGGGACGCGGTCGCCCTCCTCGGCCGGCAAGGCGACGACGGTGCCGGTGACCCGGGCCTGGATCACGGCCGTCTTCTCGGCCTCCAGGGACGCGGTGGCCGCATAGGTGCTGGCGATGGAGCCGACGGTCGCGGCCTGCACGGCCACC
>CAZSNA010000021.1:29915-42058 GCA_964607825.1 uncultured Fibrobacteraceae bacterium | reverse complement strand
GCCGCCGCCCGCGCCCGCGCCGAGCGCGACCACGACCGCGCCCGTCACATGGAAAAACTGGCGGGAATCCTGGACGCCGCCCGGGTGTAGCAGTTACCCTGTGTCCGACGTCACGGACGACGTTCCCGCCTCGGCGGGTGTCCCGGCCCCAGGAGCGATCACCAGCCCATGCGCCAGCGGTCCCTCATCATCCTCGGCCTGCTCGTTCTCTGCAGCGCATCCGCGCTCGCCGACGAGTGGCGCACCCACGTGGTCAAGCGCGGCGAGCATCTCACCATGATCGCCGACAAGTACGGCGTCACCGTTCGCGAGCTGATGAACTGGAACGAGCTGGACGACGACAAGCTGCTCGTCGGCCAGAAGCTGCTGCTGCCCGACGGGGAGCGCGTCTGGTACACGGTGCGCCGCGGCGACTCCCTCGGCGCCATCGCCGCGCGCTTCGGCCTCACGCTGGACCGCCTGCGCGCCATGAACGACCTGCGCGGCAGCCGCATCTATCCGGGCCAGAAGCTGCGCCTGCAGGAGGAGGACCGCGACACGGCCGTCCACGTGGTGCGCCGCGGCGACACGTTGTCGCGCATCGCCGGACGCTACGGCACGTCGGTCCGCGACCTGAAACGCATCAACGACCTGAGCGGCGACCGCATCTACGTGGGCCAGAAACTGCGCCTGCGCGAGGTGGCCCGCACGGTGCACGTGGTCGAACGGGGCGACGCCCTCTGGGAGATCGCCGAGGCCTACGGCCTGAGCGTGGCGCGGCTGAAGACGCTCAACGGGCTGGAGGGCGACCGCATCTACCCGGGCCAGGAGCTCAAGCTCGACGGCGACGCCGCCCCCGCGCTGGCCGTCTACACCGTACGTCGCGGCGACAACCTGACCGAGATCGCCCGCCTGCACCAGATGAGCCTGCGCGAGCTGCGCGACCTGAACGGCCTGCGCGGTTCGCTGATCCATCCCGGCCAGTCCCTGCAGGTGCGCCCGCTGCTCGGCGCGGCCGCGCCGGTCGCCGGCCGGCAGCCCACCCGGGCCTTCGACTGGGAGGCCCTGCAGGTGGCGGTCAGCGGCGTCCACCGGGTAGACACGGGCAACGGCCCCTACTACTACGAGGGCCCGCGCGCCGACCGCCAGCGCAGCAAGACCTACATGGAGGAGAGCAGCATCTCCCCGCTGGTCAGCTACCGCCACGCGCGCAAGCTGCTGGACCGTTTCGACGAGGTGCTCGGCGGGATGACGCCCCTGAGCGACCGGCTCGCGGGCTGGCATTTCGTGCTGGACCCGGGCCACGGCGGCATCGACCCCGGCGCCATCGTGGCGGGCAAGGACGCCGAGGGCGAGCGCTTCTACATCGTCGAGGACGAGGTGGTCTACGACATCGCCCTGCGGGTCTACGCCCTGCTCAAGCTCCACGGCGCCCGGGTCACCCTGACCCTGATCAGCCCCAACCACCTGCTGCGCGGCAACACGCCGGTCACCCGGACCTTCGTCCACGACCGCAACGAGGTCTTCAACAGCCACGCCTGGAACAAGCGCAACCGGCCCAAGACCTGGCCCAAGGGCGGGCAGACCTACCTGAACGCCCGCGTCGACATCGCCAAGAACGCCCTGAGCAACGCGCCCCGCGACAAGCAGGTCTTCCTCAGCTTCCACGCCGACAACGACGCCCGTTCGGGCAACGCGGTCTCCCTGTTCTACTACCAGTCCTCCCGCCGCACCGACACCGTCTCGCGCGACTTCGCCCGCAAGCTGCTGCCCGCCATGGGCGCCGGCGCCCGCGCCCGGGGCAAGGCCCTCGGCGTGCTGCGCAACAACCCGACCCGCTACAAGCTGCTGGTGGAGATGCGCAACCTCGCCTTCGACGACCACATCTGGGCCGTGCGCTACGAGCAGCTGCGGCAGCGCGACGCGCAGAAGGTGGTCAAGGCGCTGCTGGATGCGTTGAGCTGACAGAAAACGGGCCGCTCCCCCGTGGGAACGGCCCGTCGTCTCGAAACCCGCCGGACTAGTCCCCCAGCCTTATCGGCACCTCCAGCACCACCTCGCCCCCGTCGTCGCCGGGACGGCGGTCGTCGAGGTTGCGGTCGCGGAAGATCACGGCGCCGACCGGGGACAGGTCCTCCGGCACCGCGGGCCAGTTCGGCTCGATGGCGACGTCCAGCTCCGTGGGCACGCCGCAGTGCAGGTGCAGCGGTCCGCCGCCGGCGCGCGACACCTCGCCGCGCACGGGCGAGGCGAAGAGGTAGCGCTCGTCCAGCTCGAAGCCCCACGACTCGGCGTCCGCGTTCAGGGCGAAGCCGCCGGTGACCTTCAGGGTGTAGCTCGCCTCGTCGACGCCCGCGGGCTTGGACAGCGACAGGTGGCAGACCAGCCCGTCGAAGCCCGTGCCGCGCACGGCGTGGCCGCTGCCGTCGTAGATGTTCACGGCGCAGTCGGTGAAGAGGTTGGCGGTGGCCTCGTCCATGGTCATGTTGAACTCGGCGCGGGGGGTGGTGGCGTCGAGGGTGAAGCTGTGGGACCACTCGTCGGTCTCCTCCACCTCCACGTCGCGCACGTCGCCGAAGCCGTCGACGGTCGCCGCGATCGCGCCCTCGAACACGCCCGGGAAGGCGCGGGTCACCTTCAGGGTGCCGTCGGCGTCGGTCAGCTCGGCGGGGCAGGTCTCGTAGGCGTCGAAGGAGACGCTGAGCCGGTAGTCCGTGTCGACCCGGTTGCCGATGGCCGCCACGATGTTCATCTCCCAGGTGCCCGGGTAGAGCTCGTCGGCGGTGATCACGGTGTCGGTGATGGGGTTGGTCTCCGGGCGGGCGTACCCGCGCCAGCCGCCCTTCACCGACCCCTCGGGATTGCAGATCTCCAGGTAGCAGCCGGCGCCGTCGCGGGCGCCCGTGTCGTCGCTGACCTCGAGACGGCAGCGCATGGCGGTGGCGCCGGCGGGCACGTTCACGAAGTGGCGACGGGTGGTCGAGGCCTGCAGGTCCTGGCCGTCGAAGACGAGGCGCGCGCCGTCGGCCGGATCGGCCGCCTCGCCCACGACCACGGTGTTCCACAGGGCGAACTCGCGGGCGGCCACGCCGGAGAGGTCGCCGCCGTCCAGGGTGGCGATCACCCGCGCGCTGTAGACGCCGGGCGCGGCGAGCTTCTTGCCGTCGTAGGCCAGGTCGACGCTCATGGCCATGTCGCCGCGCACGTAGCGCCTGGACGACAGCACCTTCAGCCAGGACGCCTCCGACTTCAGCTTGAAGGAGCGGAAGAAGACGTCGCGCTCGTCGGGCGTCAGGTCGGGGTGGAAGACCGGTCGCACGCGGAAGGTCACGCGCTCGGGGTCGGCCGGCGCGCCGCCGGGGGTGCGCCAGTAGGCGGACGGGGCGTCGCCGTCGGCCTGCAGGGGGCAGAAGGTGCCGATCTCCCAGTCCAGCACGCGGTGGGCGGTCTCGCTGCGGGCCAGCGCCTGCAGGATCCGCCAGCTCCCCTCCAGGTTCACCAGGCCGCCGCCCTGCTCGTAGAGCGCCAGGCCGGGCACGCGGGTCGCGCCGCCGATGACGGCGCGCTTGATCATGCCCCAGTGCACCTCGTACCCCTCCTGCAGCGCGGCGCTGAGCAGGCAGGCCACCGCGCCCGCGGTCTGGGGCGAGGCCATCGAGGTGCCGTTGAAGCGGGCGCTGCCGTCCACGAAGCCGGGCACCGTCGAGAGGGCGGAGCCGGGGGCCACGATGTCGGGCTTGGGCGCCTCGCCGCCGCGGCTGCTGAAGGCGAAGAGGGTGTTGACGGGCAGGTCGGCCTGATAGAGGTCGAGGGCGGTCTCGCCGGAGAGGTAGGCGCCCGAGGCGAGCACGCTGCGGCTGGTGGCGGGGATGCCGCTGGTGCTCAGGCCGGGACCCTCGTTGCCGTTGCTGGTGCAGACGTAGAAGCCGGGGTTCTCGGCCAGCAGGTCGTCGATCCAGCCGCCGATGGCGTCGTCGTCCTCCTCCACCGAGTTGATGCCGAAGCTCATGTTCACGACCACGGGCAGGCCGTAGCGCTCGCCGAAGTCCACGGCGTGCTCGAAGGACTTCTTCATGGACTCGGTGCGCGTGGCGCCGCCGCTCAGGCGGTTGTCGCCCAGCTTGCAGGAGATGACCCAGGCGCCGGGGGCGACGCCGTCCAGGCCCTGCTGGCCGCTCACGTCGTGGCCGGCGGCGATGCCGGCGCAGTGGGAGCCGTGGGCCCCGGAGTCGTGGTGGAACTCGACCACCGGGGCGTCGAAGCGGCCCATCCAGTCGTCGGACTCGCGCACGTTGACCGTCCAGGCCATCAGGCTGCGGCTGTCGGGGTCGTGGGGGCTGGAGAGGGCGAAGACGTCCCAGGCCACGTGGTAGTCGCGCAGCAGGTCCTCGTCGTCGACGCGGCCGTCGGCGTCGGTGTCCACGGCCACCAGCCACACGTACTCGCTCGCCCGCTCGCGGGCCACCGAGGCGGCGGCGGTGTCGTTGAGCGAGGCCAGCAGCTCGAGCCCCTCGCCCACGCCCAGGGCCGCTTCCACGGCCGCGCGCTCGGCGGCCCAGACCAGGAAGGCGTAGACGTCGTCGGTGTCCCCGTCATCGTTGGCGTCGGACATGTCGACGTTGAGGAGCTCGGACTCCCGGATCAGGCCCATCCAGACCGGGCGCAGGGGATCGCCCGTCGCGGGCGGCACGGCCAGGGCGTCGGCGCCGGCCAGGGTCGGCCCGTCGGCGTGGACGTAGAGTCCGTCCTCCAGCTCCGCCTCCTCGACCTCGAACTCGCCCTCGGGCGTGAAGTCGCGGGCGTCGAGGAACTTGTGGCCGCCGGTGGACAGGGTGCCCAGGCCGGGCGCCAGATGGTCCACGCCGGTGTCGAGAACCGCGATCACCACGCCGCGACCGTCCCAGCCGGGATGGGCGGCGTGCCAGGCGTCGGCGCCGACGGCCCCCGCGGGCAGGTAGGTCCAGGGCTCGTTCGAGGACGGATCGGCGGCGACGGCGGCCGTCAGCAGGGCCGACAGCAGGAGCGTCGCCGCCAGGACGTGGCGGGCGGCGGCCGGTGTGCGGTGCATGGGGAACCTCCAGCAAGAGGGGGGTCTTTTACAAGTCGCGACGGGGGATCTATTATAGGGACGGGGTGGGCGGCGGACAACCCGCTTCCCCCCGCTTCCCCCAGACGCACGCAACGGAAAGGAACTACGGAATGGACACGAAGAAGATGCGCATGCACTCGAAGGTGGTCCACGCGGGCCAGCACCCCGATCCCGCCACCGGAGCCGTGTCCGTCCCCATCTACCAGTCCTCGACCTTCCGTTTCCGCGAGGCCGCCGAGGGCGCCGCGCGCTTCGCCGGCACCGACGACGGCTACATCTACACGCGGCTGGGCAACCCCACCACCGCCCACCTCGAGGAGTGCATCGCCACCCTCGAGGACGGCTGCGGCGCCCTGGGCGCGGCCACGGGCATGGCCGCGGTGAACACGGTCTACTTCACGATGCTCGGCCAGGGCGACCACGTGGTGGCCACCGAGGCGGTCTATGGGCCGTCGCGGACCTTCCTGGAGACCGAGTACGTGCGCTTCGGCATCGAGGCCGACTTCGTGGACTCCTCCGACCCGGAGAACGTGCGCAAGGCCATGCGGCCGAACACGAAGCTGGTCTACATCGAGACGCCGGCCAACCCCACCCTGAAGATGACCGACGTCGCCGCCTGCGCCGAGATCGCCCACGAGGGCGGCGCGCTGCTGGCCGTCGACAACACCTTCTCCTCCCCGGTCCTGCAGCGCCCCTTCGAGCTGGGCGCCGACATCATCGTCCACAGCATGACCAAGTTCATCAACGGCCACACCGACGTGGTGGCCGGCATGGTGGTGGCCAAGGATCCCGAGGTCTTCAAGCGGCTGCGGGTCGTGCACCGCAACCTGGGCGGCACCATGGATCCGCACCAGGCCTGGCTGGTCCTGCGCGGCGTCCGTACCTTGGCCCTGAGGATGGAGAAGGCCCAGGCCAACTCGATGGAGCTGGCGCGCTGGCTGGAGGCCCATCCCAAGGTGAGCTGGATCCGCTACCCCGGCCTGGAGAGCCACCCCCAGTACGAGCTGGGGCAGCGGCAGATGGACGGCCCGGGCGCGGTGATCTCCTTCGGCGTCGTGGGCGGCCTGGAAGCCGGCCGCACCGTCATCGACAACGTGAAGATATCGACCCTGGCGGTGAGCCTCGGCGGCATCGAGTCGCTGATCGAGCACCCCGCGTCGATGACCCACGCCGGCATCCCCCAGGCCGAGCGCGAGGCGGCCGACATCTCGGACGACCTGGTCCGCCTGGCCGTGGGCTGCGAGGACTGGCGGGACCTGCGCGACGATCTCGCCGCGGTCCTGGATATGATATGATCCCTCCGGAAGGAGAATCATGAACCGACGCTGGGTCGATGCGGCGAGGCTGGGTTCCGGCGAGAGCGGCGTGAACTGGGACGTGGACTACACGACCCATCCCCTGCTCGACCCGCGCATCACCCAGCGCCCCGGCCGCGTGGGCGCCTTCTTCCGCCGCATGCACGAGCGCATCCGCGACGACGACACGGCCTACCGGACCGAGATCGACCGCATGCTCAACCCGATCCGCCTCGGCGACGTCCCCGCCCGCGATCCCCACGAGCTGATCCGCTACATCACCGAAGCCGAGACCTACGTACGCGACCTGGTGGCGCTGCTGCCCGGTCCCTCGCGCGAACACGTGATGCCCCGTCCTGAGATCTCCGCCTGCAACGACCTGCGCACCCTGATGTCCTTCCTGTTCACGGGCGACGACGCGCGCGCCCGCTTCGAGGCCCAGCGCAAGCTCTACTTCGCCAAGCTGCTGCTGGACATCGACCACTCCCGCCACGTCCAGCAGGGCCCCCGGCACCGGTCCTATTTCGGCGAGCTGCTGCGCGAGGGCCTGTGGGAGCACGCCCAGGACACCAACGCCGTCGAGGTGGGCTTCCACATCGCCGACGACGGCGAGACCATCCGCTACAACCTGAACCCCCGGCCGGGACAGGAGCGCTGGCAGTTCAAGTCGATCTTCCTGGAGAAGACGGTCGACGGCCGCAAGATCCCCCTGGACGTCCTCTACTACAACTGCCGCTACAAGCGCACGGTGACGCCCATCTCCTACGAGATCGTCGACGGCAGCCACCGCGTGGTCGAGCGCCAACGCTGGGACGCCCGCGGCGACCACAGCAGCGGCTCGATCCTCTCGAAGATGATCCGCAAAGGCATCCAGGACCCCGACGAGATCAGCGACATGCTCGGGGCGATGTTCATCGTCCACGACGAGGACGCCGTCAACGACCTGCTGATCCTGCTGGACAGCGTGTTCGGCAACCCCATCTCCTGGCAGGACGTGACCGACTCGCTGGACGAGACGACCGTCGGCCGGCACCTCAACTGCCACTCGAGCCCCGGCTACAAGGTCTACAAGGGGAACCTGGGCATCCTGCACCCGTCGATCATCGGCGAGCCCCTGCCCTACCGCTTCAAGGTGGAGATCCAGATCTACGCCATGGAGGGGTTTTTGCGGACGGTGCATGGGGCGCATACGGCGAGCCATCTGGCGCTGAAGCTGCGGCAGTTTTTGTTCGGGCTGGCGCCGATCGTGTTTCCGCGGGAGGTTTATGGGGAGGAGTGGTTGAGGTTGCCGTGAGCGGCATGCTCGATCGCCGTCGAGTCGCCTCGATACCGGATGCACCTAGCCATGAACGGGCCGCACGGAAAAGGCTCCCCACGGCCATCCGGAAGTATCTAGTACCAGAAAGTGGCGACGAGATCGACCGAGCCGCTGCTGAGCGTGTAATCGGTGCTCTTATAGATGGACTCGCGTTCGAACTCGCCATCGGCTAGATACCGGACACTCTCGTCTTGCATCCTGTAGGTCAAGGACCACTGGTAGCGTGCGCCGACGGTCAACTGGCGCGTCACGCGCCACTCGATGCCCGCATCCCAAACCGCTCCGACCCAGATCGTGTTCCGGTCGCGGTCGGTCACATCGTCGGTCGGATCTGGATAGGTGTCGTTCTCAGGATCGAAGGGTACGTATTCCCGGGTCGTGCGGTCCTCGCTGGAGTAGTAGTCATACCCGAAGGACGGTCCGAAGCCCAGCACGAAGGAGACCCCGTGCCTCGGCTCGCTGACGAGGAGCCTCTGAACACGTATTGAGACATTCGAGACAATCGACTTCAACTCCCGGTTATCGAGAGTCCGGTAATCCGGATATACGTAGCCCCCGCTTTGCTCATCGCTGTCACGATCGAAGTAGACCGACATTCCGAGACGCCAGCCATGCAACCTCGACGTACGCCGCGTCAACGAGAAGTCGTACCCATCCACATTTTGCAGACCGAAATTATCCAGGCCCAGATTCGAGGGCAGGCCGAATTCGACTCCCGAGATTGGATAGTCGGTCGGGTCCTCCACAGCCAGAGCCGGCACGGCCGGCAGCAACGAGAATACAGCAAGCAACAGCATGGATCGCATGGATTGACCTTTCTATTCTTGCCCGGGCGGCGCATGTGAATTCACGTCGTGACGGCCTGGACGTCTAAGATGTCGAAGTCGATGACAACTCTCAAAGGTACTGCGGGAAAGAACTGAAAAAAGGAAATACTGGGATGCGGAGAACCGTGATCCCATCGAGGCTTCCGCCTGGCTGCTCCGTATACTACTCGACCACCCTCAACACCCGATACCCATTATCCCTCTGCCCCGCCCTGAACCCCGCCCCCCGTATCATCCCGTTCAGATCCCCCTGCGTCAGCGGATGCGTCGTCCCCGCCGCCGACACCACGCTCTCCTCCATCATGGTGCTGCCCAGGTCGTTGGCGCCGTAGACCAGCGTTAGCTGGCCGACGGCCTTGCCCTGGGTCACCCACGAGGCCTGGATGTTGGCGAAGTTGTCCAGGGCGATGCGGCTGAGCGCGAGGGTGCGGAGGTAGTCGGTGGCGCCCAGGTAGCCGCGGGCGGCCACCGGGTCCATCAGCTCGGGCTTGCGGGACAGGGGCGTGTTGCCGGGCTGGAAGGTCCAGGGGATGAAGGCCGTGTAGCCGCCGGTCTTGTCCTGGCTGTCGCGCAGGCGCAGCAGGTGCTCCACGCGCTCGGGATAGGTCTCCACGTGGCCGAACATCATCGTCGCGGTGGTCGGCAGGCCGACGTAGTGGGCCTCCTCGCTGATCTCGATCCACTCGCGGGCGGTGGTCTTCTTGGGCGAGAGCAGGGTGCGGACGCGGTCGCCGAGGATCTCGGCGCCGCCGCCGGGAATCGAGTCGAGGCCGGCGGCCTTCAGCCGCTTGAGCGTCTCCAGGGTCGACACCTTCGACACCTTGGCGAAGTGCTGGATCTCGTTGGGCGAGAAGCCGTGAATCCAGAGCTCGGGGAAGCCGGACTTGAGGTCGGCGAGCATGGCCTCGTAGTCGTCGAGCTTCCTGTTGGGATGGTGGCCGCCCTGCAGCAGGATCTGGTGGCCGCCGGCGTCGAAGACCGACTGCACCTTGGCGCGCAGTTCGTCGGGCGAGAGCCAGTAGGCGTCGTCGTCCTTCTTGTGGCGGTTGAAGGCGCAGAACTCGCAGTCCACGTAGCAGAGGTTGGTGTAGGTGACGTTGCGGTCCACCACGTAGGTGACCAGCTCGGGGTCGCTGCGGTCGAGGCGCAGGGCGTGGGCGGTGCGGCCGAGGTCGTGCAGGGACGCCTCTTCGAAGAGCAGCAGCAGCTCGCCGCCGGTCAGGCGGCGCTCGGCCGCGTCGGCGAGCACGTTCAGGGCGTCGTCGGAAGAACGCGTGGGGACGCGGGGATCCTCGTCGGGCGACACGATGGGCTCGGGTGGAATCATGCTCATCCTAGCAGGTCGGCGGCGCGTCCCGGGGGACAGATGTCGTGACGGACGCACAACGTATGAAAGCGCTTCAGCCCCGCCAGCTCCCGCTCCCCCAGCTCGTAGCGCAGCGAGTTGCCGAAGTAGTCGCGGATGGCCGCGGCCGAGGAGACGCCGCCCGGTCCCAGCCGGCCCTTGCCGGCGGCGCGGGCGGCCAGGGCGTCCAGGCGGGTCACACCCTCGGCGGCGGCGCGGGCCAGCAGGTCGCCGAGGGCGGCGACCTCGCGCTCGTCCGCGCGCGCGACGAAGTTGCGCCCCAGGGCCCAGGCCGCGAACACGAACGGCAGGCCGGTCATCTCGCGCCAGGTCTCGGCCAGGTCGATGCGGTGCACGTCGTGGCGGCCCTCGGTCAGGAAGCGGCGTTCGGCGGCGAAGCAGCGGTCGCCGATGACCAGGGCGGCGTCGTGGTCCTCCAGCAGCGTCTCCACGCGGGGCTCGAGCACCTTGAAGTCGGGCTGCACGTCGTAGAGGTCGGCGAAGAGGATGCGCAGCAGGGCCACCGAGGTGCGGCTGCCTCGGTCCACGGCCACGTGCCTGATGTCGGTGGGCGGTACGCGGCTGAAGAGCTTGACGCTCTCCACCGGGCCGTCGGCCGCGATGCCGACGCCCGGCACCAGCTTCTCCCCCGCGCCGCGGAACCACTCCACCACCGGGATCAGCGCCGCGTCGGCCTCGTCGGCGTGCAGCAGCTCGGCCAGGACGCTGGGGACCGCGGAGATCACCCGGGCCTCGTCGGGCGCCAGCTCGTCGAGGGCGTCCACCAGGGGCCAGGCGTTGAGGAAGGAGACGGTGGCGATGCGGTAGGTCATACGACGCTCCGGTAGAGTTTGTCGAGGTCGCGGGAGACGCGGTCCATGGAGAAGTCGCGTTCGACGCGGGCGCGGGCGGCGTCGCGGCAGACGTCGGCCAGGGCGGGGTCGTCGAGCAGGCGCGCCAGGGTGTCGACCAGGCCGCCGCGATCGCCGGGCTCGGTCAGCACGCCGCTGACGCCGTCGTCGATCAGGTCGGTCACGCCTGGGATGCGCGTGCCGGCCACGGGCAGGCCGCAGGCCATGGCCTCGAGCATCACCAGCGAGAGGCCCTCGAAACGCGAGGGGATCACGAAGACGTCGGCGGCCCGCATCAGGTCGGCCAGGTCGTCCACGTTGCCGGGCAGCGAGAGGCGGTCGGTGAAGTAGCGGGCCTCGGCGCGGGCGCGGTACTCGTCGGTCAGGGGGCCCTCGCCGGCCAGGACCAGGCGCACGGCGCGGCCCGCGTCGCGCAGGTCGGCGGCGGCGTCCACCAGCAGGTCGTAGTTCTTCAGCTCGGTGTGGCGGCCGGCGGCCAGGAGCAGGGTCTCGTCGGGCGCGCAGCCGAGGCGCGACCGCACGGCCTCGCGCCGCTGCGGATCCGGCGGCGGCGGCAGCGGCACCCCGTTGGGCACCACGTGCAGACGGGCGAGCACGCGGCCCCGCCAGCCCAGGGCCTCCAGCAGGGAGTCGCGCACGTTGTCGGAGACGGCGATGGTCGCCGGGCAGGCGGCGAGCAGCCGGCGATAGGCCCAGCGCCGCGCCTGGTCGCGCAGCGGGCCGGGGTCGCCGTAGTCGAACTCGCGGTTGCTGTGGACGGTGGGGATCACCTTGCGCTGACCGATCGTCGCCAGCAGCAGGCCCCAGAAGTTGGAGGCGGGCAGATGGGTCTGGAGCACGTCGATCCCGTCGGCGTCGAGCCGGCGCGTGATCAGGCGGTAGCCGGCGCGCACCGAGGCCAGGCAGGCGACGGGCCGCGAGGGCGGCGCCACGCGATGTTCGAGATGACGCACCGTCACGTCCGGGGAAACGCGGTTCGACAAGGGGCCGGAACCGTCGAGCACGTAGAGATGGGCGCGGTCGCCGGCGGCGGCGCGGGCGTTGGCGATGCGGACGGCGAGGTGCTCGGCGCCGCCGGTGGTCATCGACCCGACCAGCTGCGCGGTGGCGAGGGGGCGGCCGACGTCGCGCCCGCCCATGGTCAGGGCAGCCTGACGATCATGGACCAGGTGGTCAGTCCCTCGGACTGGGCGGTGGCCTGGGCCTGCTGGGCGTCCGCCAGGACAGCGTAGGGGCCCACGTGGACGCGGTACCAGGTCGCCCCGTCGATGACCGTCTCGACGACGTGGGGCGACAGGTCGTGGCGCGCGCAACTCGCGGAGAACACGTCGGCGCGTTCCAGGTCGCGGAAGGAGCCGACGTGCACGTAGAGGCCCGGCGGCGGCGCGGGCAGGTCGCGGGCGGCGGGTTCGGGTTCG
>CAZSNA010000021.1:0-29815 GCA_964607825.1 uncultured Fibrobacteraceae bacterium | reverse complement strand
TCGGTCTCGACGACCAGTTCCTCCGAGGTCGTGGCCGCGATGTCCTCGGGCTCGATCAGGCCCTCGTCCACGGTCTCCTCGGGTGCGTCGCGTCCGTCCGGATCGGGCCAGGCGGGCATGACGTCGCCGTCGGCCGGGTCGTCCCCGGCGTCGCCGTCCACGGCCGCGAGGGCGAGGGAGTCGGTGGCGGCGGTGTCCGGACCGTCCTGGAGAGTCGGATCGGCGTCCGCGAGCGCGCTCTCGTCGAGGACCGCCTCTTCCTCGCCGGCCGGCACCGGCAGCAGGGGCAGGGTGATCAGTCCCCGGAAATGGCCGATCACCGTCAGGGCGAGCACCGTGAGCGCGCCGATCAGCAGGACCCGGGCCAGGATCCGGCCGCCGCCGCCGTTGCGGGGCGTCGCCATGGGCTCTGCGGTCTCGGCCGGCGCCTCCTCGGTCTCGGGCGTCTCCTCCAGATCGAGATCCTCGCTCAGCAGCTCGTCATCGAGCAGGTCCTCGTCGGGAGGCACGGAGCCGTCGTCGTCGGACAGGACGGGCGCCGTGTCGTCCGCGGTGGCGATGAACTCCACGGCGTCCGCTACGTCGTCGGTGGGCGTCTCTTCCGCTGCGGGCTCCTCGTCCGGGAGCACGGCGGGCGGAGTGTCCTCGGCCGGCTCCGGCCCGTCCGCCGGCTCGGCGTCGGCGGGCTCGGCGTCTAGGACCGGCGCCGCTTCAGGCTCGGGGGGCGCTTCGGCCTCCGGCTCAGGCTCGGGTTCCGGTTCGGGCTCCGGTTCGGGCTCGGGCTCCGGCTCGGGTTCCGGCTCCGGTTCGGGCTCAGGCACAGGCTCGGGTTCCGGCTCAGGCTCAGGCGCCGGCTCAGGTTCCGGCGTCGGCTCGGGTTCCGGCGTCGGCTCGGCCTCGGCCTCGGCCTCGGCCTCGGCTTCCCCGTCCGCCTCCGTCTCGGCGCTCGTCTCGGGCGGCGGCGACTCGGAGGCCTGGGCCGCCACGGCGGCCAGCACCGTCTCCTCGGCGGGCGAGCGGGCCAGGGTGCCCTCGTCCTCCACGTGCTCGGGACGGACCTGGTCGGCCCCGTCCACGTAGGCGGCCAGCAGGGCCCGGTCGGCGATCATGTTCACCAGGCGCGGGATGCCGTCGCTCAGCTGGAAGATGCGCTCGATGGCGTCGCGGCGGAACACCGGCCGGTCGCAGCCGGCGATCTTCACGCGATGCTCGATGTACTCGGTGGTCTCGCGGGCGTCGAGCTTGTCCAGATGGTAGTGGACGCGGATGCGCTGGCGGATCTGGGCGAGCTCCGGCGCGTTGATCTTGGCGCGCAGGCCGGGCTGTCCCGAGAGCACCACCTGCAGGGCCTGCTCCTCGGGCGGTCCGAGGTTGGTCAGCAGCCGCACGCCCTCGAGGGTGTCCCCGTCCAGGTTCTGGGCCTCGTCGATGACCAGCAGCAGGCGCTGGCCGCGACGCAGGGTGGCCACGATCTCGGCCTTCAGGGCGGTCAGCAGGTCGGCGCGGTCGGCCCCGGCCGGGGTCTCCACGTCCAGTTCCACCAGCAGCATCTTCAGCAGCTCGCGGAAGTCGAGCTGGGTGACGTTCACCAGGGCGGTGCGGTAGGACTTGGTGATGTGCTGGGACAGGTTGTAGAGGGCGAGGGTCTTGCCCGTGCCGATCTCGCCGGTGATCAGGATGATGTCCTCGCCGCCCTCGAGCCCATAGATGAGATGGGCCATCGTCTCCTCGAACGCGCTCGACCTGAAGAGGAACTGCAGGTGAGGGCTCAGGGAGAAGGGCGAGGTGAAGAAGCCGAAATGTTCGTGGTACATGGCCTCACTCGATCATCGACGCCGCGGCGACAGGCAAACGAACCGCGGCGAGTCCGTAGCCGGATTTCGCCGTCTTAGCGGGGCAAATGTACTTGATCACCCGGAGCAGGGCAACGACTCATTCGCTCCGGGATCGGGCGCGCCCGATGCGGGACCCGATCAGCAGCAACACGGCGTAGGCCAAGAAGATGCACGCCGCCTTGAGCATCGCGACGAGCACGTCGTCGAGCAGGGCGCCGCCCGCGCGCCAGCCCTCGATCCGGGCGGCCAGACCCGTCGGCACGACGAGCGCCCAGGCGACCGCGGCGGGCAGCAGATAACGCAGTCCGGCCCGCACCCATCCTCCCACGTCCAGGCCGAGACGGTAGCCGCGCAGCACCGCGAGGGCCGCCGCGAGGTGGATGTACGCCGCCAGGGTGGACGCGATCGCCAGTCCCCGCACGCCCCAGGCGTCGATCAGCAGGGCGTTGCCGATCACGTTGGCGGCCAGATAGAGCAGCGACAGCCAGATCATCTCGCGCAGGCGCTGCAGGGCGTTGAACGCGCGCGCCACCATCTGGATCAGCACCAGCGCCGGCAGGCCGAGCACGTAGAGGGCCAGGGCGCCCGCGGTGCGCTCGGCGTCCGCGGGCGTGAAGGCGCCGCGCATGAACAGCACCCGCACGATCTCCCCCGCCGTCGCGCACAGCACCACCGCGGCCGGGGCCACCAGCCGCGCGACGCGCGCCACGTTGTCCCGGAGGTAGCCGCCGAGTCCGCGCATGTCCCCCTCGCCGGCCAGCTCGGACATGCGGGTGAACATCACCACCACCAGGGTCATGGCGAAGAGCTCCACGCCGAAGGTGAGGATCGTGCTCGCGTAGGTGATCGACGAGATGTTGCCGGCGGGCAGCGTGGCCGCGAACATGCGGTCGACGAACCGGTAGACCAGCGAGAAGACGTGGACCAGCGCCAGCATCCGGCACAGCGATCCCAGCTCGCGCAGGGCGCCCGGCGGCGCCGCGGGCGCGACGGGCGCCGCGTGCCGGCGGGTGGCGATCAGCCCCCACAGCAGCGCCGCCTGCAGGGCGTTGGAGACCCCGAACCCCAGGGCGAAGGAGCGGATGTCCAGACGTCCGTGATAGAGCCACACGGCCAGCAGGATCACGGCCGCGTTGAGCACCGGCATGGCCGCCGCGAAGCGGAAGCGGTTGTTGAGGTTGAGCACCGCCTTGCCCATCATGCCGAGCAGCAGCAGCACGCCGGGCACCGCCATCAGACGGATCAGGTCGATGGTGTGGGCCCGGGTCTCCGGCGGCAGGTCGCGCCCGATGGCGTCGACCACGAGCCCCGTCCCCGTCAGCAGCAGCGTGGTGAAGGCCGCGGCCGGCAGGAGGAACAGCAGCAGGGTGGCGTTCTGGAGGCCGAACAGTTCGCGCGACTCGAGCCGCACCCGCATCCGGATCAGGAAGGGCACGGCCACCGCCGTGTAGACGTTGCCGATCACCTGGGCGGAGAAGGTCACCAGGAAGAAGGCCAGGGCGTAGGCGTCGTAGCGGTGGCCGGCGCCGAACCAGTTGGCCATGAGGATCTGGGTGGCCAGGCCGAGGGGCTTGACCAGGACGACGAGGCCCATGAGGCGGAGGATCTCGGGGGCGAAGAGATAGCGGCGGGCCAGGGCGGCGGGGCCGCGGGCGCTCATCGGTCCGTCTCCGATCCGGAGGCGCGGCGCGCCCACACGCGCTGGGCCAGGTACAGGGCCCCGAAGACCACGACCACGAAGCCGCTCTTGCAGACGCCGATCAGGATGTCGCCGGGAACGGACCCGCGGATAGACCAGTCGGCCATGAGATCCCCGAAGCCGGAGAACTCGTAGATCAGCCCTGTCAGGACGGCCAGGACGTGGTTGCGCAGGACGATCCGGCCCCAGCCGGGCACGCCCAGGTCGAGCCCGTAGCGGTGCAGCACCCAGAACGCGAGCGCCACGTGGGTGTAGATGGTGATCGTGGTCGCCATCGCCAGGCCCATGACCTTGAAGGGCCCGATCAGCAGGGCGTTCAGGGCCACGCTCATCACCAGGTACTGCACGCCGAGCCAGATCTTCTCGCGCATGCGCTGGAGGGAATGGAAGACGCGGCCGACGATCAGGTTGACGATGAAGGCCGGCAGCCCCAGGGCGTACATGGACATCACGCCGGTGGTGCGGACGGCGTCCTCGGGGGTGAAGGCGCCGCGCAGGAAGAGCACCCGCACGATCTCGCCGCTGGCCAGGCAGAACGCCAGGGTGGCCGGCATCACCAGCCGCATCACGCGCGCGATGTTGTCGCGCACGTAGTCCCCGCAGCCGGCCAGGTCGCCGGCGCCCAGGTACTCGGACATGCGCGTGAACATCACCGTCACCAGCGTGAGTTGGAACATCTGGATGCCGAAGTTCTTGATGGTCAGGGCGTAGGCGATCGAGGACAGGCTGCCGGTCCCGAGGGACGAGGCGAACCAGTTGTCGATCAGCTGGTAGAGCAGCAGGATGGTCTGGGTCAGCAGCAGGGCCGAGCACATGGACCAGAGCAGGCGGAGCCGTCCTGCGGGGATCAGCGGGCGGCGGAAGACCACGTGCCCCGCCGTCGCGGCGCGCAGCCAGACGCAGGCGGTCTGGATCACCTCCGAGGCCGCGAAGCCGATCACGGCCGACCAGATGCCCATCTGCTCGTGCAGCAGCACGATCGCGGCCAGCACCGACACGGCGTTGACGATGGGCATGCCGGTCGCCAGACGGTACTTGCGGTTGAGATTCAGCACCGCCTTGCCCATGGCCACCAGCAGGATCAGGGTTCCGGGCACCGCCAGGTAGCGGACGATGCGGACGGCGTAGCCGCGGGTCTCGGCCGGCAGATCGTGCGAGACCAGGTCCACCACGAATCCCGCTCCGGCGACCAGGACGATCGCGATCAGCAGGGCGGGCGCCGCGAACAGGCCCAGGATGGCGTTCTGGAAACGCAGCAGCGTGTCCTCGTCGAGCGCCGCGCGCAGCTTGATGACGAAGGGCACCACCGCGCTGGTGAACACCTGGCCCAGCACCGAACCCGAGAACATGACGATGAAGATCGCCAGCACGTAGGCGTCGTATTCCGGGCCGGCGCCGAAGTACTTGGCCAGCAGCATCTGGGTGATCAGGCCGAGGGGCTTGATCAGGAAGACCAGCGCCATCAGGCGCAGGATCTCGCCGTCGAAGACGTATCGCCGCAGGAGGGCGCGGACGTCAGGCATGGGCCGGCCCGGTGTCGGATTCGGTCCGGATCGGATAGGCGTAGATCAAACCCATGAAGAGATAGAAGATCACGTTGATCAGGTCGAAATATCGGTAGTCGATCACCATCCCGCCGACCAGGTAGCTGACCATGACGGCGGCCATGGCGGCCATCGTGTTGCGATTGAACCAGGTGTTCTGTGGATTCGCCCGCCACTTGCGCAGGAACTCGCGGAACGTGAGGATGAACATGGCCGCGAGCATGGCGATGCTGACCAGCCCCTCGTCCGCCGCCCGCCCCAGATAGATATCGTGGGGGACGGTGTCTCGGCCCGAGCGTTTGGAGACGTGGCCGAAGAACGGGAGGTCGCCGCCCTCGTTGTACAACCAGTGCTTGTTCTTGGCGTTGAAGTAGCCGACGCCGAACAGCGGATTGTCCGCGATCATCTTGGTGCTCATGATGAAGAAGGCCAGGCGGTTGTGCATCGTGTTCTCGGAGTTCAGACGCTCCTGCAGGAAGTCGCTGTTGGCTAGCTGGAACAGACCCAGGGTGCCGATGACCAGTCCGAGCACCGCCAGACCGCCCAGGATCCTGCGGTACTGGGGTCGCAGGATGCCCAGCACGGGGAGCGAGGCGGCCGTCGCCAGCCAGGGTCCGCGCGTATACGCCAGGAACAGGCCGGCGAAGGACAGCAACAGCGAGCCGCCGATCAACGCCTTGTAGAGGAGGTTGCCGCGTCGCGCCAGGAACAGGAAGACGACGGGAATCATCATCGAGATCAACTGGCCGAACAGGGGGGGATGCATCACGGGGCCGCGGGAACGTCCGGGATGCCAGAGATGGCCGTAATGCGGATCAAGGATCTGCTTGGGCCAGACCAGGAAGTCCAGCCCGAAATGCTCGCCGATGGCCGTGATGGAATAGTAGATGGACAGCGCCAGTATGAATCCGAAGATGACTGCTATCTGCTTGTCGCTTTTCAGGATATGGCGCCCATACATGTACGCGAAGGCCGGCACGAAGCTGCTGGCGACCCAGAAGGGCAGGCCGTCCGGCTGGGTAATGATCATGTTCACCATGATGTAGACCGTGTGCACGACCACCAGTATGTCGAGCGTGAACGGGCCGATGAGCTTGCGCTTGTAGATCACGATCTGCAGCATGAACATGACGAGGATCCACATCAGCAGCAGACGATCGATCGAGAGGTCGGGCAGACCCGGCATGGGGACCCGGAACGCGTGCTGGAATCCCGACATCGTCAGGAGCCACAGGATCAAGGCGATCGACAGATCCCGCGTGGATATCTTGAAGAGCAGGAAGACGCCGATGAAGCACGCGAGCACGAGCACGAAGAAATGCAGCCCCAGGTAGACCAGGGCCATGTAGGTCGCCAGCGAGCACACCAGCATGATCATCACGACAGGAAGGGCGCCCGTCAGGGCGCCGTCCCGTAATCGATGACCGAGCTGCCTCATGCTGAACCGCCCAAGAACTACGATCCCTCGTCGGGCACTTCTCTCGAAATCGCGCCGAGCACGGGGATCTCGAGCGAATTGATCGCCTGCGAGCGGTCGTATATCCGATGATCCTGATTGTCCACGAACCAACCCGAGATCACGCCCAGGATCACGGCCAGGATCGCCGCCGTCAGGAGGTAGATCGACTTGCGGCTGCCGACCAGAGACTGGGTGATGAAGGGCTCGTCGAGCGGCACGATGTTGCTCACGCGGAGATCGGCTCCGGCCTTGAGCTGCACCTCGCCCCGCTTCATCTCCATGGCCTTGAGCAGGCCCAGCTGGGCCGTGATCTGCATGTCCAGGATCTCGATCTGGCGTTCCACGTCGGGATAGTCCGCCACGGCGGCTTCCTGCGAGATGATGCTCTCGATGTAGTCCTGCTCCTGCCGCTTCAACACGTCGACCTGGATCTGGAGATCCTCGAGATACTCGTCGCGCTCCCTGGAGATCTCCTTCCAGATCTCGGCGAGCTGGCGTTCCTTGACCGTGATGTGGCCCGAGCCGGGCTTCAGCTGGCTGCGGAGATCCGCCAGATCGGCGCGCAGGCGGTCGGCGTGATCGATCAGGGTCTGCGAGACGGCGAATTCGGTCGAGGTGGGCATGAAATACGGATCCTTGCGGATCGCGTGGTTGACGCTCTCGATCCGGGCTTCGAGAGCCGACCGTTCGGACTTCAGCGAAAGGGACTTCGACTCCCATTCCCGGATCTGGGTCAGCAGGACGGTGACGTTGCCGGCCATCGCCTGGGTGCCCGCCTGCTTCATGATCTCGACGCGTGCGCCGAACAGGCTGTCGATCCGCGCATGCAGGGTCCTGATCTGGTCGTTGTAGTAGTCGACGGCCGGCAGGTTCTTCTGGGACTCGACGTTGAAATCCATGTAGGCGTCGATGACGGCCCCCACGACGACCAGGGCGAACTGGCTGTTTATGTGCGCGTACGTGACGTTGAGGATGTTCGACTCACCGACCTGGTCGCATTCGATCTCTCCACCGAAGGTGTTCAGGATGTCCTCGACGGACTCGAAACTGGGAAAGACGGGGTTCTCCGACGCGAGGACCTGAAGCGTGTCGACGAGGGCCTCGGCGGCGATCTTCGCCACGGGATGGCTCATCACGACCTGGGAGGCCGAGCTCATCTCGAGGTCCCAGTTGTAGCTGCCGCTCACGAAGTCGGGAGTTTCGGGCTGACGGCCGGAAAGCATGAGCCTGGCGCTGGCGACCGTCTTGTCCGTCGCACGGAGCGTGACGAACGACGACACGATGATGATCGGCAGGGCCACGCCCAGGATGATCCACCGTCGCCTGATCAGGAGCTGCAGCAGCGACTTGAGTTCGAGGTCGCTGTCGGTCGAGGCTACCGCAACCGTCTGCTGTTGATCCGAGCCTTGCATCGCGGGTCCGACCTCCCTCTACCTGACCATCTGGTTGATCTTGTCGAGATTCATCATGGCGTACACGTCCCAGAAGATGTCCGTGACCGACATGGCCGACGCCAGCACGCTCCTCTGGAAGTAGTGGAGATCTCCCAGGGCGGACTGCGGCACGTAGATCATGTCGTACAGTCTCAGGTCGCCGACCTCGGAGGTCATGAACATGCGCTTTTCCAGGTGTGAGAGATCGAGCTTCGTGTAACGGTATCCCTCTTCCGTGACCCGGACGTGGAGGACTTCGGAGGTCGAGGCGTTGTCGTTGAAGCCGCCGGCGGCGGCGATCGCCTGCAGGACGTTTCCGTCCTCGTAGGGCATGACCACCGCGCCCGGACGGTTGACCTCGCCGAACACGTAGACCTGGAGCGATCCGAACTCCCGGATCACGATCGAGAGATCCGGGTTCATGTAGTCCTCGGCGTACATGGAGGTGACCAGGCTGTCGAATTCGGCGATGCTCAGATCCACCGCCTTGGCCGTGGCGATGTGCGGCAGGGAAACGCGGCCGTCCGGCAAGACCCTCACCGAGCGCTGGTCCATGTCGGGGTAGTACTTGAAGAGGACATCGAAGACGTCCCCGCGACGGAGCCGGTACACGGCATCGCTCGAGGAGTCCCAGGCCGCCTGCTCCTCGGGCGTGAAGGGCTGGACGACCGTCTGCACGGGACGGGGAGCTCCGGATCCGCAGCCACCCGTCGTGACAGAGACGGCCGCGACCAGGAGCAGGACCGCGACGCCCGCTCGACGGCGTCCGGACGAACCGGATCTCGTACTGCTGATGACGAGCAACTGCTGCCTCCTAGGCTGCTGCGGTCCCGCCTCTACACTCCGACCAGGCGGCGGTAGAGAAAGGCCGGGATGTCGAAGGTCCGCTTGTTGAGAACGCTGCCGATCACGTTCACGCCCTGATTCCTCATCTCGTCGACGTTGTGACGGATCATCTCGTGCTTGAGCTTGCGCGTCTCGACCACCAGCACCATGCCCGTGGTGTGTTTCGCGATGTGGCCCACGTCGATGGACCTGGATATGGGTGGAGCATCGATGATGGTGAACGCGAAGTCGGCGGAAAGCCGTTCCAGGAGAGCCGGATACTTGTCGCTCAGCAGGATGTCCGTCTGCTTGATGTGCTTGGTTCCGTTGGGGATCACGACCATCTGGCCCTGGCCCTGGAGCTTGTCCGTCAGCTCCGGCTCGACGAGAAGGCTCCTGAAGTCCACCGGGCAATCGATGGGCTTGCGCAGCGGGGAGACGAAATTGGCGTCGATCCAGGCGACGCGGAGGTCGAGGATGATGGACAGGTGACGCGCCACGTTGAAGGACACATAGCTGTTGCCCTCGCCGCTGACGGAGGACGTGAACGTGATCGAGACGCCGGTCTGCCCCCTCTGCATCGCGATCAGGGAGTTCGCCAGACGCTCGAACTCGACCATCTGCCGGCCGGGAGGCTGCGGGAAGAGATCCCCGCTGTCCAGCGTCTTGAGCTTGAACTCGAAGTCGAGATTGCGCCCGGACTTCTTATTCATGGCTGACATGATCTTGCTCACAGCCCACACTTCCCATGACTCGGCGAGGCCCCGAACACGTTGCGGGACAACGCCTTGTACGTAAACGCGTGCTCATCCACGAAACAGGACGCACGGCACCACATCCAAGATACTCCCCAAGTTGCTCTTATGCCATCGTCACGGTGCCGGTTCTCTTGAGCGCGAACCCGTAGGTACTTCGCGTTAGTGGAGATACGCGGAGCGCCGGAAGTCGCCCCAAGTGTACGGCCGACATGCAGAGAGTCAAGGTCTAGTCGGATCCGTCTCGCCGTGCGCTGCGGGACCGGTTACATGCCGGGTCACGCCGAAGTTCCCCGGAACGGATCCTCCTCGCCGGCCGGGAGCGGAGACAGGCCCGCACGCCGGCGATAGTACGCGGGGATGGACCAGGTCCGGTTCCCCCGGATCTTCGCCTGCCAGAACAGGCGCGGCACGAGCGTGAGCACGACCCGCAGGCCGGCCACGAAGAGCTGCCCGAACAGGCGTCGGGGCTCCTGCACGACGCGATAGATCCAGGTCAGGCTCAGCTTCTTGATCCAGCGGGGGATCGGCTTGGTCCGCCCGGCCAGGATGTCGATGGTCCCGCCGACCGGCAGCAGCACCTTGGCGCCGAGTTCGGACCGCCAGCGATCGACGAACTCCTCCTTCTTCGGCGAGGAGATGCCGATCACCAGGATGTCCGGAGCCCGTTCGTTGATCAGCTCGACGATGGCCGGCTCGTCGTCCGCGTCGTAGTAGCCGTTCCGGCCCTCCAGCACCTCGGCGCCCGGATAGCGGTCCCGCACGTTCTCCGTGGCGACGCGGTTCGAGGCCTCGTCGGTGCCGAAGAGCATGACCCGGTAGCCCTTCTCGTCGGCCAGCGCGAGCAGCGCGTCGGTGACCTCGGGCAGCGAGTCGTCCGAGCGCAGGGGAACGCCGAGCGCCTTCCACAGCAGGTAGAAGCCCCGCCCCTCGGGCGCCATGATCTCGAACCGGTTCGCGATCACCGGCAGCTGGGGCATGTCCACGAAACGCTCGAACAGGGTCAGGCTGTACCCGTAGCACACCGCCTGGCCGCCCTCCTCGATGCAGGCCGCGAAGAAGCGCATGAGGTCCGGCGTGTCGAAGGCCGTGACCCTCAGGCCGAAGTCCTCGTGGTTCCGGATGCCGAAGCGGTCGAGGTCGGGATGCATGTCAGTCCCCGGCCCGATCGACGGCGTCGGACCGCTTCAGCCAGACCTTGCGGTTCACGTAGTCGGTATAGCTCAGGATCGCCTTGGCGACCTTCCAGGACACGTTGTCCACGTCGTAGTCGACCGGGGTGCGACAGGGGCCGTACCGCTCGAACTGGGTCAGCGTCATGTCGATCGCCTGCAGGATCCGGTCCCGGCTCAGGCCGCTCATGACCACGGCCCCCTCGTCCATGCCCTCGGGCCGCTCGTGGGCCTCGCGGATGGTGATGGCCGGGAAGCCGAGGATCGACGATTCCTCGGTGATGGTGCCGCTGTCGGACAGGGTGCAGCGGGCGTGCTTCTGCAGCGCCACGTAGTCGATGAAGCCCAGGGGCGGCATCACCCGGATGCGCGCGTCGAGCTCCTCGCCGCGGGCCTCGAGCCGCTTGCGGGTGCGCGGGTGGCAGGAGAAGACCAGCGGCAGGTCCCAGCGCTCGGCCACGCCGTGCAGGGCGTCGACCAGGCTCTCGAGGTGGATCGCGTCGTCCACGTTCTCCTCGCGGTGCATGCTGACCACGAAGTAGCCGTCCTTCTCGAGCCCCATGCGCGCGTGCACGTCCGAGGCGTCGATGGCCGCGGCGTGGTGGCCGAGCACCTCCTTCATGGGCGATCCGCTGAGGATCACGCGCTCCTGGGGCAGGCCCTCGGCGATCAGGTGGCGCCGGGCGTGCTCCGAATAGGTCAGGTTGATGTCGCTGACGTGGTCGACGATGCGGCGGTTGATCTCCTCGGGCACCCGCATGTCGAAGCAGCGGTTGCCGGCCTCCATGTGGAAGACGGGGATCTTCAGGCGCTTGGCGGCGATCACCGCCAGGGCGCTGTTGGTGTCGCCCAGCACCAGCACGGCGTCGGGACGGTGCTCCTGGAACACGGCGTCCGACCTGGCGATCACGTTGCCGATGGTCTCGGCCGCGGTGTCGCCGGCGGCCTCGAGATAGACGTCCGGCTGGCGGATGCCCATCTCCTCGAAGAAGATCTGGTTGAGCTCGTAGTCGTAGTTCTGGCCGGTGTGGACCAGCAGGTGGTCGGTCGTCTCGTCGAGCACGGCCATCACGCGCGAGAGCCGGATGATCTCGGGACGCGTGCCCACCACCGTCGCGACCTTGATTCGTTCCACGTCAGACCTTCTCCCAGTAGGTGTCCGGCGCTTCGGGCCGGAAGATCTCGTTGGCCCAGAAGAGCGTGATCATCTCGCCGTCGCCCGTGTTCTCGATGTGGTGCGTGTAGCCCGGGGGGATGTCGACGATGCGGATCTCGTCGTCGGAGACCGGGTATTCCAGGATCTCCTCGCCGCCCAGCTTCCGGAAACGGATCACGCCCCGCCCCTTCACCACGCAGAACTTCTCGACCTTGGTGTCGTGGTAGTGGTCGCCGCGGGTGATGCCGGGCTTCGTGGTCGACACGAAGATCTGCCCGAACCCCGGCGCGCGCACCAGCTCGAAGAGCCAGCCGCGCTCGTCGGTGCGCATCTCGGCCGGCACCGCGAAACCGTCCTCGGGCAGGAACGACAGGTAGGTCGACCAGAGGTAGCGCGTGAAGGTGTCCGACATGTCGGGCACCTCGACCCCGTCGCGTCCGTCGCGGAAGGCGACGATCAGGTCGTGCAGCCCGCCCAGGGTGATCTCGAAGGTCTCGTCCAGCTCCTGGTACGGGCCGTCGGACGGGGACTCGTCGAGCAGGCCGACGAAGGCCTTCACCACGTCGTCGATGTAGCAGAAGTGGATGAGGCTCGAGCGGTCGTTCAGCTGCACGGGCTCGCCGCGGGCGATGTTGTGGCAGAAGGTCGCCACCACCGTGTTGTAGTTGGGACGCGACCACTTGCCGAAGACGTTGGGCAGGCGGTAGATGTGGACCGGCGCGTCGGTCGCCTCGGCGTGGCGCAGCAGCACCTCCTCGGCCTCGCGCTTGCTCGTGCCGTAGGGGTTGTCGCGATCGGCCTGGATCGAGGACGTGAAGACCACCGGCACCGGCCGGCCGGCCTCGGCCAGCAGCGACAGCAGGTGGGCGGTCAGGTCCACGTTTCCGGTGCGGAACTCGGCCGGATCCTGCGGCCGGTTGATGCCGGCCAGATGGAAGACGATGTCGACGTCCGCCACCAGTCCCGGCAGGTCGGCGGGATCGTCGTCGACGTCGACGCCGCGGATCTCCACGTCGTCGCGGCGCGACAGGGCCAGGCGCAGGTTGCGTCCGATGAACCCCTCGGCGCCGGTGATCAGGACCTTCGTCGCCACGCGCTCACGCTCCCAGTTGACGCTTGATGTAGTCCAGGTCGCGCAGCATGGCCTCCAGCGCCGCATCGTCCAGTTGCTCGGTGTTCTCGGACGAGTATTCCGTCTCCCGCGACACCTGCTCCTCGCCCTCCTTGAAGTAGAGGTCGTAGTTCAGGTCGCGGGCGTCCGAGGCTATGCGGTAGTAGTCGCCCAGATCCTCGGCCCGGATCATCTCCTCGCGGCTCAGCAGCGCCTCGTGCTTCTTCTCGCCGTGGCGGGTGCCGATCACGTTGATGGGGACGTCGGCGTCGAAGATCTTCCTCACCACCCGCGCGAGCTGCCCGATGGTGGCCGCCGGGGCCTTCTGGACGAAGGTGTCGCCGGCGTGGCCGCGCTCCATGGCGAAGAGCACCAGGTCGGTGGCGTCCTCGAGGGTCATCATGAAGCGGGTCATGTCGGGATCGGTGACCGTCAGGGGCTGGCCCGCCCGGATCTGGTCCGCGAACAGGGGGATCACCGAGCCGCGCGACGCCATCACGTTGCCGTAGCGGGTGACGCAGATGGTCGTCTCGTCGGGCCCCAGGTTGCGGGACTGGGCCACGGCGACCTTCTCCATGAGGGCCTTGGAGATGCCCATGGCGTTGATGGGGTTGACCGCCTTGTCGGTGCTCAGCACCACCGCCTTCTCCACCCCGTTCTCGATGGCGGCGCGCAGGGTGTTGTCGGTGCCCAGAACGTTGGTGCGCACGGCCTCCACCGGATAGAACTCGCAGGACGGCACCTGCTTCAGGGCCGCCGCGCTGAAGACGTAGTCCACGCCGCGCATGGCCGTGCGCAGGCTGTCGTAGTCGCGCACGTCGCCGATGTGGAACTTGATCTTCGGATCCTGATACTCGTGCCGCATGTCGTCCTGCTTCTTCTCGTCGCGGCTGAAGACGCGGATCTCGCCGATATCGCTGTCCAGGAAGCGGCGCAGGACGGCGTTTCCGAAGGATCCGGTCCCGCCGGTGATCAGGAGGGTCTTGTCGGTGAACATGCGGAAAACCCCGTTCCGGTTCGTTTCGGTGATGACGCAGACCCCGGCTCGCGGGGTCGGCACCCCGTCGATCCAGGCCCTTGTCGTCGCACAGGTGTGGCCAAAGGATAGGACACACCGGCCTCGAAGCCAACGTATATTGACGCGTCAAGAGGCCGTACCACCCGTTATCGGCTTGATTTAGACGTAAGTTAGCATAAAACCGACGGGCCGGATCCGCGCGATCCCCGTGAAATCGGGACGGGCGGGGTCGATCTGCAGAATCGTCCGAGACATGGCCCTCCCCGGGGATATATATTGGGGCCGCCGGCTGGGAATCCGGGACGGACCCGGCCGTTCGGCACTTCCGGATCATCTCGGCGCGACACGAGCCCGAGCGATCCGATCCGTCGCAGTCCGCGGACGAACGCAACACCGCACCAGGCGCCCAGAGGCCGTCCATCCGGAGCACAATGACGTTTCTGCTGATCACCCTCACCGCCTGGGACGAGCCGCCCAGGGCCCGCCACCAGGTCGCGCGGGCGCTGGCGCCTCACGGCCCGGTCGTCTTCGTGACCCGCAACGGGACCGGCGCGCCGGGGCTGTCCGAACGGACGGTCGAGGACGGGATCACCCTGCTGGAGCCGTCCTGGCCGCTGGACTACCGCGTGCGGTACCGGCTGCCCGTCGTGAACGACCTCTACCAGCGCTGGCTCCTGGACCGGGTCGCACGCAGGCACCGGGACGCGAGGGTCGTCTGCTTCGACCACACCGCCGCGCCCCTGCGGAGGTACTTCCCGGATTACACCTACTTCTGCAACGACGACTTCATCGGCAACAGCAAGGTCCGGGTCCCCATGGCCGACGCCTACCACCGCCGCACCGAGGCCGCCGTGGCCCGTCACGCCCGGACGGTGCTCGCCACGTCCCCCTATCTCGTGGACAAGCTCCGGGGATACAACCCGAACGCCCACGAGCTGCAGCTCGGCGCGCCGTCCATCCGGGACGAACTGCTGGCGGAATGCCGCGGCGTCGAGCGCGGGCCGGGCCTGCAGGTCGGTCTCGTCGGCTTCATGGGCAAGCGGACGTCCGCCGATCTCATGAATCGGCTCACGGCCGGCGAGGATATCCACCTGACCCTCGTCGGCCCGGTCGATCCGGGCTTCCGCGAGCGGATCGCCCATCCCGAACGGGTGAGCTTCCGGGGCGTCCTGACGGGGGACGACCTGTACCGGGCGATCGCCGGCTTCGACGTCTGCATCGCGCCCTACGACCTCGCCGTGATCAACAAGGGCGTGACCCCCAACAAGATGTGGCAGTACCTGGCCGTCGGGCGTCCCGTCGTGATCACGAACCTCCCGAACCTGGCCGAGCGGGATTTTCCGGACCGCTGCGTCTACGTCGCCCGGAACGACGACGAGTTCGTCGAGCTCGTCCGACGGGCCGACTCGGAGGACGCGCCCGAGGCCGTCGACCGGCGGATCGCCCTGGCGCGGGAGAACTCGTGGGACCGCCGGATCGAGCGCCTGCTGGAACTGATGGCCTGAATCGGCATTGATACCGGCCCCGGACGCAGCGTCCGGACCCGGAGCCTCGAGGACAGGGAGACGAGATGATGTTCAGATGGCTGTTGGCGATGGCGGTGTTCGCTCCGGCGGCGCTCGCCGCCCCCCTCCCCCTCGTGGTCCCCAAGGACGCACCCGCCCCCGCGCGCCCGGTCCATCACGCCGCCCGCGCCGTCCTCGACTGCGGCGGCGCGACGACCCTCGTGGTCACGCCCGACCTGTCCGAGGCCCTCTCGGGCGACACCACCGGCGGCGTCTCCCAGGCGGACGGCTACGCCTGCGTGGGCTGGCAGGAAACGGGCCCGGAGGCGATCTGGCTGCTGGACGTGCAGGAGGACACGGCCCTGCACGCGGCGGTGGACGCGGACGTCGACCTGGACATCTTCCTGCTCACGGCCTGCGACAGCGATTCCTGCGCCGCCTGGCACGCCAGCGAGTTCCTGACGGTCCTGCCCGCCCGCGCGGAGCCCTACGTGCTGGTCGTCGACGGCTATCTGGGGGCCGAGGGCCCCTTCGAGCTGAGCCTGACCGGCTACGGGGCCGGTCCCGGCGCGGAGGTGTGCGCGACCGCCGAGCTCGTGACCTGCGACACGCCGCCCACCACGACCGGCGGCAACCTCTTCGAGCGCCCCAACCGCCTGCTGGGCGACGCCTGCGCCACGTACCTGCAGTTCGGGGGCGAGCAGTGGTTCGCGGTGTCCCTGTCGGACAGCGCCGTCCTCGACGTGGACACCTCCGAGCATTATTTCGACGCCGCCCTGTGGCTCTACGACGCCTGCGACGCCGAGGCCGTCTGCGTCGCCTTCGCCGACGCGGCCAGCGCCGAGGGCGCGGAGTCCCTCACGTATCAGAACCTCACCGGCGCCCGGCGCACCTACTACCTGGCGGTCGACGCCTTCCGGGCCGTCGAGAGCGAGGCCGGCGGCGCCTTCACCCTGCAGTTCGGGTGCACGGGGCAGCTCGTGGCCAACCAGCGGAAGTCCTTGAGCGACATCAAGGCCATGTTCCGCTGAGCCCCGAACGCCGGTCCCCGCAAGGCCGATCCCGTCCCGACGGCTTGAACTTCCGGGCCTCGGCCTGTACTGTTGCCCCCTGTCGAACACCCCGGGCCCGAAGGGATGGAGCCAGATGCCCGCGAAGTCCAAGCCCCGCACCAAGGCCACGGCCCAGTCCATGGCCGGCAAGCAGCGCGAGATCTCGATCAGCGAGTTCTTCACCAAGAACCGGCACCTGCTCGGTTTCGATTCGCCCGCCAAGGCGCTGCTGACCACCATCAAGGAA
Organism: uncultured Fibrobacteraceae bacterium; assembly: GCA_964607825.1. Classification (GTDB taxonomy): domain Bacteria; phylum Krumholzibacteriota; class Krumholzibacteriia; order LZORAL124-64-63; family LZORAL124-64-63; genus JAHIYU01. The sequence continues at coordinate 13,004 of CAZSNA010000021.1, read as the reverse complement.
GCCGTCGACAACTCGCTGGACGCCTGCGAGGAGGCCGGCCTGCTCCCCGAGATCATCGTGGAGATCACCCTGGTCAAGCCGACCAACGGCAACGGGAACGGCAACGGGAACGGCAACGGCCTGGAGCTGAGCGCAGAGGCCCCCGCGAAGAAGCGCAAGGGCGCCGTCGCCCCGGGCAAGGAGGAGCGCTACCGGGTGATCGTGCAGGACAACGGCCCCGGCATCGTGCGCCAGCAGGTGCCGCGCATCTTCGGCAAGCTGCTCTACGGCTCCAAGTTCCACAGCCTGCGCCAGAGCCGCGGCCAGCAGGGCATCGGCATCTCGGCCGCCGGCATGTACGGCCAGCTCACCACGGGCAAGCCGGTGGTGATCGTCAGCCGCACCCAGAAGAAGGGCGACGAGGCGCGACGCTACGAGCTGGTCCTGGACACCAAGAAGAACGAGCCCGTCGTGCAGGTGGACGAGGAGACGGAGTGGGAGGTGCCCCACGGCACCCGCGTGGCGATCGAGCTGACCGGCTCGTACAAGCGCGGCCACCACTCGGTCGACACCTACCTGCGACAGACCGCCGTGGCCAACCCCCACGTGCGCCTGGTCTACCGCACGCCGCGGGGCGAGGAGATCATCCACCCGCGGGCGGCCTCGGAGCTGCCGGTGGAGACCCACGAGATCCAGCCCCACCCCTACGGCGTGGAGCTGGGCCTGATGCTGCGCATGCTCAAGGACACCAAGCAGCGCAACATGAGCGGCTTCCTGCGCAAGGAGTTCTGCCGGGTCGGACCCAAGACCTGCAGCCAGATCCTGGAGACCGCGGGCTTCCCCCCGCGCAAGTCCACGCGCCACATGGACCGCGACGACGTGCAGGCCCTGCTGGACGCCATCAACGAAACGCGCATCCCCAACCCGCCCACCGACTGCCTCTCGCCCATCGGCTCGGAGCTGGTGCTGGCCGGGCTGCGCCAGGGCTTCGACTGCGAGTTCACCACCGCGGTCACGCGGCCGCCGTCGGTGTATCGCGGCAACCCCTTCCAGATCGAGGTGGGCCTGGCCTACGGCGGGCGTCTGTCCGCCGACGAGCTGGCCCAGCTGCTGCGCTACGCCAACCGCGTGCCCCTGCTCTACCAGGCCTCGGCCTGCGCCATCCACAAGGCCGTCCTCGGCATGAACTGGCGCAGCTACGGGCTGCAGCAGTCCAAGGGCGCGCTGCCCACGGGGCCGCTGGTGATCCTGGTGCACATGGCCTCGGTGTGGGTGCCCTTCACGTCGGAGAGCAAGGAGGCGGTGGCCCACTACCCGGAGATCGTCAAGGAGATCAAGCTGGCCCTGCAGGAGGCCGGCCGTCAGCTCGGGCGCCACATCCGGCGCCGGGTGCGCGAGCGCGAGGCGCTCAAGAAGCAGTCCTACATCCAGAAGTACATTCCCCACATCGGCGACGCCCTGCGCGACATGCTCGACCTGGGCGAGGGGGACCGCGAGGAGATCGTGGCCACGCTGACCGACACGCTCGAGCGCAGTCGGAAGATGTAGAGGGTACCGGAGGGGAGATCCGATGTCCGACGCCTACGGGAACTACGTCAAGGAGATGCGGGAGATCGCGGCGCTGAACTCCGCGCAGTCCCTGCTCTCATGGGACCAGGAGACCTGCATGCCGCCGCGGGGCCTGGAGGCCCGCGCCGAGGCCCGCTCGCTGATGAGCGGCCTGGTGCACGACCGCGTGGTGGCCCCGGCGCTGGGCGACCTGCTGGCCGAGCTGTCGGAGGCCGACCTGGACGAGGCCCGCGCGGCCAACGTCCGGGAGAGCCTCCGCGACCGCGACCGCGCCGTGAAGGTGCCGCGCGAGCTGGTCACCGACCTGGCCCGCGCCACCACCCTGGCCCAGCAGGCCTGGGCCCAGGCCCGCGCCGACGACGACTGGGAACACTTCTCGCCCCACCTGCGCGAGGTGCTGATGCTGCGCCGCCGCCAGGCCGAGCACCTCGGGTACGAGAACGAGCCCTACGACGCGCTCTTCGCCGAGTTCGAGCCGGGCGCGGACACCGCCGAGGTGGCCGCGGTCTTCACCGATCTGCGCGCGCGGCTGCTGCCCCTGGTGGCGGCCATCCAGGACGCCGGCCCCCGCGACGACGCGGCGTTGCGCGGCGCGTTCCCCGAGGCGGCGCAGGAGGCCCTGAGCCGGCGCGTCCTGACCGCCATGGGCTTCGACTTCGAGGCCGGGCGCCTGGACGCCTCGGCCCACCCCTTCACCTCGGACATCGGCACCGGCGACGTGCGGCTGACCACCCACTACGCCCCCGACGACCTGGCCGTCTGCCTCTGGTCCACCATCCACGAGGGCGGCCACGGCCTCTACGAGCAGGGGCTGCCGGCCGCCGAGGCGGGCCTGCCCCTGGGCGAGTCGCTCAGCCTGGGCATCCACGAGTCCCAGTCGCGCCTGTGGGAGAACCAGGTGGGCCGCGGCCTGCCCTTCTGCCGCTGGCTGGTGCCGCAGCTGCGCGAGCTCTTCCCCGGCGCCTTCGACGACGTGGACGCCGAGGCCGTCTACCGCGCCGCCAACGTGGTGCGCCCCTCGCCGATCCGCATCGAGGCCGACGAGGTGACCTACAACCTGCACATCATCCTGCGCATGGAGATGGAGCGGGCCATGCTCCGCGGCGAGGTCGACGTGGACGACCTGCCCGGCCTCTGGAACGAGCGCATGACCGCGGACCTGGGCGTCACGCCGCGCAACGACGCCGAGGGCGTGCTCCAGGACATCCACTGGTCCTTCGGCGTGTTCGGCTACTTCCCGACCTACGCCCTGGGCAACCTCTACTCGGCCCAGTTCTTCGACGCGGCCCGCCGCGCGCTGCCCGACCTCGACGCGCAGCTCGAGCGCGGCGAGCTGATCCCGCTGCTGGACTGGCTGCGCGGGAACATCCACGCCCACGGCCGCCGCTGGTCCGCGTCCGAGCTCTGCCGCCGCGTGGCCGGCGCTCCCCTGGACCCCGGGCCCTTCGTGACCTATCTGCACCGCAAGTTCGGCGCCCTCTATTCCCTCGACACCGGAGACGTCCGTGCCTGACAAGAACAAGCGACAGGTCGAGCTGGACTTCAGCGCCCGCAAGTCCGCGGCGAAGGCCGCCAAGAAGACCGTCGGCAAGAAGACGGCCAAGAAGGCGGCGACCAGGAAGGCGACCGCCAAGGCCGCGAAGGTCAAGAAGACCGTCGCGAAGCCCGGCTCAGCCGGGAAGCCGAAGTCCAAGGCTCCCGCCTCGGGCACCGCCCTGATCAAGCGCATCGTCACCGAGGCCGGCGCCGTGCGCACGAGCATACTCAAGGGCAAGAAGCCCTCGCTGCGCTTCCCGGTGCGCTCCCTGCAGAACGTGAAGTACCAGCCCAAGGTGGGCTACTTCGAGCTCAAGGGGCGCAAGAAGGAGCGCACCCTGACCGTGAGCACGGTCAAGACCTTCGCCCAGACCCTGAAGATGATGTCCCTGTCCCAGGAACTGGTGCGCACCGACGACATCGCCACCAAGCGAGAGGCGTACTACGTCAGCAAGAACTGGGCGGAGGCGCGCTTCAGCGAGCAACCCGAGTCGGATGCGGTCATGGAGGACGTGGAGGCCTTCTTCTCGGTCAACCGCGAGCAGCTCGGCTTCGTGCCCGAGGAGAAGGGCGGCGACGTGGCCGGCCGCCTGGTGGTCATCGACCACGACCGCGACACTGGCGACGTCCTGCGCATCGACTGCACCAAGTTCGGCAGCGGCGCCTACTCCATCCCCATCTCGGTGGAGCACCTGGGTTTCGAGACCGACGCCAAGTTCATCCTGTGCATCGAGACCGCGGGCATGTTCCAGCGCCTGGTCAAGCACAACTACTGGAAGACGGCCGACTGCATCCTCATCTCGCTCGGCGGCGTGCCCACGCGCGCCTGCCGCCGCTTCGTGCGGCGCCTGTCCGACGAGAAGGGGATCCCCGTCTACGTGTTCGTGGACGGCGACCCCTACGGCTTCTCCAACATCTACCGCACCCTGAAGGTGGGCAGCGGCAACGCGGCGCACCTCAACGAGTACTTCTGCGTGCCGCAGGCGCGGTTCCTGGGCATCACCCCCCAGGACATCGTGGACTACGAGCTGCCCACGCACCCCCTGAAGGACGTCGACGTCAAGCGGGCCAAGGACGCCCTGAAGAACGACCCCTTCATCCTGCACCACAAGCCCTGGCAGCTCGCGCTGCTGCAGATGATCAAGATGGGCGTGCGCGCGGAGCAGCAGGCCCTGGCCAAGCACGGACTCAACTACGTGATGGAGGAGTACCTCCCGCAGAAGCTGGGCGACGTGCGGGCGTTCCTGCCCTAGGAGGCGACATGAAAACGATGCGCGTCATGATGCTGCCGATCCTGCTCGTGCTGGCCGCCGGCTGCGCCACCACCGGACCGGGCGGCGAGCAGAGCCTGATCATCATCGACACCGCCACCGAGGTGCAGATGGGCGCCCAGACCGACGTGGGCATCCGCCAGGAGTACCCGGTGGTCGACGACCCGGCCCTGGCCGCCTACGTGGCGGACGTGGGCGCGCGCGTGGCCGCCCACAGCGACCGCACCGACGTGCAGTACAGCTTCACGGTGCTCGACACCGAGGTGGTCAACGCCTTCGCCGCCCCGGGCGGCTACATCTACGTGACCACCGGCCTGCTGGCCACCGCCGGCGACGAATCCGAACTGGCCTGCGTCCTGGCCCACGAGGCCGGTCACGTGGTCGGCCGCCACTCGGTGCGCTCCATCCAGAACGCCATGGGCCTCCAGCTGGCCGCCGAACTGCTGCTGGGCGAGCAGGGCGAGGCCTGGGGCCAGCTCGCCGGCGTCGGCGCCGGCCTGTTCATGATGAAGAACAGCCGCGAACACGAATTCCAGGCCGACCAGTTCGCGGTGAAGTACGCGGTGGCCGCGGGGTACGACCCCAACGGCGCGGTGCGCTTCTTCGACAAGCTCGTGGAGATGCACGGCGACGGACCCGGCGGCTTCGCCGGCTGGCTGAGCACCCATCCGCCGACGATGGAGCGGATCGCGCGCTCGCTCGAGGAGATCGACAAGTACGACCTGAACGGCCACCCCCGCACGCAGAACCGCGACGTGTTCCTGGCCGCCACCAGCCACATACGCTAACCCCCGAGGAGACCCGTGCGCAGCATCCTGGTCATCCCCCGCCGCCACCTGTTCCCCGGCCTCAGTCCCCAGGGCTTCCTGCCCGCGGACGCGGTCGATCTCGACGCCCTGCAGCCGCACCTGTTCTTCGCCGAACGCGACTACATGGAGCAGTGCTCCCACTACAAGCAGATCATCCCCTACCTGGCGCTCACGCGCGGCGCCGGCAACGGCGACCGCGTGCTGTGCTACCAGCGCCGCGCCAAGCACACCGAGACCCGCCTCGGCGGCCTGTGGTCGGTGGGCTTCGGCGGCCACATCGAGCCGCTGGACCGGGACGACCCGGAGATCGCCCGGCACGGGCTGCTGCTGGTGAGCGCCCTGCGCGAGCTGGTGGAGGAGACCGGCCTGCGGGTCGACGGCGACGCACTGGCGCCGGTGGGCTTCATCAACTCGGACAGCGAGGACGTGAGCAGCGTGCACTTCGGCGTGGTGTTCCGCATCGATCTGGACGGGGTCGAGGGGAGCGACGAGGAGCTGCTGGAGACGGTGATGGCCCAGGCCGAACCGCACACGGCGCGATGGGTGGCGGCGACGGAGCTGGCGGGGATGGTCGGGCCGGGCGACGGGCCCGACGGAGGGAGCTTCGAGGACTGGTCGCGGATCGCGGTGGCGGGGTTGTTCGGATAGTGTCCACGCGCAAGAACCGGACCGCACGCACCGCGTAATATACTGTAATCTATACAGTTACACCTTGTGCAATCGACCATCCGATACTATATTGATCTCATCGCTCGAACCGCTTCGACCTCCCACGAAGCCTCGTCTTCCGGGAGGTCTCTCCATGTCCGCTCACGAACTCCACGCCCGCCTCGAAACCGCCCTGCGCGAACTGAAGCGCGCCGAGCGCAACGCCGTCCTGCTCTTCGCCGAGATCCTGCGCCGCCGCCTCTACCGCGACCTCGGCTACGCCACCATCCAGCTCTACGCCGCCGAGGCGCTGGGCTTTTCGCCGGCGAAGACCTCGCAGTTCGTGCGGCTGGCCGGGGCGCTGGAGGATCTGCCCGGGTTGCGCCGCTCGGTGGCGAAGGGCGAGCTGGGTTGGACCAAGGCGCGGGAGGTCGCCAAGGTGGCCACGCCGGCGAGCGAGCGGCGGTGGATCACGGAGGCGGGACGGTCGAGCAGCCGGGAGCTGGAGCGGAAGGTGCGGGCGGCGCGCAAGAGGTCGCGCCGGGTGGACGAAGCGCCGACCCTGCTGGACGCGCCGGCCGAGGCGTCGCCCGACGACGCGCCGGTCACCGTGAGCGTGTCCTTCACGGCCGAGCAATACGCGCGGTACGAGGCGTTGCTGGAGTCGATCCGCAAGCGGGGGGACGGGACGTTGCGCGGGGCCGGCCGGGCGGAGGTGCTGCTGGCGGCGCTGCATGATCTGTCGGCGGGGGGCGCTGTGGAGATGCCCGCGGCCCCGCCCTACCAGGTGGTCGTTTACACGTGTAAAGACTGCGGCGCGGCGGAGACGCGGACCGACCGCGGCGCCAAGCCCGCACCCGCCGCCGCGCAGTGCGACGCCCGCATCCATGAACCCAACCGGCCGAACCGCGCGACGATCCCGCCGAAGGCCCGACGCGAGGCGATGGCGCGCGCCGGACACACCTGCGAGACGCCGGGCTGCGGGCGAACGCGTTTCCTGGAAGTGCATCACGTGAAACCGCGCGCGACGGGCGGCGGGAACGAACCGGGGAACCTGCGGGTGCTGTGCTCGGCCTGCCACGCGCAGGCTCACCGGGCCGGGCCGCGAGTCAGCGCGCGCGCCGCGTCCCCACCAGCACGTTGACCACGCCCACGCCGTCGTGGCCGGGTCCCTCGCGCTGCTCCGTCTCGAGCGTCTCCGCGCGCGACCAGTCGATACCGGGGAACTCGTCGCGGATCTCCGCCAGGTCGTGCAGCCAATCGATGTCAGGCGGACCGCCGGTGCCGCGGCCGAGCTGTTCCTTGGCGAAGGACACCACGATCATACGACCGCCCGGCTTCAGGGAGGCGGTGAAGCGTGCGTGCAGGGCGGGCCGGGCTTCGGCCGGCGTGTGGAAGAAGCAGAGGACGACGTGGTCGTAGGGGCCGGCGGTCTCCCATTGGGGATCGGCGGCGTCGCAGAGGCGGTAGTCGATCGACAGGCCGCGTGTTTCGGCGAGCGCCAGCGCCTTGCGGCGGCCCTCGACGCTCGTGTCGAACGCGATCACCTCGTGGCCCAGCGCGGCGGCGTGCACCGCGTTGCGGCCCTCCCCCTCGGCGGGGTAGAGGCCGCGGCCGGGCGGCAGGTCGCACAGCGACTCGGCGACCAGCGTGTTGGGCGCGGTGCCGTAGAAGTAGCGGGGGTGTCGGTAGCGGTCGTCCCAGGTGGTGTTCATGGTCGGACAGGGTAATCCTGCGACGCGGCGTCGGCCACGCCCGCCCCCCATTTCCCCATTGAATCCCCCCTCCCAACTAGCTATGTTCCACGAAGCCTCGACACGTTTTCAGCCGGGACGTCCGGCTCGTTTCGTCTCTCTCAACTCAAGCAAGGAGTGATCCCGATGGTCAACAAGATCGGACTCGTGGGCGGCGGCCAGATCGGCGGCGTGCTGCTGGCGGAGATCGTGGAGCGCAGGCTGGCGCGCGAGGTCGGCCTGGTCGACATCAAGCCCCCCGCTCTGGCCGAGGGCAAGTGCCTCGACGTGATCGAGGGATCGCCGGTGATCCGTTCCGACGTGAACTACGTCGCGTCGAAGGACTTCAGCGCGCTCAAGGGCGCCCAGTACGTGATCAACACGGCGGGCGTGCCCCGGACCAAGCGGCCGGACGGCTCCATGCCCACGCGCGAGGAGCTGCTGACGATCAACCTGTCCATCACCGACGCGGTGGCCAAGGGCATCAAGCGCTACTGCCCGAAGGCGACGATCATCTCCATCGCGAATCCGCTCGACGCCATCGTCTACCGCCTCTCGCAGCAGCTGGACACGCCCAAGAACAAGCTGTTCGGCATGGCCGGCGTGCTCGACTCCTCGCGCTACCGCTACTTCGTGGCCAAGGAGGCCGGCGTGTCGGTGGAGAACGTCGAGGCCATGGTGCTCGGCGGCCACGGCGACACGATGGTGCCCATCCGCAGCTGCTGCCGCGTGGCGGGCATGCCGGTGGAGCAGTTCGTGAAGAAGGGCGCGCTGAACAAGATCGAGGCCCGCACCCGCAAGGCGGGCGGCGAGGTCGTGGGTCTGCTGGGCAGCGGCTCGGCCTTCGTCAGCCCCGCCTGGTCGGCGCTCGAGATGCTCGAGGCCATCATCTTCGACAAGAAGAAGATCATCCCCGTCTGCGCCAGGCTCGAGGGCGAGTACGGCGTGAAGGGCCTGTACGTCGGCGTGCCGTGCATCGTCGGCAAGGACGGCGTCGAGGAGATCATCAAGGTCAAGATGACCGCCGAGGAGAAGAAGGCGTTCAAGTTCTCCGTCAACGCGGTCAAGAAGACCTGCGACGAGGTCAAGAAGCTGACCCGCGCCGCGGCGCGGAAGGCCAAGGCCAAGAAGCGCAAGAAGTAGCGCGGCCGACGGCCCGTTCGAGCGCCCGCGTCCCCCCGGACGCGGGCGCTTCTTTGTGGTCTCGGCACACCTGATATGCTATAATCGCATCCCGCTGCGACAACTCGGCTCTGCAGCCGTTTCACTTGCCCGGAGGCCGGAATGACGTTCCACGCCCGTGTCCGCCGTCTACGTGCGCCCATCGCGTTCGCGCTGCTCGTCCTGATCGCGTTCGCCGCGCCCCTGCTCGCCGTCGAATCCGAGAAGTACTCCCTGGTCCGCATCAAGCTGGATGCACCGGAAGTGGTGACCGCCCTGCGCGGCAATCCCGATCTGGACATCGTGCGCTGGAAGGACGACCACTACGCCGAGATCGTCATGCGCGACTCGGAGAAGGTCTGGGCCGGTCAGGCAGGGCTGGTCTTCGACGTACTGCAGGACGACATGGCGCTCGAGTACGCGTCCCGGATCCGCGGGCCCAACTTCGGCCTCTTCCACACCTACAGCGAGGCGACCGACTGGCTCGACCAGCTGCAGCTCGACCACCCCGACGTGGTCAGCGCCAAGTGGAGCCTCGGCACCTCCCACGAGGGCCGCGACATCTGGTGCGTGCGCGTGTCCGACAATCCGGAGGTCGACGAGGCCGGCGAGCCCGAGATCCTCTTCGACGGCATGCACCACGCGCGCGAGATCATGTCCTCCGAGACGGTGCTCATGCTCATCGACCACCTGGGCACGAACTACGGCGTCGATCCGGAGATCACCTGGCTGCTGGACAACCGCGAGATCTACCTGGTGCCCATCGTCAACCCCGACGGCGTCGTCTACAACGAGCTGACCGATCCCGACGGCGGCGGCATGTGGCGCAAGAACCGGCGCAACAACGGCAACGGCAGCTACGGCGTCGACCCCAACCGCAACTACCCCTACGAGTGGGTCGGCCCGGGCAGCAGCACCGACCCCTTCAGCGACACCTACCGCGGCCCCTCGGCCGGCAGCGAGCCCGAGGTGCAGGCCGTGATGGCGTTGGTCAACGCCCACGCCTTCGTGACGGCACAGAGCTTCCACACCTACAGCAACCTCACCCTCTACCCCTGGGGCCACACGTCCGCCGACTCGCCGCACCACGCGATCTTCACGCACATGGCCGACATCATGACCCAGTACAACGGCTACGAGGCGGGCCAGGCGCCCGACCTGCTCTACGAGGTCAACGGCGGCTCCTTCGACTGGGTCTACGGCGCCCAGTCCGAGCACCCCATGTGCCTGGCCTTCAGCAACGAGATCGGCGGCTACGGCGACGGCTTCTGGCCCGACGAGAGCCGTCGCGACGCCCTGTTCCAGGAGAACCTCTGGCCCTCGCTCTACCAGATCATGGCCGCCGGCGCCTACGTGAAGGTCGCCGACCCCGCCGTGGTCGGCGGCGACGGCAACGGGCGGATCGACCCCGGCGAATCGGCCGGCCTGTCCTTCTCCCTCGAGAACATGGGCGTGACCGCCGACGCGACCAACGTCGTGGTCACGCTTTCGACCGACGATCCCTACCTGCAGCTGCTCGACACCACGCGCGCGGCGGGCGACCTGGCCGCCATGGCCGCGACCGACTTCGCGGCGGCGCCCTTCTCGGCGACCCTGGATCCGACCTGTCCCGACGGTCGGCCCCTGCCCGTGCTGGCGCAGGTCGTCTGGGACGGCGGCGCCGTCGAGCAGAAGCTCACCTTCCCCGCCGGCTCGGCCCACATCATCTTCGAGGACGACTTCGAGGGCGCCTTCACCCAGTGGACCGTCACCGGGAGCTGGAACCTGACCGCGAGCCAGAGCCACTCCCCCTCGACCTCGCTGACCGATTCGCCGCAGGGCGAGTACCAGAACGAGACCGACACCTCGGCCACCATGGCCCAGGGCGTGGCGCTGCCCGCGGGCGGCACGCTCCGCTTCTGGCACCGCTACGACATCGAGTCGGGCTGGGACTACGGCTACGTGCAGGTCTCCGTCGACGGCGGCGCCTGGACCGACCTGCTGACCTTCACCGGCCTGCAGAGCGCCTGGGGCGAGGAAGAGGTCGACCTGGCGGCTCACGCCGGCGACGACGTGCGCATCCGCTTCCTGCTGGACACCGACTACTCGGTCACCGAGGACGGCTGGTACGTGGACGACGTGACGATCGAGGGCTACGGCGACGGCAACCTGCTCCCGCCCGCACCGGCCCTGCTCGAGCCCCTCGACGGCGTCGAGACGGGCGTCGGCTTCATGCTGACCTGCGACACCGTGACCGACCCCGACGGCGATCCGGTGACCTACGGCTTCCGGGTCTACGACTCGGCCGACCTGAGCAACGCGGTCTTCGCGACACAGGACGTCGAAGCCTCCGGCGACGAGGCCCAGACCTACCCGAGCGGGCTGGTCGAGGGCGAGACCTACTGGTGGCGCGCCTTCGCCGCGGACGACGAGGCCTGGGGCCTGATGGGCGACGTGCGCAGCTTCACCGTGGGCATCGTGTCGGACGTGATCATCGGCGCCGAGGGCCTGAGCCTGCGTCGCCTCGATCCCACCGGCAGCGGCGCCGTGGAACTGGCCCTCGGACTGCCGCGCACCGGCGGGGTCTCCGTGACGGTCTACAACGCCCGCGGCCGGGCCGTGCGCGACCTGCACGGCGGCGAGCTCACCGCCGGCGACCACGTGCTGAGCTGGGACGGTCGCGACGACGGCGGCCGCGCGGCGGCCTCGGGCGTGTACTTCGTGCGGGCCCGCGCCGGCGAGCGCAGCGCGGTGGTGCGGGTGCTGATGGTCCGCTAGGACGGGCTGTGGACGACATCGAAAAGGGGCGGGCCTTGCGGCCCGCCCCTTCCGTTTCGTATCGGCTGCTGTCTACCGCTGCTTTATGGCCTCGATCTCCAGCTCGAACTCCACCGTGTTCCCCACCACGACGCCCCCCTTGTCCATGGTCTTGTTCCAGACCATGCCGAAGTCGCGGCGGTCGATCTCGCCCTCGGCGGAGAAGCCGGCGCGGGTGTTGCCCCAGGGGTCGTCGACCTCGCCGTTGAACTCCAGCTCCAGGGCGACGGGCTTGGTGACGCCCATCAAGGTCAGCTCGCCCGCGAGCACGTAGTCGTCGCCGTCCTTCTCGACGCCGGTCGACTTGAAGATCATCTCGGGATGGGTCTCCACGTCGAAGAAGTCGGGATTGCGCAGGTGGTCGTCGCGCTTGGGATCGTCGGTGTTGATCGATGCGGTGCGCACCGTCGCCTCCACGGACCAGGACGCGGGCGAGGCCGCGTCGAACTCCATCGAGCCGGAGAAGTCCTCGAAGCGGCCGCTCACCTTGCTGACCATCATGTGGCGGACCTTGAAGGTGAGGCTGGAGTGGCTGGCGTCGATGTCGTAGGCGGCCGCCGCGGCCGAGCCGGCGAGCGCGAGCAGCACGAGCGCGAGCAGGGTCGCGCGGATCTTCCGGGTGGTCATTCGGAACTCCCTTCCGTGAACATGCGGTGGGACCCGTCGCAGTACGGGGCCTCACGGGTCTGCTTGCAGGGGCAGTAGGCCGCGCGAACGCGTTCGACGACCTCGATCATCGCGGGTTCGAAATCCGTGCCCGCGTGGGATCCGTCGCAGAACGGCTGCTCGGCCGCCCGACCGCAGGTGCAGTAGGCGTAGGTGCCGGGCGCCAGCTCCAGGACGACGGGCTTCGTGTCGGCGATCTTGGGCTTGTCCATGGTGTCGTCTTCCGGAAATCGCGCCGCGCGGGGCGGTGCGAATGAGCGTGTCCATTTCGGTTCACAAGCAATACAAGAGCGTTTTCATCCGCAACCGAGCCTTTGACCCCCCACCCCGCCGCGGGTATCCTCCCCCGGAAAGACCGGCGAAAACCCCCGCAACGGATGTTGACCGCGTCATGACCCTGCGGACGCGCATGATCCTCACCCACAGCCTCTTGACCCTGCTCCCCCTGCTGGCGCTGGGCCTGGGCCTGCGTCACGTGACCACCCAGCGCCTGGCCGAGCAGTACGACGGCCGGGTCGACTCCATGCTGGCGGCCATCGACGAGCGTCTGCTCACCCACCAGGACGAGTTGGCCGCCCGCCTGGTGGCCCTGCGCGACGAGGCCGCCCTGGACCAGGCCCTGCTGCTGGCCGTCGCCGGCCTGCGCGAGCGGGCCGCCTATCCGGAGACCTTCGTGGAGCGGGGACGCGCCCTGTCGGGGCTGGACGTGCTGCTGCTGGCCGACGCCGGGGGCCGGGTGCTGGCCGCCTCGCCGCCGGTGGCCCTGGCCGACCGCGCCGCCCGCCCCCTGCTGCGCGCCCTGGTTCGCTGCGAAAACATTTGCTCTTCTTCTTTTT
>CAZSNA010000020.1:0-43062 GCA_964607825.1 uncultured Fibrobacteraceae bacterium | reverse complement strand
ACCCGCCTCGCCGACGCCGACCACCCCGACGCCGACTGGATCGTCGTCTACCAGGAGGCCGTCAACGACATGGCCCCCTCGGGTGTGACCGCCGTCGACGGCTATGAACTGGTGAAAGTGCTCACACCCGCCGGCTGTATCGACCGCGCCGTCCTGCGCTGGCAGTACGACCCCCAGAGCAGCTGGATCGAGGTGCACGAGGTGAACGTGATACGCGACGGCGAACGGATACCCGTGGACGTGACCGCCGTGAAGGACCTCCCCGCCCCCCAGGCCGCGATCTACTGGAACGACCGCGTGAAGCTGCTGCAGCTGCCGCGGCTGCGTGTGGGCGACGGGATCGAGGTGATCACCTGGCGCAAGGGCTTCACCTATGCGCTGCTCGACGGGTCGTCCGGAACCGACGCCCCCGACGACGAACGCTACATCCCGCCCATGCCCGGCGAGTACTTCGACATCGTCCTGTTCGCGGGACCGGCGCCGGCGCTGGAGAACCGCTACGTCCTGAAGCTGCCGGCCGACAAGAAGCTGCACGCCGAGGTCTACAACGGGGCGCTCTACTCGAGCGTCACCTACGACGACGAGCACGTCACCCACGCCTGGTGGGGCTTCGACCTGCCGGCCGCGGTGCGCGAGCCGCGCCAGCCCGCCCGGAGCGACTTCGCGCCCAAGGTGGTCATGTCCACGGCCGAGAGCTGGGAGGCCAAGAGCCGCTGGTTCTTCGACGTGAACCGCGACCAGTTCGAGGTCACGCCGGCCATCCAAGAGAAGGTGGACGAGATCCTCGACGGCGTCGGCGACGACGTCGACCGCAAGGCGAAGACCCTGCTGCACTGGGTGGCCCAGAACATCCGCTACAGCGGCCAGACCATGGGCGAGGGCGAGGGCTTCACGCTGCATCCGTCCGACATGATCTTCGAGCAGCGCAGCGGCGTGTGCAAGGACATCGCGGCCATGCTGGTGACCATGTTCCGCGCCGCCGGGCTCGAGTCGAACCCCGCCATGACCATGGCCGGCAGCCGCATCGACGCGGTGCCCGCCGACCAGTTCAACCACTGCGTCACCGCCCTGAAGCTGCCCGACGGCAGCTATCGCATGTACGACCCCACCTGGGTGCCGTACAACAACAGCATCTGGAGCCTGCTGGAGGCGGAGCAGCATTACGTGGTGGGCGATCCGGAGGGTGCCGGGTTGTCGCGCATCGCGTACAGCCCGCCCGAGGATTCGCCGCTGGTCGTGAACCACGAGGCGGAGCTGTCGGCCGACGGCGCGCTCGCCGGCACCATCCGCCTGGACGGCACCGGCGCCCTCGACGGCCGCCTGCGCCGCTGGTGCAACGCGCGGCGCGACGAGCTGACCAACCGCGTCGCGCGCTGGCTCGCGCCCATGGGTGCGGGGGTGGTGGACGTGCAGGTCGAGCACCACCGCACCGACGACTTCTCCCGCGACATGTGGATGACCGTCTCCTACCGCCTGCCCGGCTTCGCCCTGCCCGTCGGCGACGCGCTGGAGTTCGAGAGCCCCCTGGCGCAGGTGCTGCTGCACGACGGCAACCTCTTCCGCGCCGGCTCGGCCGAATGGGCCGACGAGCGGGAGACCGACGTCCTGCTCTACTACACGCAACGACTGGACGCGACCGAGGAGATCGAGTTGCCCCGGGGCTGGCGGGTGACCGAGCCGCCGGAGATCGACCCGGTCGACGAGACCTACGCCGCCTTCCGCGCCGCCGCGGAGATGGACGGCCGCGAGCTACGCGTCACCCAGCTCTGCGACGTGCGCCGCCGCCAGATCCCGCCGGACGGCTACGCCGGCTTCAAGGCCGCCATGGACGCCGCCCGCGATTGGGGCGGCCGCACCTACCGCGCCGAGAAGGGAGGCCGCCGATGAAGCGCACGACGACGATCCTGCTCGCCCTGCTGCTCGCCGCGCCGGTCCTGGCCGGGATGGGGACGTCCCGCGGCCACGACCTCGACGCCCTGTGGGCCCGCGCTCAGAAGGACCACGACTTGGCGTCCCTCGACGCCCTGCTCCTGCTCGAGAGCCGCCACGCGGAGATCACCGCCCACGGCGACCTCGCCGTCACCGTCCAACGCATGGTGTGGATCGGCACCGACGCCGGTCTGCGCGCCCACGCCGATCTGCGCATCCCGTGGAACTCGGACACGTCCGCCTTCGAGGTCCACGCCCTGCGCACCTGGCGCGACGGCCGCTGGTGGCCCGACGCCGAGAAGATCAGCCCCACCGCCGTGGTGGAGACCCTCCCCTACGGCGCCGATCGCTGTCCCGACTACGCCGGCCAGCGCGAGACCATGCTCCTGCACGACGGCGTGGAGCTGCCCTGCCTGATGGAGACGGCGTACACGATCGCCGTGCGGGGCGGCGCCGCCCGCGGCGCGGACGAGGTGTTCGTCATGGCGCAGCGCGAGCCGGCGCTGCTCGTGGAATACCGGCTGACCGCGCCCAAGATCCGCGTGTGGACGGAGTCGTGCCACGGCGCGCCCGAGCCCGTGATCGAGGGCAACAGCCGCGTGTGGACGATGGTCGACGTGCCGCGTCTGCGTCTGCCGGTCACCGGACGGGCGGCGCTCTACGAACCGACGCTGGCCTGGTCGACCTGGCCCGACCGCGAGGCCCTGGCGGCCGTGTTGATCGAGCCCGTCGAGGCCGCCGCCGTCATCGGCGACGCGCTGGCCGACACCCTCGACGCACGGCTGGAGACCGTGCGGTCCGACATCGCCCGGGCCAGAGCGGTCGCCGCGCTGATCGACGAGGGCGTGCGCGGCGTCGGCTACCGCGAAGGTCCCGGCCGCCGCGCGCCGCGCACCGCCGCGCGGACCTGGGAGACGACCTACGCCCACGACCTGGACCGGGCCGCGCTGGCGCTGGCGCTGTTGCGGAAGGCGAACCTGGACGTCGCCCTCGTGCCGTGGTCGACCAACGGCCCCTTCGCCGAGGACGTGTTCTGCGCCGCCGACTACGACCGTCTGCTGATCCGGATCGCCGGACCGGGCGACGCGCCCCTGGCGGTCTACGATCCCGGTCGCGGTACGCTGCTGCCGGGCACCGAACTCCGCCGCACGCCGGAACCGCCCGAGATCCGCATCTCCCGCGTCAAGCTGGACCTGGACCTCGCGCAAGGCGACGACGGGTGGTCCGGCCGCGGCCACATGACGACCGAGGGCGCCCTGTGCTTCTACGGCCGCATGGCCGGCGAAGACGGCGAGGCCGCCGCCCACCTGGAGACCGTGCTCGGCACCGTGCTCCCCGGCGCCGCGCTCGACGGCTACACGCCCGTCCTGTTCACGCCGGAGCGGGTGGAGCTCAGCTTCGCGTTCACCTTCGATCCCGGCGAGCCCGACGCGCGCGGCCGCCTGCGGCTCGAGCTGGGCGACCTGCCCGGCGGCGTGCTCGACGAGCTGCCCGGGGACGTGCACGTGGAGGATCCCTCGCGCGAGTCGCCCGTCCACCTGCGGACGTCGATGCTCCAGGAACTGTCGCTCCGGGTGGACACGGGGAACGGCGAAGTGGTGCGGGCGCCGGCGGCGCGGCTCGCCGAGGACGGCGGCCGGACCGGACAGTTCTACCTGTCCGTCGACGAGACCGGAACGGGACTGGAGATCCGCCGCTCCCTCTCGCTCAGCGCCGCGGCGCCGATCGTCGACTGGACCGTCCTGCGTGGGTTGCTGCTGCAGGAGACCGATCCGGCAAACCGGGTGATCCTGCTGGAGGCCGACACGTCAGACGGCGGGTGATCGACGCGCAGATTTCCATCCCGGCCATCGGGACGGGCGAGCACGACTCGTTGAACGCGGCGGTAGCGGCGGAGGCGGGGGTGACGGGAGCCCCCCCTGGGGACCCCCGTCGAGCCGGGTCTAGTACAACGCCTTCACTTCGCCCCAGGTCATGGCCTCGTTGGCCAGCGGGGGGCACTCCCACACGCCGTAGTACGCGGGGTTGATCCAGGCGCAGGACCAGCCGTTGTTGTCGAAGATGTTGTGGCACGGCGTGGAAACGCCGATCTCCGACGTGTATCCGGGTCCGTCCGGGAACGTGTTCGAACCCGTGACGCGGCCGACCCAGAACTGGGCGCGGCCGGGCTCGCCGGCGACGAACGCCAGCGACGCCGTCGCCAGCACCGTCGCGGGGCCGTCGATATCCAGCGGCGGGTTGGCGGTGCCGACGATGTAGTCGGCCCCCTGCCCCAGGTTCAGCCCGCCGCCCGCGAAGGTCCACTGGGGATGGCCGTTGGCGTCGATGCCGAACTCCGCGTTGCCCTCGTAGATGACCTGGGCCTCCCAGGACAGGACGTGGGGCTGGGACGTCGTGGGGTTGGTGAGGACGAGGTAGACCGGCACCCCGACGAAGATCGGGGCCTCCTCGACGCAGAGGACCGTCGCATCCTCATCGAAGTAGATGTTCATGCCGTCGGGGTCCGGGTCGTAAGGCCAGGCCGCGGCCGTTCCGACGAACGCGAGCAGGGTCGCCAGGATCGTGAGTGTCTTCATGTCGTCCCCCATTGTTCGATCATAGATGTCGTATCCGGCTGATAAACCGTCTCCCTGAGCCCAGGCTATCATACTCGCGCGGGTGACTCAATCGGGCGCAAGGAACTGGGCTCGCGCCAGGCCGTCGCGGCTGTGAAAGGATATGATTCGTACAGGCCTAGTAGAGCGCCTTCACTTCGCCCCAGGTCCGATCCTCGTTCGCGACCAGGCTCTCGCAAACCACCCAGAAATACGCGGGATTGATCCAGGCGCAGGGCGTGCCGGGTTCACTGAAGATGTGGTGGCACGGGATCGAAAAGCCGACCGCGCTCGAGTACCCCGGACCGTCCGGGAACGTGGCCGAGTCCGTGACCCGACCGATGCTGAACTGGCCGTAGCCGCCGAACGTGGTCCAGATCAGCTCGGCCATGGCCAGGACGGTGGCGTCGCCGGTGATGGGCATCGGCGGGTCGCCGGTCCCCACGACCAGATCCTCGGTGAGCGGCAACCCCACGCCGTACCCGAAGAAGTCCCACTGGACATACCCTTCCCCGCCGACGCCGAAGGTCGCATTGCCCTCGAACTCGACCCGCGCCTCCCACGACAGGATGTGCGGGTCGCTCGTCGATGGATGCGTGAGCACGATGTACACCGGCACTGCGACGTAGATCGGCGGATCATCGATACAGAAGTCCGTCGCCTGCTCGTCGATGTAGATGCTCATGCCGTCGGGGTTCGGGTCCACGGGATCGGCTCCGGCCAGTCCGGAACAGAGGAGCGCGGTAAGCAGGATGAGTAGCAGTTTCATGACCAACCCCCCAGAATCAAAGTCCGTAGCAACTCTCACATCAATACAACGCCTTCACCTCGCCCCAGGTCATATCCTTGGACCGGAAAAGGGAGATATCGCGCATCGCGCATAGCGGTCACCGATCATTCCGAACACGTCATGATGAGATCGAAGATGAGACCCGAGTCTACCACGACCGCCGCCGTGATTCATCCCCGCCGCCGCCGCCGCCGTCTCCATCCCCCCGAACGCCCCGATTCTTGCTATGCTTGTAGGCCGTACCACATCATCCGGAGGCTCGCCATGCGCCGCACCCTGCCCGCCCTCGCCCTCGCCGCCCTGCTCTGCGCGGCGCCCGCGTCCGCCCACATCGACCCCGCCGACGAGCGCTACGAGAACACGCTCGCCAAGGACTTCATCATGGACGCCCCCTGGCGGGTGATCGACGCGCAGACGACCATCCCGATCACCGTCATCATCAAGGACTGCGACGAGGACGACGTGCGCGACCTGCACTGGATCCGCGCCTGGGACGAGACCTCCGGCGACGTCATCCTGTGGGACCACGATTTCGGCGACGAGACGATCGGCAACGACGCCAGCGAACACAACTACTGGACCTACATCACCAAGGTCACCGAGGGCCACCCGTCGCTGGCCGACGGCACCCCGCTCACCCCCGCCAACCTGGGCTACGCCGCCGGCGACCACATCGACCTGCGCGTGTCGATCTACTACCGCGACGACTGGTTCAACTACACCGAGACCCGCCACCTGCGCGTGCAC
Source organism: uncultured Fibrobacteraceae bacterium (assembly GCA_964607825.1). Classification (GTDB taxonomy): domain Bacteria; phylum Krumholzibacteriota; class Krumholzibacteriia; order LZORAL124-64-63; family LZORAL124-64-63; genus JAHIYU01. Next base: position 37,002 of record CAZSNA010000020.1, on the reverse strand, counting down.
GTGGGCAGCGGCCCGTTCCCGTGGCCCGAGGACTGGTACGGCGGCGACGTCCACTACCACACCATGTACACCAACAACATCTACGAGTGGGGCGCCCCCCTGCCGGCGGTCAAGCAGACCGCCCTGGCCATGGGCCTGCACTGGCTCACCGCCACCGACCACAGCTGCGACCTGGACGAGACCGGCGACGGCACCTACTCCTACGCCACCCACCAGTGGGAATTCACGATCCAGGACACCGGCGGCGCGGTGACCGCCTACCGGGACATCACGGCCGCCGGCGGGGCGTGGGCCGGGCTCGGCGCCGACGTCGCGGAGCTGGACTCGCCGTCGTTCCGCCTGTACCGCGCCGTCGAGCTCAACCTGTCGTCCATCGATCCCGACTCCTGGGACAAGACCCTGCACTGCCTGGTCTACAACGACGGCTACATCCACTCCCCCGACAGCGGCGCCCCCGGCGAGCGGCCCGTCTCGCCCGACCTGCACGGCGCCCTGGGCCAGATCACCGGCGACGGCTTCGCCTACGGCGCCCACCCCATCAGCGACCTCTCGGCCGAGTTCCTGGGCTTCGACTTCGGGGCCAACGGCGCCCCCTGGGGCGACGCGGACATCGCCCAGGCCCTGACCCACGAACCCTTCCGCGGCCTGCAGTCGTTCAACACCCGCGTCACGGTGACCTCCAACGACCAGAACGATCCCTGGAGCGACTTCGACGCCGGCAACGCGGCCTCGAACCCCTACCCCGGCGAACTGCTGACCGGCATCGCCCAGTGGGACGCCTACCTCGCGGCCGACCTGGCCACGGGCGACCCTCGCCGACTGTTCCTCGCCGGCGGCAGCGACGCCCACGGCGACTTCAACTACTCCACCCACATGAGCCTGGACGACTACGCCGAGGACAACGCCATCGGCAAGGTGCAGACCGTGGCCTACGTGCCCGGCGAGTGGTCCCCCGGCGATCTGCCGCCGGTGACCGACATCCTCGCCGCCTACCGCGCCGGCCGCACGGTGGTGACCGACGGCCCGTTCCTGGAACTGGGCGTCGACGTGGACGCCGACGGCGACTGGACCGACCCCGACGACCTGATGATCGCCGACGCCGGCGACCTGCACCCGAGCACCGGCGCGATCGTGCGCCTGCGCTGGGCCTCGCTGCCCGAGTTCGGCGGCGTGGCGACGGTGCGGCTGATCGCGGTCGCGGCGACGGGCTCGACCGAGCTCACGTCCTTCACGCCGGGCGACCCGTTCGACGGCGACCACGCCCTGCCCCTGGCGTCGTTCGGCCTGGACGGCCGCGTGGCCCTGCGCGCGGAGTTGCTGACCGCCGACGGCGGCGCCGGGCACCGCGCCTACACCAACCCGATCTGGTTGAACCTGGATGAAACGGTGGGAGTGGGCGACGGCCCGTCGCGCCCGGGCCGGGCGACCAGCGTGCCCAACCCGTTCAACCCGCGCACGGAGATCCGCTTCGAGCTGGCCGACGCCGGCCGGGTGACCGTGGAGATCTTCGACTCGCGGGGGGCGCGGGTGCGGACGCTGCTCTCGGGCGCCGAGCTGCCCGGCGGCCCGCAGGCGGTGGCGTGGGACGGGCGCGACGACGCGGGACGCGACGCGCCCGCGGGGTCGTACCAGTATCGGGTGACGACCGGCGCGGGCGCGTGGACGGGGAAGATGAGCCTGGTGCGCTAGGACGCCTTGCGCTCGATCATCTCGGCGATCCACACCTTGATGATGGACTGGCGCGTGACGCCGAGCCGCTTGGCCTCGCGGTCGAGCGACTCGACCATCCAGGTCGGGAAATCCACATTGATCCGTCTGGGCTCCTGGTTCAACCGGCGGGCCTTGGACAGATCCAGGTCCGAAGTGATGTCCTCGCCGTTGTCGAACCTCTTGTCGAGGTCATTCGCCTTCATAGATCTCGACCTCCTCTTTCCGCGAGCGCCTGACCGAGATGATCCGGATGCGGTCCAGCCGATACGTGACGATGGCCGACCAGTGCGTCTCTCCGATTCGGCCGACGATCAGGAACCTGGGTTCGTCGATCGTGCGTGCGGGAATCTCGAGCAGCATCTCATCCAGCCAGAGCGCCTGCGCTTCCGTGAAGTCGATGCCGTGCTTCACTCGATTCGATCGACTCTTCTCCGGGTCGAACTCGAAGTGCATCATCCCTCCATCAGATGCAACACAGGTTCAGTGTATTCAAAATATACACAAACAACAAGCAATAACTATACCATTATTAAACCATAATAGCCATCGAGACCAATTAAGTAGCATTGAACCCCCGATACGGGGCCAAGCAGGCGTGATGATCCCGGAGTGTTGGCGCCGCCCCTACTCGAGCATCAACATCTTCACCCCGGCCGTACGGCCGCCCTGGGTGACGCGGCAGAAGTACACGCCGCTGCCCACCCGCACGCCGTCGTCGCTCCGGCCGTCCCACCTCACGCGACCCTCGCCCTCGGCGACGATCTCGTCGAGCAGGGTCCGCACCAGCCGACCGCTCACGTCGTACACGCCCACGCGCACGGCGCCGGTCTCGGGCGCGTCAAAGTGGATCTCGGTGGAGGGATTGAAGGGATTGGGGTGGTTGCTCACGAGCAATCGGCCGGCATGCGGAATCTCGTCGGCCGAAAGCCCCGGGTCGTACTCCTCCTGCGTCACCGCGACGGCCAGGGGGCTGTTGAACCAGGCCTGGCAGTCCGCTCCCGAGAGATCGCCGGTGGCCGAGATGTAGGTCTTGGTCTCGGTCTCGTGGGTGCCCACGACGGGGTCGCTCATCAGCAGGCCGATGTCGCCGTAGGACATCATGTCGCCGGTGTCGGACAACCCGTCGGCGGTGCCGCCGCCGGCGTTGTCGTGGTGGTAGATGTCGATCGTGTCGGAGAGGCCCTGGAAGTCGGACACCTGGATCCAGGCCCCGTCCCCCACGCCGATCTTGACCCAGAAGTCGGCCATCTCCGCGTAGGTGAGCCCGGTGACGGCGCCGTCGGGCGACCCGTCCACCGGCAGCGACGCGTTGTGCTGGGAGGACTCCACCACGTCGATCACGCCCGGGTTCAGGTCGTAGGACTGGCGCACCAGGTTGAGGCCGCCGAGCAGGGGCACCTCGAAGGAGCTGCGCGGGTTGGTCAGGTAGGCGCCGTAGAAGTGCTTGTTGCCGCCCCAGTTCGAGGTGGTGCCGAACACGGAGAACGTGGAGTCGGTCACCCGGATCACGCGGACCGGGCCGGCCTTGACGTCGCGGCTGACCGGCGTCATGTCCTGCTCGGTGCGGACCCAGGTCTGGAACAGGAAGTAGCCGCGCAGGCGGGTCTTCTCGCGGTCCATGTAGTCGTCCGAGTAGCCGCCGTCCTCATGGAGGCGCAGCTCGTCCCAGAACCAGACGCCGTCGTCGTGGCCGACCAGGTAGGTGCCGGTGGAGACCTGGTCCAGGCCGGCATCGTAGGCGATGTGGGACGCGGTCAGCGTGTCGGGCAGGGTGGACGAGCGGAAGAGGTAGGCGAACGTCGCGTCGCCTTCGACCGCATCGTTCACGACGAGTTCGAGCCGGGGGTAGGACTGCGACTCCGCGTCTTCGATCCAGTCCGAGAGGAGCGCCGCGACGCCCCCGTCCTGGGGCTGGAAGACGAGCTCGTCGTCCGCGTCCCACAACCCGTCGTCGGCGACGAAGTAGGAGCCGCCGTTGAGCTCGTCGATCTGCATGGGGATCTCGCGCCAGTCGCCGTCGACGAAGGCGAAGAGATGCAGGTCGGCGACGGGCGCGCCGGCCAGGCCGGTCAGCGCGTCGCCGGTGATCAGCACGGGTTCGGCGGGCCGGATGGCGGCGTGGGCGCCGGCGGTCAGCAGGATGGTGACGGTCAGGATGGCCGCGAGCTTCATGATGTCCTCCCCCAAGGGCTATGGATGTCGATGAATCCGCAGCATACCACAAAACGCCGCCATGGACAGGGTTTAGGCCGAAGCGCACCTGTGCTACTGTCGCACGATCGGTCGAGCCCCCTTCTGAACCCCGAGAGGACCACCATGACCCGGTCGACCCGCACCCTGTTCCGCGTCACCGCCCTGACCGTCTGCCTGGCCGCGGGCTGCGGCCAGATCACGCCGGAACCGGCGCTCCTCGACCACGGCCTGGAGGGCGACCAGCACTTCTACACGTACGTGGCCATCGGCAACAGCCTGACCGCCGGCTACCAGGACGGCGGCCTGACCGCGTCCGGCCAGCGCCACAGCTACCCGAGCCAGATCGCGGCGGCCATGGGACTCGAGGGCGACGACTTCGTGCAGCCCCTGATCGAGTTCCCCGGCGTGGGCAGCACCGAGTTGGACGATCCCGACGATGTCGCGGGAGTCATCTACTACATCGAGGGCGGCGGCTTCGACATGACGGGGCCGACCCCGCGCGACGACGTCCCCGACCTCCTGCTCGAGATGGAACACCCCGTGCCCTACAACAACCTGGGCGTCCCCGGCGCGACCCTCGGGGACGTGGGCCTGGCCCTGGACTCCGACACCAGCGAGACCCCCGGCAACGCCTACTTCGACCTCATCCTGCGCAACCCCGACTTCGGCGACGTCACCATGCGCGACCAGGCCATCGCCCTCGGCCCCACCCTGATCACCTGCTGGATCGGCAACAACGACATCCTCGGCGGCGCCACCGAGGGCGAACCCGTGGTCGGCGAGAACGTCACCCCGACCGCCGAGTTCGACGCCATGTTCACGACCCTGCTCGACGACCTCACGACCGGCGTCGAACGCCGCCACGGCCACACGCCCGCGATCTTCGTCGGCAACATCCCGAGCATCAGCAGCGCGCCGTACTTCGTGCCCAAGGACCTGTTCGACCTCATGGCCTTCGGCGGCCAGTACTCCATCGAGACGGAGGAGGACGCGGTGTACGTGCTCTTCCCCGCGCTCTACTACCTGGCCGACGGCGGGCTGCCGCCGCTGCCGGCGGAGCACACGCTGGACGCCGCGGAGGTGGCGGTGGTGGAGACGGCGGTGAGCGAGTACAACGCGGCGATCGCCGCGGCGGTGGCTGCGCGGGGGAACGTGTGGTTGTATGACGCGAATGCGGTGCTGGCGGGGCTGGAGGGGTCGTTGGAGGCGAAGCACTTCCTGGAGTTGGCGGGGACTATGAGTATCGAGGAGGCGGCGGGGACGACTTACTTCTCGCTGGATGGGATACATCCTAATAGTCGGGGGTATGGGTTGGTGGCTGATGGGTTTATCGAGGTCATCAATGCGGCCCTGGGCACATCGTTGCCGCCTGTGGATATCGGCGAACTCGTGTGGGATCCGACCTACGGCCTGACGAGCGAATCCGTCGCGAACGGCCCGCGGTTCACGCCTGCGGCGGGTCGGGCCCTGGACTCCGTCTTCAGGCGCTCCGATCAGGGTCGATCTCACTAAACCCCGCCCCCGATCGACCGATAACTCCCACGAAGACACCCGTTTCCCCCATGGCCCACTCCCACGGAAAGGCCCCGCATGACCACCGCCACCCTGCCCCCTCCCCCCGTCGTCGAAGACGACCTCCAGGAGGCGCCCCTCGACCTCGACGCCGTCTGCGAGCGCATAGAACGCCGCTTCGAGCACGTCGACGACGACGAGTTCATGAACCTCCTCAAGACGTGGATCCTGGAGATCGTGCGCGAGAAGGGGCTGTAGCATGCGCGAGCCGCTGATCACCCGCGACCAGCTCCTGCGGAGGCTCGAGGACTCCGGCAGCTACCCGGCGGTGCCCCTGGTGGCGGTGCCCATCATCAAGCTGGCCAACGAGGAGAGCACCTCCTTCCATCAGCTCGCCGCGATCATCGAGAAGGACCCGGTGATCTCCGCGCGCATCCTGAAGGTGGCCAACTCGGAGCTGTACGGGTTCCGGAAGGAGATCACCTCGGTGACCCACGCGCTGGTCATGCTGGGGTGGAACGCCGTCAAGATGATCACGCTGGGGTCGTCGATCCTCGCGCAGATGTGCGGCGACAACAACGCGCTCTTCGTGCACAGCACGCGGGTGGCGCAGATCGCGCGCTTCATCGCCATCGAGGCCAACCTCTACAAGGTGGAGGAGTTCGCGGTGGTGGGGATGCTCCACGACGTGGGCGTCAACATCCTCGAGACCACCCACCCCGCCGAGTACGCCGCGGCCAAGGCCCTCGCGCAGGAGTGCCGCCTGCCCCTGCACGAGGCCGAGAAGGAGCTGCTGGGCGTGGACCACGCCGAGATCGGCGGCTGGACCCTGGAGGCCTGGGACCTGCCCGAGAACATCACCGAATCGGTCAAGCGCCACCACAGCTTCGACCCCGACGACTACCACGCCCGCAAGACCGCCGTCATCCACCTGGCGGACGTCTTCGCCTACGCCACCGACGTGACCGGCCCCGAGATCGAGAAGGTGCCCCATGCCGATCCCGCCGCGCTGGCGATCCTCAACTTCTCGCACGCCGAGCTGAAGGACCTGCTCATCGCCATGATGAAGATGGAGTTCGAGCCGCTGGTCATGTAGGCCCTGTCCGAGCCCCCCACATTGCGACGGATCGGAACGTGTACTATGGTCCGCGTGTTGACAGCGCGTTCCATTTCATCCACGTCCGCATCCTCCAATCGGGAGACGGGAATGAGATTCGATCCCTCCTCCGTCCGGCCGCTTGCGGTCGCGGTGCTCGTCCTGGCGTTGGCGGCCGGAGCGACCGCCGCCGACCTCGACCAGGTCCTCGACACCGAGACCGGGGCCATCCAGGTCGCGCAGGCCTCCCAGGCCCGCATCGACGAGACCGTGCGCGAGACCGAGGTCCTCGAGGCCGAGTACGCGCAGCTCGTCAAGCAGCTCGACGGCCTGACCGTCTACAACGAATACATGGAGCGCCAGATCGGCGCCCAGGACGACGAGCTGGCGTCGCTGCAGGCGTCGATCGAGCGGATCGGCGAGGTGGAGCGGCAGATCATGCCGCTGATGCTGCGCATGTTCGACGGGCTCGAGCAGTTCGTCCGTCTCGACCTGCCGTTCCTGCTGGACGAGCGGCTGGCGCGGGTCGAGCGGCTGCGCACGGTGATGGAGCGCTCCGACGTGACCGTCGCCGAGAAGTTCCGCCGCCTGACCGAGGCCTTCCAGGTCGAGAACGACTACGGCCGCACCATCGAGACCTACAAGGACGCCGTGGAGATCGACGGCGCCGTGCTCGAGGTCGACATGCTGCGCCTGGGCCGCGTCGCGCTCTACTACCAGACCAACGACGCGAGCGCCACCGGCCGCTGGGATCCCGCGGCCGGCGCCTGGACGCCCCTGGACGACGGCACCGCCCGCAACCAGGTGCGCCAGGGCATCCGCGTGGCGCGACGACTGGTGGCGCCCGACCTGCTCCTGCTCGAGATCCCGGCTCCGGAGGTGGCGCGATGAAACGCCTCCTCACGATCACCCTGATGATGATGATCACCGTCCCGGTCTTCGCCCAGGACACCCCCGAGGCGAAATCCCTCGACGAGCTCCTCGACCTGGTCCGCCAGGGCCACGCCCGCGCCGAGACCGCCGCCCTCGAGCGCGAGGCCCGCTTCCGCGCCGCCCGCGACGACCAGCGCCGCCTGCTCGAGGAGGCTCGCGCCGCGGTCGCGCGCGAGGAGCGCCGCAGCGAACGCCTCGAGGCCGACTACAACGCCAAGGACCTGGAGATCGTCGAGGTCGCCGGCCAGCTCGACCGTCGTCTGGGCTCGCTCAAGGAGCTGTTCGGCGTGCTGCAGCAGGTCACCGGCGACACCCAGGGCCTGCTGGAGAACTCGGTGACCAGCGCCCAGCTCCCCGACCGCACCGGCTTCCTGGTGGACCTCAACGCCAAGCTCGCCTCGGACGCGGAGCTGCCGTCCATCGCCGAGATCGAGCGGCTGTGGTACCTGCTGCAGGAGGAGATGACCGAGTCCGGCAAGGTGGTGAAGTTCCCCGCCGCGGTCATCGGCAAGGACGGCCGCGAGGTGCAACAGGACGTGGTGCGCGTCGGCGCCTTCAACCTGGTGGCCGACGGCCGCTACCTGCGCTACACGCCGGAGACGGGCCACGTCTCGGAGCTGGCCCGCCAGCCCCGGGGGCGGTTCACCAAGACCGCCTCGAGGCTGCTCGACGCGACCGAGGGGCCGGTGACCTTCGGCGTCGATCCCACCCGCGGGCAGATCCTCGACACCTACCTCGACCGGCCCGGCCTCGGCGAGCGCATCGCCCAGGGCGGACTGATCGGCTACGTGATCATCGGCCTGGGCGCGATCGGCCTGCTGCTGGCGCTGGAGCGCCTGATCGCCCTGAGCCTGGCCAACCGCAAGGTCAGCGCCCAGCTCGCCGACGACACCGCGCGCGACGACAACCCCCTCGGCCGCCTGCTGCTGGTCGCCGAGGCCAACGGCGCGGCCGACACCGAGACCCTCGAACTCAAGCTGGGCGAGGCGCTCTTCCGCGAGACGCCCCGGCTGACGCGCTCGCTCCTGTTCATCAAGATCATCAGCGTGGTGGCGCCCCTGCTGGGGCTGCTGGGCACGGTCACGGGCATGATCCTGACCTTCCAGTCCATCACGCTCTTCGGCACCGGCGATCCCAAGCTCATGGCCGGCGGCATCTCCCAGGCCCTGGTCACCACGGTGCTCGGGCTGACCGTCGCCATCCCGGTGGTGCTGTTGCACACGCTGGTGTCCGGACGCAGCAAGCGCATCCTGCACGTGCTGCAGGAGCAGAGCGCGGGCATCGTGGCCGCGCGCGCGGAGCGGAGGAGCTAGGACGTGGGCTGGCTGCACGACGCCTACATCGCCATCCGCGACTTCATGGAGCTCGGCGGACCGGTGCTCTACGCCATCGCCGCGGTGATCCTGGCCATGTGGGTGCTGATCGCCGAGCGCGTGCTCTTCCTGCGGGGGGAGCTGCCGCGGCGGGCGGCGGCCGGGATCGCGGCCTGGACGGAGCGGGCGGAGCGCGGTTCGTGGCGCGCCCGCAGCATCCGCGAGGCCCTGATCTCGCAGCTGCGCCTGGACGCCCGCGCGCACATCCCCCTGATCCGGACCCTGGTCGCGCTGTGCCCCCTGCTGGGCCTGGTGGGCACGGTGACCGGCATGATCGAGGTCTTCGACGTGCTCGCCCTGGCGGGCACGGGCAACACGCGGTCCATGGCGGCGGGCGTCTCCAAGGCGACCGTCCCGACCATGGCCGGCATGGTGGGCGCGCTGTCGGGCGTGTTCGCGGCGGCGGTGCTGGGACGCGCGGCCGACCGCGCCGTCAAGAGCTTCGACGAGGCGCTGCCCCATGACTGATTCGCCAGAGGTGAAGAGATGCTGAGACGCTTCCGCACGCCGCTGCCCGAGGACGAGGAGCAGGAGATCAACATCACGCCCATGCTCGACGTGGTGTTCATCATGCTCATCTTCTTCATCGTGACGGCCTCGTTCGTCAAGGAGGCGGGCATCGACGTCAACAAGCCCCAGGCCCGGACCACCGTGGCGCAGGAGCAGGCCAACATCCTGATCGCCATCGACGCCGAGGGCGGCATCTGGATCGACCGGCGCCAGGTGGACCCGCGGGCGGTGCGGGCCAACATCGAACGGCTGCACGCGGAGAACCCCCAGGGGACCGTCGTCATCCAGGCCGACGCGGACGCGCGCACCGAGGTGCTGGTGCAGGTGATGGACGCCGCGCACATGGCGGGCGTGCACGACGTGGCCATCGCGGCTTCGAGGCCCGGATCGTGACCCCCCTCGCCCTCAGACGCTACGCGACGGCGATGGCCGTCGGCGGCGCGGCCACCCTGGTCGTGCTCTTCGTGATGCAGGCGCTGATCACTTCGCCGCGCAGCCGGCTCGACGAGTCCGGCCCGCGGCGCTTCGTCGACTTCGTGCGCGCCGAACGGACCGAGACCCTGGAGCGCAAGGACCGCCGACCCGACAAGCCCCCCGCGCCCGAGGCGCCGCCGCCCGAGAGCATCCGGCCGCGCACCGACGCCCTCGACCCCGCGGCCGCGGCGGCCATGCCCGTGCCGGGCCCCGTGCCGGCCACGCTGGACCTGGACGTCCAGGGCCTCGGCCTGGTCGCCAGCGACGGCGACTACCTGCCCATCGTCAAGATCGCCCCGGCCTATCCCATGGCGGCGCGCAACCGCGGCATCGAGGGCCATTGCCTGGTCGAGTACACGGTCACCTCGGCGGGCACGGTGATCGACGTGATCGTGATCGAGTCGGAGCCGCGCGGCCTCTTCGACCGGGCGTCCATCGAGGCCGCGCAGAAGTTCAAGTACCGCCCCCGCGTGGTGAACGGCGAGCCGATCTCCGTGCGCGGGGTGCGCAACCTGTTCCGTTTCATCCTGGAGCGTTGAGTGGGGACGACGATCCGCATCCTCGCCGCCGTCGGGCTGGCCCTGTTGCTGGCCGGCGCCGACGTCCGCGCCCAGGGCACGCCCGCGGTGCGCGAACGCGTCTACCGGCAGCTCGCCGAGGCCCAGGCCGCCGTCGAGGCCGAGGACTGGGACAAGGCCTTCGACCGGCTCGGCGACGTGGAGAAGATCCGGGACCTCGAGCCCTACGAACGGGCCCAGCTCTGGACCGCCTACGGCTACGCCCACTACGCCCGCGGGGACTACGACGAGAGCGTCGCCGCCTACGAGAAGGTGCTCGCCCTGCCCGACCTGCCCGCGGCCCTGACGGCGAGCACGCGCTACACCCTCGCCCAACTCAGCTTCCAACGTGAGGACTACGCCGCCGCCGCCATGCGCCTCGAACAGTGGCTCGACGCGGCCGAGAACCCCGGCCCCGAACCCTGGGCGCTGCTGGGCCAGGCCTACTACCAGCTCGGCCGCGTGGCCGACGCCGTGGCGCCGGTGGAGCGGGCCGTCGCCGTCGCCGAAGAGCGCGGACGCCAACCGCGCGAGACCTGGTACGTCCTGCTCCGCGTGTTCTTCCACGAGCTCGGCGACCGCGCGCGCCTGCTGGAGACGCTCGAGATCCTGGTGACCCGCTTCCCCTCCGAGGAGTACTGGCTGCACCTGGCCGCGGCCTACGGCGAGGCGGGCGACGAGACCCGTCGGCTGGCCGCCTACGAGGCCGCCTTCGCCCAGGGCTACCTGGACGACGGGCGCCAGCGCCTGCTGCTCGCCCAGCTCCGCCTGCAGGCCGATCTGCCCTGGTCCGCGGCCGAGCTGCTGTCGGAGACCCTCGAGTCGGGGTCGCTCGACGACGACCCCCGCCACTGGCGCCTGCTCTCGCAGGCCTGGACCGCGGCCCACGAGCACGAGCGGGCCGTCACGGCCCTGCAGCGCGCGGCCGCCCTCTCGGACGACGGCGAGCTCGACGCCCGCCTCGCCCAGAGCCACGCCCTGCTCGACGCCTGGGACGACGCCGTCGCCGCCGCCCGCAGCGCCCTGGACAAGGGCGTCGAGGACGCCCACGAGATGCATCTGCTGATCGGGATGGCCCTCTACGAGCTGGGGCGAGGCGAGGAGGCCCGGGCGGCCTTCGCCGAGGCCCGCCGGAGCGAGGCGGGACGGGCCGCGGCGGTGCGCTGGCTGGAGCACATCGAGCGGGAGGACGCGCGTCGGCGGGAGATGGCGCGCTCGTTCGACTAGACTAAGGCGCCACCGACAGGGCGATCTCCGCCATCAACGGAAACGCCCGCTCCCGCTCCTCCGCCGAGGCCGCCGCGCCCGTGACCAGGCTGTCGCTGACGGTCAACACCGACAGGGCCCGCTTCCCGAACCGCGCCGCCAGGGTGTAGAGGCCGGAGGTCTCCATCTCGCAGACCAGCGCGCCGTGGTCGGCCCAGAGCTTCCACCAGTCGGGATCGTCGTCGTAGAAGGTGTCCGAGGAGAGCATGCCGCCCACGTGGACGCGCGCGCCCCGCTTCGTCGCCTCCGCGTGCGCCGCCGAGAGCAGGCCCCAGTCGGCCGTCGGTGCGAAGTCCAGCCCCTTGAAGCGACGCTTGTTCATGCTGGAGTTGGTGGACGAGGCCATGGGCAGCACGAGGTCCCCCACCTCCAGCCCCGGCTGCATGGCGCCGCAGGTGCCCACGCGGATCAGGGTCTCCACGCCGTACTCGTTGATCAGCTCGTGGACATAGATCGCCAGCGTGGGCATGCCCATGCCCGTGCCCATCACCGAGACGGGCTTGCCGTTCCACGTGCCCGTGTAGCCGAGCATGCCGCGCACCTCGTTGAACAGGACGGGCTCGTCGAGCAGGGTCTCGGCGAAGAACCTCGCGCGCAGGGGATCGCCGGGCAGCAGGATGGTCGGGGCGATGGCGCCGGGCTCGGCGCCGATATGGATGCTCATGCGGGGGCCTCCGGGATGGCGGGATCCGGAACGGGTTACAGGGACCTCATCATAGTGCGGTCAGATGGGGACGACCGCAAATTTCCCGTTCAACGCCGGAGGCCCGGCTCGCTTCAACCCGTCGCCGTCAACGCGGGCACCTCGGCCGCGCGTCCCGCCAGACGCCGCAGGTGGAGCTTGTCGACGAGCTGGTAGAGCCGCACCGCGGAGAAGGGACGGCGCAGCACGCGGCGGCCCGCCTTGCGGTACCCGTGGTCCAGCTTGAGCGCCGGCATCGACGTGGCCGCGTCGCCGTCCTCCAGCCCCGCCAGCACCACCACCGGCAGGCCGGACCGGTCGGCGGCCGCCACATGGTTGGACCCGATGGGCCATCGACCCGGCGCGATGAACACCACGTCGATCCCGGCCAGCGACGCCGGTCCGTCCGACTCGCGGTGACGCAGATGCTCGTACCAGCACCTGTCGACGAAACGCGTGTAGAGCTTTGCCGAGGCCGGCCAGGTCTCGCGCGCGTACACGCCGAGGGTCTGGATGGGCGGCACGCGGTCGCGGTAGAGATCGCGGAACAGGTCGGAGTGCGATGCGACGACGGCGCGCAGGGCCTTGCGGTGCTCGGACTGCAGGGCCTGCAGCTCCTCGAGCAGGACGGCGAGGTTCCCGGCGGCGGCTCCGCCGGACGCGGCCAGGTCGCTGCAGCGGTCGATCAGCGGCGCGATCGCCGGCCGCAGCTCGCCGTCGCACTTGTCCATGGCGGCCAGGAAGGCCTTGAGCGCCCGCAGATGCGCCGCGTAGCGACGGCGCGCGGCGGGTCCCGGCGCCGGACCGAGACGCGCGTATTCCAGCAGGGTCGGGACCAGTCGGGCGATGGGAGCGGGTAGCGACTTCAGGGGCAACGGTTTCGGAGTGCGATCACCCAAGACATACCTCCCGTCGGGGGTCATGAAGCGGTCCTGGGTGGTTATCTGCTTATATCTCTTGTAGTTGTGTGTCACCCCAGGACGAAGTCATCTGTCGGCGGCGGAGGAGTCCGTGTTTGCACGATTATTATTACACTAATGACTTCGTCTTTTCACATGAATAGCATTCATGTACAATGGATCCACACTCATAGTCCTTGTCCCCCAGGGAGAAGCATGGACCTGCAGAAACTCCGCGGCTTCTACTGGACGGCCCGCCTGGGCCGCGTGTCGGCCGCCGCGGAGAAGCTGCACCTGAGCCAGTCGGCGATCAGCCACCAGCTCAAGGCCCTGGAGGAGACGCTCGGCGCCAAGCTCTACGAGCGCACCGGCCGAGGCATCGTGCCGACCGCCGAGGGGGAGCGCCTCTACACGCACGCGCGCACCGTCCTGCACGCCCTCGACGACCTGCGCGCCGAGTTCGACGACCTGCAGGCCCGCCCCCGCGGCCGCCTGCGCCTGGCCGCCTTCCGCGGCATCGCCGTCTTCACCCTGCCCGACATCGTGCAGCGCTACCACGCCCGCCACCCGGAGGTGCGCCTGGTGGTCTCGGCCGTGAACGCGGACCGCGAGATCCTGCGCCGCGTCGCCGACGGCGAGGTCGACCTGGGCGTCTGCACCGCCTGGAACGACTTCGAGGGACTCGACTACCTGGAGTTCGCGTCCTACGACATGTACGCCTGCGTGGCGCGCGACCACCCCTGGGCCGCGCGTCCCGAGCCGCCGACCCTGGCCGACCTGGCCGCCCAGCCCCTGCTGCTCTACGAACGCGGCACCGCCATCCGCGACCGCATCGACCGGCGCTTCGAAGCCGCCGGCCTGCACCCGCGCGTGGCCATCGAGGCCTGCGGCGCCAACGCGCTGCTCGCCTACGCGCGCCGCGGCCTGGGCGTGGGCCTGGTGTCGGGCCTGGTGCCCGAGGCGCGCGACGACGACACGCTGCGGACGATCCCGGCGACCGACCTGTTCGGCGCGCTGGGCTACGGATTCGTGCTGCGCACCGGCCGCTACCGGACGGCGGCGACGCGGGCGTTCTTGGAGGAGGCGGGGGTCCCGCTCGATTCGCTCGGCTGACACGGAGGAGTGTGGACGCGCCCGCCCCGCCCGGCTACCATCCGCCCATGCACGAGATAGACATCCTCAAGGATCTGGTCATCGTCTTCGCCGCCGCCCTGATCGTCGTGGCCGGGCTGCGGCGCCTGCGCGTGCCGCCCATCGCCGGGTTCATCCTGACCGGCGTGGCGGCCGGCCCGACGGCCCTGCGCCTGATCGACGACACCCACCAGGTGGAGATCCTCGCCGAGATCGGCGTGATCCTGCTGCTCTTCGGGATCGGGCTGGAGCTCTCCCTCGAGCGCATCCGCCGCCTGTGGAGCGCGGTCGTGCTCGGGGGCGGCGTGCAGGTCGTGGCGACGGCCGCCGCGACGACGGGGCTGGCCCTGTGGCGGGGGCTCGACATCGGGCCGGCGATCTTCCTCGGCTGCGTGATCGCGATCTCCAGCACCGCGGTGGTCCTGCGGGGCCTGTCGGCGCGCGGCGAGCTGGAATCGCCGCACGGACGGGTGGCCGTGGGCATCCTGATCTTCCAGGACCTGATGGTGGTGCCGATGATCCTGGCCGTGCCCCTGCTGGCCGGTCAGGGCGGCTCGACCCGCGAGATCCTGACCACCCTGGGCACCGCCCTGGGCATCCTGGCCGGCGTCCTGCTGGCCGCCAGCTTCGTGGTGCCGCGCCTGCTGGCCTTCGTGGCCCGCACACGCCAGCGCGACCTGTTCATCCTGGCCGTGTTCCTGGTCTGCTTCGGCATCGCGTGGATGGTGTCGCTGGCCGGCGTGTCCCTGGCGCTGGGCGCGTTCCTGGCCGGGCTGGTGGTCGCCGGCAGCGAGTTCCGGCACCAGGCGATGTCCGACCTGATCCCCGCACGCGAGGTCTTCGCCAGCCTCTTCTTCGTCTCGGTGGGCATGCTGCTGGACATTCCCGACGTGCTGGCGCACCTGCCCGCGACCCTGGGCCTGCTCGGGGCCATCCTCCTGGGCAAGTCCCTGATCGTGCTGGTCACGGCGCTCCTGCTGCGGATGCCGATCCGGGTGGCGGTGCTCTCGGCCGCGGCGCTCTGCCAGGTGGGCGAGTTCTCCTTCGTGCTGCTGGGCGCGGCCGGCGAGACGGGCCTGCTCGAACCCGCGCTGTCGACGTCGCTGCTGACCGCGATCATCCTGTCCATGCTGTTGACCCCGCTGGGGCTGTCCTTCGGACCCCACATGGCCGGCGCCGCGGTGCGCATCCCCTGGCTCAACCGGCGCCTGGGCGCCGACCCGCCGGGCGTCGACGCGGAGGAGCCCCGCTGCGACCACGTGCTCGTGGCCGGATACGGCCCGGCCGGTCGCGCCGTCAGCGCCGCCCTGCGCGAAGCCGGCACGCCCTACATGACCCTGGACACCAACCCGGACAACGTCCGCGCCGCCCGCAAGGCCGGCGACCGCGCCGTGTTGGGCGACGTGACCCAGGACGAGGTGCTGCACGAGATCGGCTGCGGCGATGCGCGCCTGATCGTGGTGGCCATCAACGATCCCCGCGCCGCCGAGCTGGCGGTGCGCAAGCTGCGGGCCGCCTCTCCCGACACCCCGATCGTGGCGCGGGTGCAGTACGTGTCCGACCGCGCCGCGATGATCGCCGCCGGCGCGACCGAGGTCGTCGCCGCCGAGACGACCGCGGCGGAAGCCATGACCGCGGCCGTGATGGCGCGGACGGTGAGCGGCGCATGACCCGTCGCGACGCCCACGTCCTCGCGCTGTTCCTCTACACGGCCGTGATCCTGGTCCTCTCCCTCGACATCCTGCGCGACCCGACCCACCGCCTCTTCCCCAGCTTCTCCCAGGACGACCACCTGGGCGTCTTCAACCTCTGGTGGACCGCCGAGGCCGTGTTCGACGGCCGCTCCCCCTTCTGGACGCCGCAGCTCTTCCACCCCACCGGCACCACCCTGGCCTACACCGAGTTCACGCCGCTGTTCGGCCTGCTGTCCGCGCCCCTGGTCAGGCTGGTCGGCGGCGTCGAGGGCGCGGTGCTGGCCCAGAACCTCTGGGTGATGCTGAGCTTCGTGCTGACGGGCTACGCGACCTTCCTGTTCGCCGGCCGCGTGACCGGCTCCCGCGGCGGCGCGATCCTGGCCGGGCTGCTGGCCGCCTATTGCGCCTTCCGCATCCACCACGTGGAGCACCTGAACCTGCTGTCCACCTTCTGGACGCCCCTGGCCGGCTGGCTCTTCGCCGGCTGGCTGCTGGTGGACCAGCGGGCGCGACCGCCGCGATGGCCGCAGCTCGGCTGGTTCGTCCTGCTGGGACTGGGCATGACCCTGACCAGCTTCTCCATCGCCTCGTTCACCGCCGTGTTCCTGGCGCTGTGGCTCGGCGCGACCGCGCTGCTGCGTCGCCGCGCCTGGTGGCCCGGCGCGTGGCGGCGCGCGGCCCTGGCCGTCGCGGCCTTCGCCCTGGGCGCCCTGCCCATGGCGCTGGTCTGGCTCGGCGGCGAGGGCGGCGGCGTGGCGGCCCACCCGGACGAACTGGTGCGCTGGAGCCCCGACCTGCTGGGCTTCTTCCTGCCCCAGGGGTCGGCCCTGCTCGGTCCGCTGGTGGAGCCGGCCGCGGCCTGTCTGCACCGGCCCTCGGGCGAGGAGATGCACCTGGGCTGGATGACGATCGTGGCCGCCATCGCCGGCGTGTCGGCCCTGCGCCGCGCCGCGCTGCCGCTGCTGATCGCCTCACTGACCTGCCTGACCCTGGCGCTGGGTCCGGGCGTCTGGTTCGGGGGCGAGTACCACGCCCTCGGGTTCACCCCCTACGCCCTGCTGACCAAGCTCGCGCCGGTGCTCGACGCCGTCCGCACCCCCAACCGCTTCGTGGTGCCGGCGCTGATCGCCCTGACGCCCCTGGCCGCGGCGGGCGTGGCGCGGATCTGCGAGCGCACGCGCTGGGCGCTGCCGGTGCTGCTCGGCCTGGCGCTGGTCGAGATGACGCCGCCCCCGTTCCAGGGCGTCGAGGCGCGCCCCGACGACGTGTTCTTCCGCATGGCCGACGACCCCGCCCCCGGCGCCGTGATCGAGCTGCCCATCCTGGAGATCAACCAGCTCAACCGCGCCGCCTTCCACGCGGCCGCGCACGGGCGGCCGCTGGTGGGCGGGCCGTTGATCCGGCCGTCGGCGGAGGCGCGGGCGGAGGAGCGGCGGCTGGATCTGCAGGGGCGGTTGCGGCGGTCGGACGCCATCGCAGGGGCGGTGGCGGATCTGCGGGAGATCGGGGTGCGGTACGTGGTATGGCATCGGCGGGGGATGGAGGCGGAGCGGTGGGAGGCGGTGAAGGGGTTGTATGGGCGGTATGGGGCGTTGTGGTCCGACGGAGCCGAGATGGCCGTGTTCCGGCTGGCCGGCGCCACCGACCCGGCCGATACGGCCCGATGAACCGACCAGCCGCCATCGACAGTTGATACGGTTTTCATAATTATGATATCCTGCCCTAAGTTCGTGACATGCGACGGTGCCGTGCTCCGCTCGCTCCACCCCACGAAGGAGTGAACCGCGAACAGACCCCACACCCGCCTGCTCGCCTCCCTGACCCTGTTGTTGATGCTCGCCGCGCCCCTCGCCCTGGCCGGCGACACGTGGTTCCAGAAATCCGGGGGCGGATACGTCGAGGGGGTCCGTTGCGGTGCGCCGGAGCGCACGCTCGAGGAGACCGAACAGATCGCCGAGGCCGTGGACGCCTGGCTGCGCGCCGGCGGCCGCTACGGCGACAAGGCCGAGGTCACCATCCCCGTGGCCGTCCACGTGGTCATGCACGACGACGGCTACGCCGACGTGCCCGACTCGTACATCAACGCCCAGATGCAGGTGCTCAACCAGGCCTACAACGGCACCGGCTTCGGATTCACCCTGGCCAGCATCGACCGCACCTACAACACCCGCTGGTCGACGCATCGCTACGGCACCAACAACGAACGGAAGATGAAGCAGGCCCTGGCCATCGATCCGGCCACGACCTTCAACCTCTACTTCTGCGACGTCGGCGGCGGCCTGCTGGGCTACGCCACCTTCCCCGACATGTACCCCGAGGACAGCTACATGCACGGCGTCGTCTGCCTCTGGGGCACGGTGCCCGGCGGCTGGGCCGATCCCTACAACGAGGGCGACACGGCCACCCACGAGGTCGGCCACTACCTGGGCCTGTACCATACCTTCCAGGGCGGATGCCCCCTGCCCAACGACTACTGCGACGACACGCCACCCGAGGCCTCACCGGCCTACGGCTGCCCCGAGGGCCGCGACTCCTGCTCAGGCGGCGGCGAGGACCCCATCCACAACTACATGGACTACTCGGACGACTACTGCATGTACGAGTTCACCGGCGACCAGACGACGAGGATGAACCAGCAGATGGCCCTGTACCGTCCGACCATGTACGGCGGGACGTCCACCGGTCCGACCGCCGACTTCACGGGCTCGCCGACCAGCGGCGACATCCAGCTGACGGTTCAGTTCACCGACTCGTCCACCGGCTCGCCCACGAGCTGGAGCTGGACCTTCGGCGACGGCGGCGCCTCGACCGCCCAGAACCCGAGCTACACCTACGTCGCGGCCGGCACCTACACGGTGAGCCTGACCGTGTCCAACGCCGACGGCAGCGACACCCTGACGCGCAACGGCTACATCACCGCGACCGAGCCCGGCGGCGGCGGCGACATGCACGTGGCCGACATGGTCGTGGGCCGCAAGTCGGCCGGCCCGAACCGCAACGGCACCTGCACGGTGACCATGGTCGACGACGGCGGCGCCGTGGTCGCCAACGCGACCGTGAACGTGAGCTACGACGGCCCCAACAGCGGCACGCTCAGCGGCGTCACCGGCGCCGACGGCACGGTGGACTTCTCCACGCCCAAGCTCAAGAACCCCAGCGGCGAGTGGTGCTTCGAGGTGACCGGCGCCAGCCACGCCTCTTACGGCTACGATGCGTCCGCGAACACCGTCACCCGCAGCTGCGAGAGCGGCGACGTGTACCGCGGCTTCGCCCCGGCGACGCCCCTGCTCTCCCTGCGCAACAGCCCGAACCCGTTCAATCCGATGACCGTGATCGAGTTCGAGCTGCGCGACGCGAGCGCGGTGACCGTGCGCGTCTTCGACGTCCACGGCCGCGTGGTGGCCACCCTGGCCGACGGCCTCATGGGCGCCGGACCGCACGCGCTCACCTGGGACGCCCGCGACCAGGCGAGCGGCGTGTACTTCTACCAGGTCTCGGCGGGCGGGATCGTCGAGACGCGCAAGACGGCGCTGCTGAAGTAATCGAGAATCCCTGAACGACGAGGCCGCCGGATCCGCGAGGGTCCGGCGGCCGTCTTCCTGCAACCGCGTCGTCGCACGACGCGATCAGCGATACATCCCCTTGATCATGCTCCACGTCGTCTTCTCGTTGGGAATCAGATCCGTGCATCGGGTCAGGAAGTCGTCCAGGTAGGCCACCGCGCCGGGGGCCACCCAGAAGGTGATGATGTGCATCCCGGAACAGTCGAACTCGCGCTCGGTGTGATCGCCGAACTCGAGGGAGGGAGGGATGATGAGCGGCGGTTCGAAAATGTGGTCGGGGTTGGTGTAGGAGCCGTCGTCGTCCACGTAGACGCCGATCCAGGCGCCGTAGTACCAGGCCTCGAAGTGGAACTTGTAGTTGATCTCGCAGATCTCCAGGGGCAGGGCGTCGCAGTCGTAGGTGAAGGTCACCAGGACCGGCGCCGTGCCGTTGCGGTTGTCGATGGCCAACACGTTGCCGGAGGAGCCCGGCGGCGCGGACTGGCCGAGCGACTCGACGGTCTCGACGGTGACCGTCGACGGATCGCCGCCGATGACGGCGGGGCCCAGGTACGGCCCGGTCGGCATGGAGTCGAAGTCGGCGCCCTGGACGCCGGCCGACGCTGCGACGGGCAGGATCAGGAAGAAGAGCGGCAAGAGGGTCAGGAGGATGGCGGACGGTCGCATCGGTTTCATGACGGTCCTCCTCGTCTGGGGCCACGGGGGGCGGGACTCGACGGGCGTCATGGTGGTCTCGATGCGGTCAGGGCGTATGGCGGTCGGATGGCGGATTCGGCGGATAGGGGTGTTTCGGCGAGGCCTGCCCCCGGCTTGCTGGGCTCAATGTAGCATAAAACTGAAACCAGGGTCTCAAATAAAGTTGTGCCTCGTAAAATGTCCCCGCACCGGCGACAGTCGTCGCTGGAGCCGTAACTCGTTGCCCTGTCGCCGGAACTCGGACCGTCAGGCACCCAGGAAGCACCAGGGACAATCTTCGAGGCACAACTAGATTGGCAACTCCAGATGGAATTCGGTGCCGTCGGCCTCGGTCGACGTGAACCCCACCCGACCCCCGAGTATCTCCTCCCCGAGCACCTTCACGATCCACGCGCCGAGCCCGCGGCCCTTGCCCTTCTTGGTGCTGAAGTTGCGCTGGAAGACGCGCAGCTGCACGTCCGCCGGGATCACGCCCGCGTTCCAGACCCGGAAGATCGCGCAGCCGTCGACGTGTTCGACGTCGACGCGCGCGGCCCCGCCGGTCGGCGTCTCCTCGAGCGCGTTGATCACCATGTTGCCCAGCACCCGCTGCAGCAGGGTGGGATCGGTGCTGAGCGTGACCTCCGGCACGTCGCCCGGGAACTCAAGGGCCCGGCCGCGCAGGGCCTGCGTGGTGGAGAACGCGGCGCGCAGGTCGGCCACGACCGCATCCATGGTCACCGTCTCGCGATGCGACTCCATGCCGCCCTCGCTCGCATGGACGAGCCACTGCTGGAGCCGCACCTCCTTGGCGAGGCGCTGCGAGTGGGCGTTGACGTTGCCGACCAGCTCCGACTCGGGCGCTTCCAGGGACAGGATCTCGGCCGAGCCCAGCAGGCCCACCAGCACGTTGTTGATGTCGTGCAGGAAGGCGCGCTCCATCGTCGCGCGGCGATGCTCGTCCGTCTCGTCCTGCATGAACATGAGGATCAGGCGTCGGCCCTCGACGACGGTGGGATGGGACCACACCCGGAAGACCTGGTCGCTGACCTTGCCGTTCTCCGTGCACTCCATGACGCAGAGCCGTTCCTCGGAGGCGCCCTCGGTCAGGGTCGCCACCATGGCGATGGCCGCGCCGCAGGTGGAGCAATACTGCGTGGAGCCGCAGCCTTCGGGTTCGTTCCGGGCGTGCGTGCAGTTGAAGGCCTCGCCCACCCTCAGGCCCAGCAGCGTCGCGGGCGACTCGAAGCCGAGCCGCTTCAGGAACGCGTCGTTGAGGGCGACGATCTGGCGCTGCTCGTTCAGGATGACGAGCAGGGAGCGGAAGGCGTCCAGCGTGAGCTCGACGACGCGGTTCCGGCGGACGGTCTCTATGTCGTGTTCGAGGTCTTCGGGGGTGGCGCGGTCGAGGGGGGCAAAATGGGATTCCATGGAGTCATACCTCGCTGTGGGAGTCGAGTTCATGACGGTGACACGGGCGGGCGACAACCGCTGTGTCACACTGAATGATACACCTCCTCCTCCACTTGCAC
Source organism: uncultured Fibrobacteraceae bacterium (assembly GCA_964607825.1). GTDB lineage: Bacteria > Krumholzibacteriota > Krumholzibacteriia > LZORAL124-64-63 > LZORAL124-64-63 > JAHIYU01. The sequence continues at coordinate 15,202 of CAZSNA010000020.1, read as the reverse complement.
CACCTTCGTGCTCGCGCTCCGCTCCGGGCCCGGCCGACACGAGCGCGGGCCCCGGTCCGATCCGTCCGGGCCGGGGCCGTCTCATGTCGCGCGTCCGCGCGGATCAGTTGCCGGAGAGGTTCTTCAGGTGCTGACGCTCGACGACCAGGCTGATCTTCTTCAGGCCCGTCGCGAGGTCGCCGCCCTCGGCGTTTTCCAGGAAACGCAGGCCGTAGCGGGTACGTCCGCGGCTGATGCCGCGCACGCTCTGGATGCTGGCGTTGCCCTCGTAGTTCGTCCCGTCCCAGCCGATGGACACGGGGGCGTTGTCGCCGATGGCGAGCGTCGCCTCCGCGTTGACGGCGAAGCCGAGCGACGACACGTCGAGCAGCGGGCAGTCGGACTCGCCGATCAGCTTGGCCTGGATGCCCTCGCCGGAGCAGGGAACGCGGTAGACTTCCCGTCCCTCGGCCGCGACCGGATCGCCGACCGTCTGCAGTTCGAGACGCAGGCCCTTCTCGGTCTCGACCACGGTCACGGCCCGTGTCGCCTGCTGCACGAACTTGCGCCTGGCCTCGTAGTAGACGACCAGGTCGTCGGCGGGTGCGATCTCCAGCTTCGAGGTGATGAAGTCCCCGACGAGGATTCCGCCGGAGGTTTCCACCACGCGCCCCGTGAGGAATTCGCGGCGATCGGTGATGCGGGGATCCTGGAGCTGGATGGGGATTTCGGGTCTGAGCATGGGACGACCTCCGTGTCGACCTGTTGGTTGGCCTGGGCGATTCGTGATTTCGGGCCGGATAGTCTCAGGCCGGCCGCAATCCGTCTACAAGTTGTAGTTTGCCATACATCAAATACGGACCGATTTCAAGTCCAAGAGCGGACGACCCTGCTGATCCGGCCATGGGGGGACGGAGCCCGGTCACGCTGTGATATCGAGGGATATCGAGGCCTTCGAAGCGCTCAAGCTATTGGGACTCTTCTGATAAGAATGAATGCCGACACCCATATAGGATACGAACCGACAAATCCCTGCACGGCATCACACCGCAAAATATCCCGCCCCCTCCACATGCACCACCACCGCGCTCACGCTCTGCTCCGGATCCAGCTGACACTCCTCCGTGAGCCCCAACCCGATCCGCCCCCAGTCGAGCATCTCGGCCAGGATCCGCTGGTCGGCCAGCTCGGGGCAGGCCGGATACCCGAACGAGTACCGGCACCCCCGGTAGCGCCCGCGTATCACCTGCGCCGGGTCGGGATCGTCGTCGCCGGCGATCCCCAGCTCCGACCGCATCCGCGCATGCACCCACTCCGCGAGAGCCTCCGCGCTCTCCACCGCGAAGCCGTGGGTCAGCAGATACTCGCGATAGTCGTCGCCCTCGAAGAGCGCCTTGCATCGCGCGGTCGCTTCCGCCCCCATGGTCGCGGCGAACACGCCGAGCACGTCGCGCCCCTCGTCCATCGTGCGGAAGTAGTCGCTCAGACACCGTCCCGGCGCCGACCTCTGCCGCGGGAACTCGAAACGCCAGCGCGGCTCCGGCGCGCCGCCGTCGTCCCAGACCAGCAGGGCGTCGCCGTCGCGCGCCGCGGTTAACCAGCCGTGCGCCGCGGCCGGCCGCAGCCAGCCCTCCTCGCGGGCCGAGGCCTTCAGCCGTTCGAGGGCGGGCTCGACCTCCTCGCGCACCAGCCGCTCGTACGCGTCCGTGTCCATCCCGGCGCGCGAGTACCCCCAGCGCCCCTTGACCAGGGCGGCGCGGTTGAGCAGGGGCCAGACCTCGTCGAGATCGATGTCGGTGGCGACGCGCGTGCCCAGGAACGGGGGCTCCGGCGGTTCGCCGAGCGCGAGCGGTTCGGGGACGACCGCGGCCGGCGCCTCGTCGGGCTCCGCGGCGGCCGCCGCCTCCCGCACCTCCGCCGCCGGCGCTTCTCCCCGGCTCACCGCGTCGGCCAGGGTCAGCCCGTCGAAGGCGTCGCGCGCGTAGTACACCTTGCCCCTGTAGACCTTGCGCAGGTCGCGCTCCACGTACGAGCGGGTCAAGGCCGCGCCGCCGAGCACCACCGGCACGTCCAGGCCCGCGGCGTTGAGCGCCTCCAGATTCTCCTTCATCACCACCGTCGACTTGACCAGCAGGCCGCTCAGGCCGACCACGTCGGGGCGGTCGCGTTCGATCACCTCGATCAGCTGCTCCACCGGCACCTTGATGCCGAGGTTGTCCACGGTGAAGCCGTTGTTGGTGAGGATGATGTCCACGAGGTTCTTGCCGATGTCGTGGACGTCGCCGCGGACCGTCGCGATGACGAAGCGACCGCGGGCCGACGCGTCGCTGCGCTCCATGTGCGGTTCGAGGTGGCGCACGGCGGCCTTCATGGTCTCGGCGCTCTTCAGGACGAACGGCAGCTGCAGCCGGCCGGCGCCGAAGAGCTCGCCCACGGTCTTCATGCCCTCGAGCAGGATGTCGTTGATGATCGAGAGCGGATCGCGGTCGGCGAGCACCTCGTCCAGGTCGGCCTCGAGGCCGACCGCGTCGCCGGCCACGATGCGGCGGTTCAAGCGCTCCTCGACGGGCAGGGCGGCGGACACGGTGCGTCTAGCCGCCACGCCTTCCGCGTCGAGGAGCACGCTCAGGGCCGATGCGTCGCCGTCGATCAGGCGCTCGCAGGCCGCGTACAGGTCTTCGGGCACGTCGCCGGCGCCGACGATGCGGCCGGCGTGCATGATGGCCGCGTCGAGGCCCGCGGCCAGGGCGCGCTGCAGGAACGCGCTGTTGAGCGCGCGGCGCACGCCGGCCTTCAGGCCGAAGCTCACGTTGCTCACGCCCAGCAGGGTGCGCGCGCCCGGGATCTCCGCCTTGATCCGGCGCAGGCCCTCGAGGGTCGCCCGCGCGCTGTCGACGTAGTCGGGGTCGCCGCTGGCCAGGGTGAACGTCAACGGATCGAAGAGCAGGTCCGACGGGGCCAGGCCGTACTCGGCGGCCAGGTCGACCAGGCGACGGGCCACCTCGAGCTTGCGTTCGGGCGTGTCGGCCATGCCCCGTTCGTCGATGCACAGGGCCACCACCGCCGCGCCGTGGTCGCGGCAGAGCTCGAACACGCGCCGGGCCCGGTCGGGGCCGTCCTCCAGGTTCACCGAGTTCAGGATGGAGCGGCCGGCCAGGCGCTGCAGCGCGGTCTCGGCCACGGCGAGATCGGTGGTGTCGATCATCACCGGGAGCTGCACCTCGGTGTTGAGCCGCTGCGTGAGGGCCGCCATGTCGGCGGACTCGTCGCGGCCCACGTAGGCCACGCAGACGTCCAGGGCGTGAGCCCCCTCGGCCTGCTGCTCGAGGGCCATGCCCACCAGGCCGTCCAGGTCGTCCTCGGCCTGCAGACGGCGGAATTTCTTCGAACCGTTGGCGTTGGTGCGCTCGCCCACGATCAGGGGGCGCGGTTCCTGGTCCAGCGACACGCGCGTGTAGAGCGACGAGAGGGCGTCGCCCGGCTCGGCGTCGCGGCGCGGGGCGGGACGATCGCCGAGCGCCTCGCACAGGGCCGCCAGGTGCTTCGGCTCGGTGCCGCAGCAGCCGCCCACGAAGCCCGCGCCGAACTCGTCCACGAACCCGGTCAGGGCGGCGGCGAATTCGGCGGGCGTCAGGTCGTAGACCATGCGCCCGTCCTCGTTGCGCGGCAGGCCGGCGTTGGGCATGACGCTCACCGGCGCGGGGCTGCGGCGGCAGAAGGTGCGCAGGTGGTCGCGCATCAGGTCGGGGCCCACGGCGCAGTTGAGGCCGACGAGGTCCGGGCGCAGGGGCAGCAGCGCGGCCAGGGCGGCGTCGGGCTCGGTGCCCAGGAGCATGGCGCCGGTGGTCTCCACGGTGATCTGCAGGCCGACGGGCACCGCGCGGCCGCGGCGGGCGAACACCCGGCGCGCGGCGGTCAGGGCGGCGCGCAGCTGCAGCAGGTCCTGGCAGGTCTCGATCAGCAGCAGGTCGGCGCCGCCCTCGAGCAGGCCGTCGGCGAGAGGCTCGTAGGCGTCGGCCAGGTCGGCGAAGGTGATGTGGCCGAGGCTGGGCAGCTTGGTGCCGGGGCCCATGGACCCGGCCACGAAGCGGGGACGGCCGTCGGCGGCGTGGTCGTCGGCCGTGCGGCGGGCGATGGCGGCGGCTTCGCGGGCGAGGCGTCGAGCTTCGCCGGCCAGACCGAACTCGTCGAGCACCACCGGGAAGGCGCCGAAGCTGTTGGTCTCGACCACGTCGCAGCCGGCCCGGAAGAAGGCGTCGTGTATGTCGGCGATCAGGTCGGGACGCGTGAGGTTGAGCCACTCGTTGAGACCCTCGTGGCCCTGGAAGTCGTCGGGCGCAGGCTCGCGGAACTGGATGCTGGTGCCCATGGCGCCGTCGCAGACCAGCACGCGTTCGTGGAGCATGTCGAGAAAGCGGCTCATCGCGTCCCTTCGGAGTGCAGTCACGGTACCGACATCCTAGCTCCGGTCGCGGCGGCGGCAAGTCGCCGGGGCCGATCGGAGCGCGGCCGTCGAATATTATTCGGTCTATGGGTGCGCGTCGAGCCCTCAACGCTTATCATCGGCCGCAACCTCGACCCCGACGAAAGGTCCCACGTGAGAATCGGCGAGACCCTGGCCGCGCGACGCGACCCCTTCTTCAGCTTCGAGCTCACGCCCCCCGAGCGCGGCATGAGCATCAACGACGTCACCGAGATCGTCGACCAGCTGATCCCCTACCGACCGCTGTTCATCGACGTCACCAACCACGCCGCCGACTCGTGGTTCGAGGAGATCAACGAGGAGTCCTTCGTCCGCCACATCACGCGCAAGCGTCCCGGCACCCTCGGCCTCTGCGCCGCGCTCAAGTACCGCTACGACGTGGAGACCGTCCCCCACCTGCTCTGCCACGGCTTCACCCAGGAGGAGACCGAGGACGCCCTCATCGAGCTCTCCTTCCTGGACATCCACAACGTGCTGGCGGTGCGGGGCGACACGACCGACTGGAAGGCCATCCGCCGCGGCGCGCGCAACAAGTACGCCGTCGACATCGTGCGGCAGATCGCCGACATGAACGCGGGCAACTACCTCCACCGGCTGACCGAGGCCCAGCGCACCGACTTCTGCATCGGCGTGGCCGGCTATCCCGAGAAGCACTTCGAGGCGCCCAGCCTCTCCAGCGACATCCGCCACCTCAAGACCAAGGTCGACGCCGGCGCCGACTACGTGATCACCCAGATGATCTTCCGCAACGCGCCCTACTTCGAGTTCGTGGACCGCTGCCGGGCGGCGGGGATCGAGGTGCCCATCATTCCGGGCCTGAAGGTGGTCGGCCGCCGCAGCCTGCTGAAGAACATCCCGCGCAACTTCTACGTGGACCTGCCCGACGAGCTGGTCGACGGCATCGAAGGCGCGGCGGACGCGCGGGAGGTCGGGGAGATCGGCGTGGAGCACGCGCTGGCGCAGGCCAGGGAGCTGCTCGACGGCGGCGCGCCGGGCGTGCACTTCTTCGTGTACAACGACGCGACGCTCACGGCGGAGGTCCTGAAGCGGTTGAACCTGTGATCGGTGAGGCCGGCCTACTCGTCGGCGTGCGCGGCCTTGTAGGAGGCGATGGCGGCCTGGGTCCGGCCGGTGATCGAGTGGGGGGCGAGACGGCCGCAGGGACCCATGTTCCCGATGGGCTCGCAGATGAGCCGGCACCAGGTGATCCGGTGGCCGCGCTCGTAGGCGGTGCATCCCAGGGTCCGGTACTCGGGCAGCCGGCGCCCCCTGGGGTTGCGTTCATGCTTGGGTCGGAGCAGCGACATGGGCGGTCTCCTCTGATGCGTCAATTCATACAAGAGTCGTCCAGTATATCCCCTGCGGACACGGACCGCAATCGCGTTGTTCCGCCGGCGGCGAGGCGCTCGGCATGAGCGCACAGCGCAAGGCGGTGCTGCTCGCCCTCGGGGCCGTGCTCATGTGGTCGACGGTGGCCGCGGCGTTCAAGATGGCGCTGCGCCACACCGGACCGGTGCAGCTGCTCGCGTATTCCAGCCTGGCCTCGCTGATCGTCCTCTCGTCCGTCGTCACCATACAGGGCAAGTGGAGCCTGCTGCGCGCCGCGCCGCGCGCGGAGACGTGGCGCGCCCTGGCGCTCGGCGTCCTCTGCCCCTGCGCCTACTACCTGGTGCTGTTCGAGGCCTACGACCGCCTGCCCGCGCAGGTGGCCCAGCCCCTGAACTACACCTGGGCCCTGACGCTGACCTGGCTGTCGGTGCCGCTGCTCGGCCACCGGCTGCGCGGCCGCGAGCTGCTGGCGGGGCTGGTGTGCTACGCGGGCGTGGTGGTCATCGCCACCGGCGGCGACCTGCGCTCGCTGAAGGTGGACGACGGCCTCGGCGTGGCGCTGGCCCTGGGCAGCACCGTGCTGTGGGCGCTGTACTGGCTGGGCAACGCGCGCAGCCGTCTGGACCCGGTGGTCGGCCTGCTGCTGAACTTCGCGGCGGGCGCGCCGCTGGTGTTCGTCTGGGCGCTGCTCTTCGCCGACCTGCGCATCGGCGGCCCGGGCCTGCTGGGCGCGGCCTACGTGGGCGCGGTGGAGATGGGCTTCGCCTTCGTGCTCTGGCTGGCGGCCCTGCGGCTGACCGAGTCGACGGCGCGCATCGCCAACCTGATCTTCCTGTCGCCGTTCCTGTCGCTGCTGTTCATCCGCTTCGTGCTGGGCGAACCGCTGCGCGGGGCCACGCCGCTGGGCCTGGTGCTGATCGTGGGCGGCCTGCTGTGGCAGGCGCGGGTAAAGGAAGCGGACAGGACGTCGAAGGCATAGTACCTTGTCCGCCGGGAGCTGAACCGCATGGCCGTGATGAACCTAGACGCGATCCGCCGCATCCAGACTCTGCTGGACGAGCACCTGCACGCCCTCGGGCGCCCGGCGACCGTGCTCGAGGCCGGCTGCGGGCGCCTGAAGCACTTCACCTATCCCGACGACGCCACCATCGCCGGCCTCGACATCTCCCAGGACCAGCTCGACCTCAACGACCACGTCCACGAACACCTGCTCGGCGACGTGCAGACCTGGGAGACCGACCGCACCTGGGACGTGGTGGTCAGCATGTACGTGCTGGAGCACCTGGACGACCCCGCGCGCGCCGTCGACAACATGCTGCGCTGGACCAGCCCCGGCGGCCTGCTGGTGATCGGGGTGCCCAACCTGTGGTCGCTGCGCGGGCTGATCACGAAGTACACGCCGTTCTGGTTCCACGAGCTGGCGTACAAGCTGGTTTATCGGCGCACCATGGCGCCCTTCCCTACCGTGCTGCATCGCGACGTGGCGCCTGCGCGGTTGCGCGAGCGGCTGGGCGGGTGCGAGGCGGTCTACGAGGGGTGGGCGCAGGAGCGGGTGCGGATGCCGTGGGGGCTGGTGTACGGGGGGCTGATCTGGGTGGGGAAGGTGTTGTCGCTGGGGCGGTGGCGGCCGGAGGATATGAACTGGTACATCGTCGCGCGCAGATAGCCGCGCGAAACGACGGAAACGAATCGGCCCCGGGCGAAAGCCCGGGGCCGTTCTTCGTGATGACGTGGCGTCGCTACGCGATCACCGCACCAGCATCATCTTCTTCGTCTGAGCCCGTCCATCATCCGTGAACACACGGTAGAGATACATCCCCGAAGGCATGGCCTCCCCCGCGTCGCTCATGCCGCTCCAGATCACGCGATGGCTGCCCGCGTCGTGATGACGATCGACGAGGGTGGCCACCTGCCGGCCCATCAGATCGTAGACGCCCAGCCGCACGTGGCCCGCGCGCTCCAGGTTGAACTGGATGGCCGTCATGGGATTGAAGGGGTTCGGCGAGTTCTGGGCGAGCAGCGGCGCGCCCGGCACGATCTGGTCGACGCCGGTCAGGGTGTCGAGGTCGAAGTCCTTGGCCGCGTCGGCGTTGTTGTAGAAGTCCGCCTGGTCGATGCCCCAGACCAGGGCGAAGGCCATGCTGACCGAGCCGCCGGCCGGGATCGTGAACGGACCGGTCGAGGCGACCACCGACCAGTCGTCGGGGGTCCAGCCCGTGGACGTGCTGTCGAAGCCGTTCAGGATGCGCCACTTGGTGGTCGGCAGGATGTAGCCGTTGGGGTAGACGTCGGTCGGGTTGTTGAGGCAGTGCAGGTTCACGACCGGCGTGTCGCCCATGACGGTGATGCCGTAGTGGGGATCGCCGAAGCCGTTGTACATGACCACCGAACGACGTCCGGGCAGCGTGGTCGAGGCGTTGGCGCCGGCGTCGCTGCCGATGTCGAAGTCGCAAAAGATCGCGCCGTAGTAGTCCACGATGTCCGACGCGCTCTGGTTGTGCACCGTGTAGCGCACGATCACGAAGTCGTCGTTCGGCGCATCGGCGAAGGCGAAGCTCTCCTGGGAGACCAGCACGTCCAGCGGACTGATGCAGCCGCTGTCGTCGTAGAACGCCTCGAAGTCCTGGTCCGAGTACACGTTACCCTGGTTCTTGACGCGACCGTTGGGCGTGGTCGACACGACCCAGTCGTAGGGGCGGCCCTCGTAGTAGTCGTGGTTGCTCAGCGTGGTCGAGCTGTTGCCGCCCCAGAACGAGCCGATGTACAGGCCGTTCGCGTCCGACGGACCGAAGCCGAAGCCGTAGATCTGGTCCGAGGACATGAAGCCCAGCGAACCGCAGTCGGTCACCGTCAGCATCACGTTGCCCACGTCGTGGGTGTCGTACTCGGGCAGGCCGATGGTGTGCGTCACGTCGAACACCTTGGTGTAGCCGTTCTGGGCGGTGAGCGTGAGGTACATGGTGAAGGCGGTGCCCTGGGCGGCGCCGCCGTCGGCGGTCAGGCTGAACACGTCGGAGGCGTTGTCGCCGGTGCCGCCGTTCATGGCGATGGTGCCGAAGGTCGCCGCGCCGTCGTCGACGGTCAGCGGGTCGCCGCCGGCCACGACCAGCGAGCCGGCCACGCCGGTGCCGTCGGCCGTGCCGCTGTTGTTGACCACCGTGAAGACCACGTCGAAGCTCTCGCCCGGATCGATGTAGTCGTCGCCGGAGGCGTCGTTGATCTCGAAGGAGACCCAGGTCAGGTGCGGGGTTGTGGCCAGGGGCGTCGCGGCCACGGCCGCGTCGGCGTCGATGCGGCCGGAACCGTACTGGTTGTCCTTGCCGGGCGTGCCCAGGTCCACCGAGGTCTGCTCCATGATCGAGTCCATGCCCGCGGGCGAGAGGCCCGGGTTCTTGGAGAGCATCAGCGCCGCCAGGCCCGCCGCGTGCGGACAGGACATGGACGTGCCGCTCCAGGTGTTGCCCGTGTAGCCGCTGGGGATCGACAGGGAGTTGACGTTGACGCCGGGGGCGCTGACGTCGGGCTTGACCAGGCCGTCGCCCGGATCGTAGGGCCAGTCGTACCAGGGCGGCACGTCGCCCCAGTTCACCGGACCGGTCGAACTGGAGGTGTAGGGCGAATCGCTGAAGAAGCCCGTGCCGCCGACCGCCACGACGCCGCTGGTCGAGGTGTAGGGCGTGCCGGCGATGGGGTTCCAGGGCGCGGGGCAGCGCGCGGTGAGGCCGAGCTCGATGGGCGGGTCGTAGACGAAGTGGTCGTTGCCCGCGGAGTTGAACAGCAGGATGCCGGCCGTCCGCATCAGGTTCATGTTCTCGCGCTCGGTGCGCATGTACGAGGGCGGCAGGGAGCCCGGCACGCCCAGCGACATGGTGATGACGCGCGCGCCGTTGATCAGCAGGTAGTCGTAGCCCTCCCAGATCATGCCCAGGGTGCCGCTGCCGGTGCTGTCCATGGCCTTAACGGACATGATGTTGGCGTCGGGCGCCACGCCGGTCACGGTGCCGCCGGTGCCGTCGCCGCAGACGGTGCCCGCGGTGTGGGTGCCGTGGCCCGGGCTGGCGGAGTCGTCGTTGGGGTTGCCGTCCTGGTCGCCCGCGTCCCAGCCGTGGATGTCGTCGATGTAGCCGTTGAGGTCATCGTCGATCATGTTGCCGGCGATCTCGCCGGTGTTGGTCCACAGGTTGTTGGCGATGTCGGGATGGGTGATGTACACGCCGGAGTCGATGTGGCCCACGACGATGCCCGTGCCCGTGTAGCCCAGGGCCCAGGCGTGGTCGGCGTCGATCCACTCGAGGCTCCAGGCGTTGCCCTTGGCGGTGGCGTCGGCGGCCGCGTCGGCGGCCGGCTTGGTCGACCGCTCGGCCAGGGTCAGCGCGACGGGATCGAAGGCCGTGTCGTGGTGCAGCGCGCCGGGCAGCGCCTTGTCGGCGGCCATGGCCTCGAGCGCGTCGGCGTCGGCGAGGAAGTTCACCGCGTTGGCCACCAGCAGGGTGTTGACCTGCTCGATGCGGCCCGCGGCCTTGACGGCCTCCAGGCGGGCGATGGCCGGCGCGTGGACGCGGTCGAACTGGTGGCGCAGCGTCTCGAGCACGGCGGCGCGGCGCGCCACGTGGTCGGCGTCGCCCAGTTCGGCGTCGAGGGCCGCGAAATCGGGGCGGTCGTCGAACAGCCACAGGACGCGGACGAGCTCGCCCTCGGCCTTGGCGTCCAGGACCTCGCGCAGGTCCGGCGCGATCTCCGCCGCCGGGGCGACGGCCGCGACCGTCAACGCCGTCAGCAGGATCAGGGGCGTGATGAACCTTCGGATCATGGTGGTGTCTCCCTTTGTAGAAACCGGACCCGCGCGAAGCGGACCCCCGTGCAGGCATCTGGATGGCGGGGTGGGATGGAGTTCGATGTCTCCCTCGCAGACGCGTATTTCTCCACTCCGTGTGAGGATAGCAGATCGGGGGGGCGAACACAATGGCCCCGGCGGAATGCCCGCCGGGGCCGGTTCTGCTTGAGTAATCGTGCCGGGAAACTGGTCCTATCGGGATCGAGACTGACGATCCGCAAAAAGTCTACACGTGTGGAATTTGATCAAGTGGATTCACTAACACAGCGCGACTCGTCAACCGGTCATCCGCACCGCCGCCACGAAGGCCTGCAGCTTCGCCGCATCCAGCGCGCCATCCGTCCGCACCCCCGAACACACATCCACCCCGAAAGGCCGCACCGCCCGGACCGCCTCCCCGACGTTCTCCGGCTTCAGCCCCCCGGCCAGGATGACCGGCACCGGCGCCTCCCGCACGATCCGCGCGCTCAACGCCCAGTCGTGCGTCCGTCCGGTGCCGCCGAGCTCCTTGACCGGGCGCGACGGATCGCCCGAATCGAGCAGCAGGGCGTCGGCGGTGTCGGCGGTCGCGACGGCCTCCTCGACCGAGGCCTCGTCGCGCACGTGCACCACCTGCACGATCCGCACCCCGGGCAGCTCGTCGCGCAGGCGCGTCCGCACCTCGGGCGCGACCCGGTCCACGAGTTGCAGCACGTTCGCGCGGCAGCGACGCTGCTGGGCCGCGAGCTCGTCGACGTCGTCGAGACAGGTGAGCAGGAAGACGGCGGTCGGCGGCGGCACCGCGGCGGCGATCTCCCCGATGAGCGGCTCCGGGATCACGCCCGGACCGCTGAGCATCTCGGAGACCAGGCCGACGGCGTCGGCGCCGGCCGCCACGGCCAGGCGGGCCTCCTCGAGCGAGGCGATGCAGCAGATCTTGATGCGGGTCACGGCGTCTCTCCGGTCTCGCGGACGAGTCGGGCGAGGGCGGCGAACACCTCGTCGCGCGCCGCCTCGACCCGGAGCGCTTCATCATAACCGATCACGGCCCGATCCCGATCGGCGAACCGCTCCGGCTCCACCTGGAGCGCGTAGGAGTTCGGCCGCTGGTCCCAGAACCAGCCGGGTGAGCCGAACTGCGCCAGATCCGGCGCCAGGCGGGTCAGGCCGGCCAGCTCGTCGCGGAAGGCCGCGCCCTCGGACGTGTTCGCCACGGCCAGCGCGAGGTAGGCGATGCGGTACTCGATCTCCCCGGGGTCGCGATCCGGCAGGCGGTCCAGGCTCTCGGGCTCGGGTTGTCCGGCGTGGACGAAGTGCCCCCAGCAGCACTGCAGCGTGATCGCGTACGGACGCGCGTTGAGACGGGCGACGGTGTCGCGCAGGGGATCGTCGATCTCTTCGGTGCGGAGACGCGAGAGGATGCGCTGGCGCGCCGCGGCGAAATCCGGATCGTCGACGAGGTAGCGGGCCGGGGCGAAGGTCTCCACGTCGCCCTCCCCCGCTAACCCGGCAACATCAGCGTGAACACGGTCCCGTCCGGCAGGCCCGTGACGAAGTCCACCCGGCCGCCCAGATATCGCTCGCCGATGAGCTTCATGGCGAAGGTGCCGAACCCGCGTCCCTCGCCGTCCTTGGTGCTGAAGTAGCGCTGGAAGATCCGCGGAACCACGGCCCCGTCGATGACCTGACGGTTCCGGACCTTGAACGCCGTCCCGTCGGGACCCGCCTCGACCCAGACGTCGATCGGATCCCCCGGGCCGGACGCTTCCAGGGCGTTGGTCACCATGTCGGCCAGCACGCGCAGCAGCAGGGGCTCGTCGGCGCGGACGGCCCGGTCGCCGTCGTCGCGCGCGATGCGCAGCGTCATGCCGCCGACCAGCGGACTGTGGGCGAACAGGACCTCGAGTTCGTCGAGGGCCCGGTTGACCGGGACGGTCACCAGGTCCGGCTGCAGGATGCTCGTATCCCCCGCGAAGAACCCGGACTGCACCGCGACCTCGCGCGCCAGGCGGTGGGAGGCGCGGCGGAGCGTCTGCAGGCGACGGTCGTCGGGGCGGTCCGTCGTGAGGCGGTCGCACAGGGCGCGCAGCTCGCCGAGTTCGAGGCTGATCGTGTGGAAGAAGGCCCGCTCCAGGGCCGCGCGGGTCCAGGCCTCGGTCATGTCCGAGAGGCCGACCAGGATGAACGGCTCGTCGGCGATGCGCACCGGCGCCGCGTTCACGCGCAGACAGAGGTCGACGTCGTCCTCGCCCCGCTTCACGCGCAGGGCGCAGATCCGTTCGGCCGGTTCGTTGAAGCCCATCGAGGTGACGACGGCGATGACCGCGCCGCAGGTGGCGCAGAGTTCGGAGGTGCCGCAGCCGTCCGGACCGACGTCGGCGTAGACGCAGTCGACGATCTCGCCCGGGCGCATGCCGAGCACGGGGTCGGGATCCTCGATGCCGAGCATCCCGGTGAACGCGTCGTTGACCGCGATCACCTGTCGGTGCTGGTTCAGGATGGCGACCAGGCCGGGGACGGCCTCCAGCAGCGCTTCGGCCACCGGGTCGGTATTGACGGTCCTGACCTGGTGTGCGAGCTCCGCGGGATCCGAACGACCCGCGGGGGCGAAATGACTCTCCATGCACGACCTCCCGATGACGAAAGGCTAGCATGCGTTCGAAAAGACGGTCAATCAGGACGAACCTTACTCGGAACCGGGAAACTCCTCGTCCCCGACCGGCCGCGTGAACACCCGGTTGAAGTGCGAGAGATAGCAGCGCGGACTCAGCTCGAACATGTCGAAGACGAGATCGCCGCGGGTGTCGGTCTCGTCGCGCCGGGTGACCACCACCAGGCAGCGCGGACTCGACACGTGGCCCGCGTCGGCGTAGATCGCCCTGATCCGCTCGAGATCGCCCGGGTCGGGCACGAAGACCCAGCGGCTGACTTCCCCGCCGTCGCGCGACCAGACCAGCGCGTCGTCCCGGACCTCCTGCTCGAGGCCCAGCGCGCGGGCCCGCGCCTCCAGACATGCCGCCCTCTGCTCCGGCGGGCTCGCGAAGATCTCGCCCCACCCGTAGGCTTCTTCCCTATCCACGGCGACCTCCTACGTTCGACACCACACGGAATCCGCACGACGGAGCGTACACCGATCTCCCGCCGGTCGCCCCAAAAGAAACGGGCCCGCCGGTCGAAACCGGCGGGCCCGCGTCTCTACGGGTCAGACCTATCCGCAGCTCTTGGCGGACTTAGCCTTGCAACCCGAGGCGGACTTGGCCGACTTGCAGCCCGTCTCCGCCTTGCTGCTGCACGACTTGCTGGTCTTGCAGCCCTTCTCGGCCTTGCTGCTGCAGGACTTGGCGCTCTTGCAGGCCTTGCTCTGCTTGCAGCAATCGGCGCACTTGCAGTCGTCGCCGCAGGTGCAGGCCTCGCCCTTCTTGCAGGCGTCGCAGCACTGGCAGTCGTCGCCGCACTGGCAGGCCTCGGGACAGGAGGGCTTGTCGGCGACCGGGGCCGCGAAGGCGACGGTCGTCAGCATGGTCGTCAGCAGCATGACAGCGAAGATCTTACGAATGGTCGGCATGGCCGACTCCTCTCGTTCGAGTTCTCGTTTTTCGTTGAATGAGCAAAGAGGAATCAGGCCGACCGGGGCGGCGGCGTCGGAGGCTGGAAGATGTTGTCGGGGGCCGCCGTGTCGGGCGGCAGGTCGAGACGATCGGAGACGAGGGTCTCCTCGGGGCCCGCCTCGGGGCCGACGAAGACCATGACCACTCCCGCGGGGGCGCAACAGTCGCACGCGCCCAGCGGGGACGTCCACGGCCGGGACGCCTGCCCGCACCCCCCCTCGGGGGCGCTGCAGCACGCATCCGCGGGCGCGGAACAGCAGCACGTCTGGCAGGTCGCTCCGCAGGCATGCGCGACGGGCGGACGCATGGCCACTCCACCGACCACGCCCGACGCCTCGAGGGCGGGCGCGAGGGCGAGCCAGGCGGTCAAGACCGTCAGCAGCGTGATGCGGGCGAACCGATGCACAAGGCCTCCGGGGTTCCGGGTCTGCGGAATCGTACGAGTTTTATAGTATAGCAACATGCTGGGGATCTAGAAACCCTCGTGACGGATTTCGGTTCCCGCCTCGTCCGCGACGAGTTCGACGGCGAGCCACGCCAGGGCCGCCTCCAGCTCGCGGAACACCCGGATCGTGATGCCCGCCGCCTCGACCTGGGCCTGATGCATCCGGCACAGGCCGAATTCGAGGTCGCGGTCCACCACCACGGCGCAGCGCTCGTCGGCGAAGCGGAAGGCCAGCGTGGACTTCTCCATGGAGTAGCTCAGGATGTCCGTTGCATCCAGGTCGAGCTTGCAGGCCCTCAGATCGACCAGCTGCTTCATGGGCGCGATGTAGCGCCCGTCGGCCGAGAGGCGTCCGAGATGGGTGAGCAGATCGTCGAGGACCACGCGTTCCGTCGCGGTGGTATGGACGAGCTGCTTGTCGGGGTGGATTCGAAAATCGATGGGCACCAGGGAGCTCCTTCTGCAGGCCATGGGCATCGGTGGGGAGCGCCCGAGGCGGCCGAGATATGAAATATGTACGTCTACTATAACCGGTTGGGTTCACA
>CAZSNA010000019.1:22987-43372 GCA_964607825.1 uncultured Fibrobacteraceae bacterium | reverse complement strand
GTCCGCGCGCCGCGCCGCGCTGCTCGCCGCCCTGGTCTGCGGCCTGTGCATCCTGCGCCTGCACGTGCCGTGGCTGCGCATGTTCCGCACCTACCTGATCAACACCAGCTATTCCTTCGCCCTGATCTCCTCGCTGGCCATCCTGGGGCTCTTCGCCGGCAGCGCGCTCTTCGCCCGCCGCCGGGGCGACGACCCCGGCCCGGCGGCGCTGCTGCGGCCCCTGCTCTGGCTGGGCGCGACGACCCTGCTGGGCCTGCTGCTGCTGGTGCGCCTGCCCCAGACGCTCATGTTCCCCTTCGGATCCCTTCTGGCCGACCCGCTCGCGCGCATGCTGCTGCTGCCCCTGGTCGCCGGGTTGCTGGTGGTGGGGCCGCCGTCGGTGGCCTCGGGCTACGCCTTTCCCCTGTGCTGCAGCCTGTACGCCGGGCGCGACACCCTGGCGGGCGACGTGGGCCGCGTCCTGCTGGCCAATACCGCGGGCGCGGTGATCGGACCGCCGGCGGCGGCCTTCCTGTTGCTGCCCGCACTGGGCGCGGCGCGGGCCGTGATGCTGCTGGCCTGGCTGGCCGGGGGCGCGGCGTTGCTGATCCTGTGGCGACAGCCGCAGCGCGGTCGCGTCGCGCGGATGGTCCTGGCCGGGGGGCTGCTGGCGCTGCTGGCGTTCGCGGTCGCGGGTCCGGCGATCCGCATCCTGCCGCCCTCGTTCCACCGTTACGACCGCGACGTGCTCTACTATCGCGAGACCGTCGAGGGCACCCTCTCGGTGGGCCAGGACCGCGGCACGCGCTCGGACGCCAAGTACACCTTCGTCAACAACAGCGCGGTGATCGGCTCGTCCTACGACGCCATCAAGGTCGTCAAGATGGTGGGCCACTTCCCGTTCCTGGCCGGTCTGGACGGGGGAGACGTGCTGGTGATCGGCTTCGGGATCGGCGTGACCACCTCGGCCATCGCCCAGCATCCGGAGGTGGACTCGATCACCTGCGTGGAGCTGGTGACGGGCCTGAAGGAGGCGGCGACCTACTACCGGGATCTCAACCGGGACGTGGTGGAGGACCCGCGCCTGGACATCCGCGCCGGCGACGGCCGCCACCACCTGCAGCTGACCGACGACCGCTACGACCTGATCTCCTGCGACCCGACCCACCCCATCCTGGGCTCGGGCAACCTCTACACGCGCGACTACTTCGCGCTGTGCCGCGACCGGCTGAAGCCCGGCGGCATGGTCAGCCAGTACCTGCCGCTGCACAAGCTGGGTCCCGACGAGCTGCTGGGCATCGTCTCCACCTTCCGGGACGTGTTCCCCGACTGCGCCGTCTGGCTGGGGCACTACCACGCGGTGCTGCTCGGCGCGACCGCGCCCCTGGAGATCGACTTCGCCGACTGGAAGGCCCGTACCGAGGCATTGGGCTCGGACATGCACTTCTACGTCGACCCCTACCACCTCGCGGCCACCCTGGCGCTGGACGCCGCCGGCGTCGACGCCCTGATGCCCGAGCCGCGCCTGAACACCGACGACCGCTCCTACACCGAGTTCTTCGACCCCGACTGCCTGGACCCCGCCAACGTGGCCCGCAACCTGCGCGTGCTGATGGACGGCCGCACCGAGCCGACGCGGCTGTTCTCCAACGTGGACGACCCGGCGCGCTTCGCGCGCTTCGTCGCGGGCAACCGGCTGCTGATCGAGAGTCTGGCGCTCAAGTTCGAGGGGAACCGCGCCGGCAGCCTGCGCGCGCTGCAGGAGGCCTGCCGGGTCAATCCGGAGAACCAGGAGTATCCCTTCCTGATCAGACTGGAATACTAGCCGGCGTCAGGGTGTGACGTTGCAGCGCCGGAGCAGCTCCCGCGCTGTGGCCAGCACCGCCTCGCGCTCGTCGTCCCGTAGGGCGTCGGCGATGCGGATGTGCGCCAGGAAGGCCCGGCTGCCGGCCCGCACGCGGTCCATGTGCACCGGCAGCTGGGACTCGTCGAACACGAAGGGCATGGTCGGCCGGGAGTTGCGCATGGCCTGCCCGAGCGTGTGCACCGCCTCGTCCTGCCGCCCCAGGGCGATCAGCGCCAGGGTCTGGTAGACGAAGGCCTGGGGCAGGGGGCCCCAGTAGTGCAGGAGGTCGCCCGCGTCCACGAAGACGTGGGTGTCGAGGGTGACGTCGTCCAGGCCGCGCACCCAGTCGACGCGGCGGTCGGGATTCCCGGCCAGCCGGGGGCCCAGTGCGCCGCCCAGGGCCGTGTGGAGGACCGAGGGCAGGGGCGCGGAGAGCGGGGCGGCCAGGCGCGAGCGCTCGCGGGTCGATAGGCCCGGCACCTGCAGGATCGCCACTCGCGATGCGACGGACGGGTCCACCGCGTCGAGGACGCGCAACGCGTCGTGGGAGACCGCCGTGCTCAGCACCAGGGGGTCGGCGGGACGCCCGCCGTCGTCGCGCCGGTCCAGCCGGAGGTCGCCCAGCCCCCAGCCCACGACGCCCGCCGCCAGGGCGGCGATCAGGGCCGCACGGGTCGAGAACCGGTCGCGGCCGCCGAGCAGGATCCCCGTCACCGTCACCGCCGCCGGGGCCACCGCGAGGTAGGCCAGCCAGGGGCGCGGTCCCATGTCCACCGGCCAGGCGGGCAGCAGCACGAGGACGGCCGCGGCCAGGGCCAGGGCGGGGCGGCGCTCGTCCCGTTGCCAGGCGGCGCGCGACCAGGCCAGCCACAGCACCCACACCGACAGGCCGCCCAGCGAGACCAGCGGTCCGGCGTCGGGCGCGAGGGTCGGCACGGGCGTGACCAGCCACCAGCCGGACAGGGCCAGGTTGAGGGGGAGGGCGGCGAGGGGGTCGATGCCGAAGGGCGCGCCCGGTCCGTGGGGCAGGCCGCGCCAGAGCCACAGGGCCTCCGGCAGGGCCGCGACGCTCAGCAGCGCGCCGGCCAGGATGCGTTCGCCGCGCCGCACCGGGTCGCCCCACCGGGCCAGCAGCAGCACGAAGGGGCCCAGCAGCAGGGCGTTCTCCTTGGCGAAGACCGCGGCGAGGCCGGCGACCAGTCCGATCCATACGGCCGCGCGTCCCCGCGCGGTCAGTCGTTCCACCGCCAGCAGGGCCAGGACCGCGCCCAGCAGTTCCTGCACGCCGCTGGCCCAGTAGAGGGGCGTGAAGGCCAAGGGCGTGGCCGCGAAGAGGAGTCCCGCCGCCAGGGCCGCGGCGTCGCCCGCGCCGGCGCGCCGGGCCAGCCGCCACACCAGCCAGGAGGCGGCGGCGTGCAGCAGCAGGCGGGCCCAGGTCCAGGGATCCGGAGCCAGTCCGAACACGGGGTACAGCGCGCGCCACCAGAGCTCGCGGCTGACGAAGCGCCAGGGGACGCCGTCGCCCTCGATCAGGCCGGCCGCGCGGGCGAGCAGGGACCAGTCGTCCCGGTTCCACCAGGCGCCCAGGACCGGCAGGCGGCCCAGTACGGCCGCCGTCAGCACCAGCAGGGCGTCTCGGAGCGTGCTCTCATTGCGGGCGGCCGGATCGGCGGACACGGGAACCTCCAGTCGGGGCGCGGGTTTTTTACTGCCGGTCCCCGCGCCCTATGCTATCTTGCGCGGCAGCCGGATCATCATGGTAATCCCCGCCGGGACATATGGAAAGCCGCGGTCGCGACCGCGCGCCGACGAGGTGAGACGAGGATGACGAGACAGAGAGCGACATCGGGTGCCCTGGTCCTCTGCCTGCTGGCGGCCGTCCTGGCCGGTTGCGGCGGCCGCGCGCCGGGGCCCGTGGTCATGGACGAGGCCGAGCAGGAAGCCTGGGAGATCCGCCTGGTCGAGATGCGCATCGACAAGAACGAGGCGTTCATGGACCCCGATCGCACGGCGTTGCCGGCGGCCGACCTGCCCGCCTTCGAGGGCCTGAACTACTACTACCCGGTGCCCGAGCTGCGCTTCCGCGTCCCCTTCGTCGCCGCGGCCCTGCCCGAGACCCTGACCCTGGTCAAGCGCAAGGGCGACGAGGTGCCGTACCTGCGCAAGGGCACGGTCTCCTTCCATCTCGACGGCCGCGACCGCACGCTGGCGGTCTTCGGTCCTCTCGATCCCGCGACCCACGGCGAGTACTTCTGGCTGCCCTTCTACGACGCCACCTCGGGCGAGGCGACCTACGGCGGCGGCCGCTATCTCGACCTCGCGATCGACGACGACGGCATGGTCGACCTGGACTTCAACTTCGCCTACAACCCGCTCTGCGACTACGACGTCGAGCGCTACAACTGCAGCCTGCCGCCCGAGGACAACCGCCTCGACTGCGCCATCCCGGCCGGGGAGAAGCTCTACCGGCTGCACGAGTAATGGACGGCGTCCTGTCCGTCCTCGGCGAGGCCGGCGTCTGGTTCCTGTTCGGACTCTGGACGCTGGCCCTGCTCGTGGCCTCCCTGATGACCATCCTCGGCCTCAGCGGCAACTTCATCATCGTCGGCCTGGGGCTTGTCCACGCCCTGATCACCGGCTTCGACCCCATCTCCTGGCAACTGCTGCTGATCCTGCTGGGGATGGCGATCCTGGGCGAGGTGGTGGAGTCGTTCGTGGGGGTGGCCTACGTGGCGAAGAAGGGCGCGACCCGCTACGGCGTGCTCGGGGCCTTCCTGGGCGGCCTGGTCGGCGCGGCGGCGGGCAGCGGGGTGGTGCCGGTGGTCGGCACCATCGTCGGTTCCTTCCTCGGCGCCTTCGGCGGGGCGGTGCTCGGCGAGTACTACCGCGAGA
The DNA here is from genome assembly GCA_964607825.1 of uncultured Fibrobacteraceae bacterium. Lineage (GTDB taxonomy): Bacteria > Krumholzibacteriota > Krumholzibacteriia > LZORAL124-64-63 > LZORAL124-64-63 > JAHIYU01. The sequence continues at coordinate 38,655 of CAZSNA010000019.1, read as the reverse complement.
GCCGCACCGACGAGAGCCTGCGGGTGGGCTTCCACGCCTTCGTGGGCAAGATGCTCGCGAGCGGCTTCAAGTTCGCGCTGGCGATCGCCATGATCGTGATGCTGGTGCAGCGGGCGGTGCCCTGATCCGTCACCTCGCGCGGTTGGCCTCGATCGCTCGCCTCTTCGCCGGGTCGGAGATGTAGTCGAGCCATACCGCATCGCCCAGATGACCGGCTTCGCCGCCCCAGCCGCACCTCAACTCACACACGGCACAGTAGGGGAACTGCTTATCGGGGCCGTCCTTGTTGACGGTCTCGCGCAGCCGCCTGTACCGGAAGCTGTTCCAGATGTCCTCGATCGGGAGCGCATCCGGGCCGCCGAACAGGCGGCCCATCTCCATGACGCCGATCGAGTTGTAGCAGGGCATGACCTGGCCGTCGGAATCGACGAACACGAATCGCCACGGGTAGTTGCATCTGGACGGGGATTCCGCGCCCGCCGCCGCTTCACGGATGCCGGGCGGCAGATGCAGGCTCAGGCCGGTGTGGTTCGACGCGGCGTCCCGGGCCTCCGCGAACATGCGGTCGGTCAGGTCCGGATGGTAGAAGAGGCTCATGCGGGGATCGAGATCGTTGCAGAGCGAGACGTAGCTGCAGTGCAGCTCATCCACGCCCGCCCGCCCCCAGTACCGGACCGCCGCGGGCAGCTCCTCGATGTTGGACCTCATCAGGGTGTAGCGGATCCCGATCTTCTGCCTCGTCCTGCCCTCTTCTTCCCGGAGGCGAACCAGCATGTCGATGTTTCCGAGGATCACGTCCAGCCTGGCGTTCCGTCGGGCCGACTCGACGGTTCCGGCCGTGATCCCATCCACCGAGAAGTTGTGCTGTTGGATCAGGTCCTCCCTGACGATGGTCCTCATCAGGTTCTCCTCGAGCAGCATGCCGTTCGAGAGGACGACGGTCCTGACCTTGTATCCGTGGGCGATCCGCAGCATGTCCAGGAAGCGATCGTGCAGATACGGCTCTCCGCCGGAGCAGACGGTCAGGCCGATGGCCGAGGGCAGGAGCTGTCGGGCGGCCGTCTCGAAATTCTCGACCGACATGAACCTGTCGCCGTCGATGGGATAGTCCTTGCAGAAGGTGCATCTGAGATTGCACGCCCGCGTGGCGACCATGTCGACATGGATCGGCCGGGCGCGCAGCCTCTGCGCCTGGCGCAGGGATTCGTAGAGGTGCAGGACCAGGTTGGCGAATGATCTCCAGGTCAGGACCCTGACGAAGTCCAGGGCTCTCGTGACGTTCCAGATGATCGAATCCCTCGTCATGATGACATCGCACGGTTGGTGTGGGTACGTCCGTCCCGAAACCGGATCGATACGACTCGAGAACGATCAGGGTCGCGGATAAGCTCGGCGCTCATCGTCGTGATCGTCGCTCGGAAGGCGCGACGGTGAGCTCGTCGGATACGATATTAACATGGATTGTTCATTTGCGGGCGGGTCGGAACGGACCATCCCGCATCGGGCGCATCACCTGTCAGCGAGCCAGGATCATGACGCGCGCGCGGGTACCGCCGGGAGCGACCAGTCGGACGACGTAGGCGCCCGAGGCCGCGGGCCGTCCGTGCGCGTCGCGTCCGCGCCACGTGCGCGCGTGACGCCCGGCCGGCAGCACGCCCTCGTGGAGCGTGGCCACCCGGCGGCCGGCCAGGTCGTGGACCGTCAGCTCCGCCGGGCCGGAGGTCGCCAGCTCGAAGCGGATCTCCGTGCACGGATTGAAGGGGTTGGGGGTGTTGGGGGCCAGCGTCGTCCGCGCGGGCGGGGGCGGCTCGGCGTCCGAGGCGCCGTCGGCCAGACGGAAGAGCTCGCCGCCCGCCAGCAGGAAGGCCCCGACGCCGTAGTCGCGGGTGTCGTCGTAGGTGACCGGCTGGGCCCATTCGGGACCGGCCGCCGGGCCCTGCACGTAGCCGAGGACACCGTCGGGATGGACCGCCGTCGCGACCATCCCCGACCAGGCCCGCGCCGCCGCGGGCAGGTAGGCCGCGGCGTCCAGCAGACCGTGGCGCACCCCCCAGGCGAAGCCGTAGCAGAAGAAGGCGGTACCGCTGGTCTCGGGCCCCGGGAAGTGGGTGGTGTCGGCCAGGCTGACGTTCCAGAAGCCGTCCGGGCGCTGCGCCGCGAGCAGGGCGGCGGCCATGTCGCGGAAGGTGGTTTCGTACTCCGGCCGGTGGGGGTCGTCCGCCGGCAGGTGCGCCAGGGTGCGCGCGTGGCCCGCGAAGACCCAGCCGTTGCCCCGCGACCAGAAGCAGGGCCGGCCGCCGGGCGTGACGTAGGGCGGCTTGTAGCTCTCGTCGCGGTACCAGAGGTGGTGCTCGGTGTCGTAGAGGCCGCGCGCGGACTTCGTGTCGTCGTAGAGGTCGTGGAGCTTGTCGAGGTAGCGGTCGTCGTCGTGCAGCACGCCGAGACGCGTGAAGACGGGCATGGCCATGAAGAGCGCGTCGCACCACCACCAGTCGTCGCAGGCGGTGCTCTCGACCATGCCCAGTATGCTGGTGGTGATGTCGGCCAGGTGGGACGGATCGGGCGCCAGGGCGTCCAGGGCGATGTAGGTCTGGCCGCAGCACTGGTGGTCGGCGTGGCGGGTGGTGGGGCCGCCGTGGAGGGTCCAGTCGTTGTTGTCGGCCCAGAGGAGGGCGTAGTCCAGGTCCGCCGGACGCGGACTGACCTCGTACAGGGCCATGTGGCCGGCCAGGTAGGTGGCGCGGGCCCAGCCTCGGCCGCCCGGGTCGGGATTGTCGTCCATCCAGCGGTCCTGGACCAGACGCAGCGAAGCGAGGATCTCGTGGCGGGGGGGCGGGTCCTGTCCTCGGAGCGGGACGGCGAGCGTCAGACAGGTGAGGACGACGACGAGCGGTCCGGTGCGCATGGGTTCCTCCCTCGCGTCCAGACTACGGCCTCGGCCCGGTTCAGTCCACCGCCGCGCCGTACGCCATCTGATGGGTCGCGGCCACGCCCCAGCCCTCGGCGTCCACCGCGATCAGGCCCAGGGACCAGTCCCCGGGGAACGCCGCCACGCCGCGCCGCACCGCCTCGCGCGCGGCCACGCCGTCGGCCATCAGGTCGTAGACCGCGCGCGCCATGGCCGTGCGGATGATCTCCTCGCCGAAGCCCGTGCAGGCCACCGCGCCGGCCGGTCCCGCATAGCAGCCGCAGCCGTAGATGGGCACGTCGCCCACGCGGCCGTCCAGGGTGATCGAGGTGCCGCCGGTGGACAGGGTCACGGCGAAGGCGCCGTCGGCGGCGCGCACCACGGTGCCGACGGTGTCGGTGGCGTCGCGCATGCGCAGCCGGTCTTCGCGTTCGGGCTCGAGGGGATCCTCGTCGGGCAGCGAGGGGGGCGGGCCGGGGAAGTTCCAGGCCCGGCGCCAGTCGAAGGTGTCGTAGCCGCCGGCGGCCTGGCCGCGCAGCAGGTCCGAGACGCGTTGGCGGTACTTGGCCTCGGCCTGCTCGCAGGTGGGCACCTCGTCCTTGAAGCCCATGGCGTGGGCGAAGCGGGTGGCGCCGTCGCCGGCGAGCATGCGGTGGGGCGTGTCGAGCACTGCGCGCGCCACGCGGATGGGGTTGCGCACGCGCTCGATCACCGCCACCGCGGCGAAGCGGCCGTCCGAGGTCATCAGGGCGGCGTCCATCTGGATGGTGCCGCCGCCGCAACCGTCCGCGACGCCGAGGCCCTCGCCGCCCTGACCACCCGCCGCTACCTGGCGGGCATGGTCTTCCAGGGGGTGTGGTGGGCCGCCTACGTGCTGTTCCCCTTCGTGCTGGCCAAGTCCCTGGGCGCGTCGGCCGGCCTGGTCACCCTGGCGGTGACCATGGACACCGCCGGCATGCTGCTGGCGCTCTACTGGGGCCACCTGATGGCGCGGCAGGGTCGCCGGCGCTGGCTGCTGCGCGGGGGATTGGGCGGCCGGCTGGTGCTGCTGCTGGCCCCCCTGGCCACCACGGCCTGGGCCTACGTGGCCCTGCTGGGCGTGGTGCATTTCTTCGGCGCGATGGTCTATCCCGCGGTCAACGGCATCCTGCAGGCCAACCTGCCCGCCGACCGGCGGGGCCGCGTTTTCGGCCGGGGCGCCCTGATCCAGAACCTGTCCACCGCGGCGACCAGCCTGATCGTGGGCTGGCTGCTCGACAAGGATCCCACGCTCTACCGCTGGATCTTCCCGGTGATGGGCTGCGCGGGCTTCGTCTACCTGCTGATCCTGGCGCGGTTGCCGCGGCCGGCGGACGACGACACGCTCGATCCGCCGCCGGCCTGGCGCGACGTCCTGCGCCCGCCCCGTCCGGTGCGCGCGGACCTGAGCCCCGCGAAGATCCTCGCCGCGGCCGTCGGCCCCTTCCGCGACGCCCTGCGCACCTTCCGCGGCGACCGGCCCTACCTGTGGTACGAGACCAACTTCATGCTCTACGGCATGGCCTTCATGATGCTCAACCCGGTCGTGCCGCTCTATTTCACCGAGCGCCTGGACCTGGGCTACGACGAGATCTCCACCGCGCGGGTGCTGATCGCCTCGGTGGGGGTGGCGCTGCTCGGGCCGGTGATGGGGCGGTTCATGGATCGATTCCACCCGGTACGCCTTTGTGTGCTGGCGTTCGGATTGCTGGCCGGCTACCCCGCGGCCCTGGCTCTGGCCGAGGGCGCGGTCGGCCTGGCGCCCGTGACCATGGCCTACCTGGCCTTCGGCGTGTACGCGCTCGCCATGTCGGGGGTCAACGTGGCCTGGCACGTGGGCTCGATCACCTTCGCCCCCACGGGCCAGGGCGGGTACTACCAGGGCATCCACGTGACCATGGTCGGCATCCGCGGCGTGATCGGGCCGCTGACCGGTTTCACCGTGCTGCGTCTGATGGGCTATCGGGAGGTCTTCATCGTCGCGGGGATCTTCTGTCTGCTGGCGTCCGTCTCATCGGCCGCTCTCTGGCGATGGATGAAGGACCGTCACCCGTCCGATCCGATCACTTCGTAGGCGATGACGTACGTCCCCTCGACCTTGGCCCCGCTCTCGCCCGGCGTCCGGCTGTTCGCTTCGAGGACCTTCAGGAACAGGGTGTCCGAGGCCCAGACCAGCATGTCGCGACCCGTGCCGGAGGGCAGGGTCACGACGACCTCGCCGTACAAGCCCGTCCCGGGGTCGATCTCGTCGTAGATCACCGCCTGTCCCCGGTCGAGGTTCCGGTAGCCGCGCATCGTACTCGCCCAGAGGCGGGTCCCCCTGGCCATCAGGCCGATGAGGACGGGATCCGTGTCGCAGACCCGCTTCTCGACCTCGATCTCCCGGCGCCCGACGACGACCGAGATGTTGTCCGCGACCTCGCGTCGTTCCGCGGCCGAACGCTGATGCGAGACGTGATGAGGGTTGAGCAGTCGGAACACGGTTTCGCCGTCGGCGTCGCACAGATCGATCCTGTAGGTGTCCCGGAGCGGCACGTAGGCGGCGAGATCGCCCGGGAGCATGCAGAAGGCCTCGAGGAACGGGACGAAGCTGCTCCGTTCATCCACGATTCCCCTCTCCGCCAAGTCCCCTGGGATGTGTTCGGTGGCGAGCGATCGGATTCGTCGGCCGTCACGGCGGTGCAGGGCCAGGGTCATGATCTCCTCGGGGCCGTCGGAACCGATCGACCGGGTGCTGGTGATGGCCAGCAGGCGGTCGGCGCCGACGGAGGCGTTCACCAGTAGGCCGGGGTTCTTCGTACCCGTCTCGTCCGCGAGATGGATGGTTTCCAGGGGGTGCCCCCTCGAGTCCACGGTCCTGATCATGGGCGGATGCAGGTCGACCAGACCCGGGTTTCCATCGACGGCCGTCAGGTGGTAGATGTTCTCGACCTCTCCCGGCCCTTCGCCGCGCTGGCAAGTGACGCCGAGACAGGTTCCGCCCCGCGTGAACGAGATGACCCTCTGGAGCTGGATGTCGAGGATGTGGATGTTGCCCTCTCCATCCGCATGGGCGCCACCCACCAGACCGATGACCGGATCGTCGGGATCGATTCCGCTTCGCCAGAGTTCCCGGGCCGCCAATTCCCGTCGGTAGGCCGGTTCCGCGTCCATGCGCACCTCGCGGACCTCCGCAGCGATCCCCGTCGCGAGGCCCGACACGATCATGAGCACGAGTGTCCCGAGGCCGATTCTGCGCACGACATCTCCGATTTCGATTGGCGGCCTCGGATGCGGATTGCTAAATAGAACTACGGGTGAGCCGGCGGATGATGGTCCCCGAGTCAAGCGCATCGTCCCGGACGAGTCAAGAGGCCCCGACCACGAGGTATGACATGAGCGACCGGCTGAAGGCCTTCCGTGAGCACCGCGAGACCATGAACGAGCGCATCCTCTCCGAGGGCACGCTCACCACCCAGCGCTTCTTCAACCTGGACACCCGCTGCTACGAGGACGGCGCCCTGCCGGCCCGGACCAAGGAGATGCTCGGTCTGTCGGCCTCGCTGGTCCTGCGCTGCGACGACTGCATCTCCTACCACCTGATCCGCTGCGTGGAGCTGGGAGTGACCTCCGATGAGATCATGGAGATCTTCGACGTGGGGCTGATCGTGGGCGGGTCCATCGTGATTCCGCATCTGCGACGGGCCCACGAGCTGCTGGCCGAGCTCGAGGAGAACGGCGACGCGAAGGCGTGATCACTGGTAGTCGACCCTGACCGCCCCCGCGGCGCCCTGGCCCGTCGGCGGCGTCCAGCGCTCCAGGAAGAGCCGGTACACCTCCACCCGGTGCAGGATCGACTCCGCGTATCGCACCGACATGTCCCCCCGGTAGTAGCCGTGGCGGGCGCTCGGATAGTGCACCCGCTCCCGCTTGCGCTTCAGGCCCACTTCCACGTTCCCGTGCCAGGTGTTGGGATTCAGCTCGGCGTCCATGGCCAGGCGCCGGGCGTCGTTCATGTGCCCGAAGCCGGCGTGGTAGGTGGCCAGGGTGAAGTACCAGCGGTCGTCGGGGGCGATGTAGTCGTAGCTGCGGTGGATGTCGGCCAGGTGGGCGACGCCGGCGCGGATGTTGGTCTCGGGGTCGTAGAGGGCGGCCGAGTCGGCCTCGGCGAAGCGGGGCAGGATCTGCATCAGGCCCACGGCGCCGGCGTGGCTGCTGGCGAGCGGGTCGAAGCGGGATTCCTCGAAGATCAGCGCGGCCGCCAGGATCCAGTCCAGCCCGTGTTCGGCGGCGGCGGCGCGGATGATGCCGTCCCAGGGGGAGAGGCGCCCGCTGCGGTCGGGGCGCAGGGCGTCCTGCCGGTAGTAGCGCACCTGGGGCGGATCCTCGAAGTAGCGCTCGGCCAGGACGCCGTAGGCGCGGCTGCGGCGGGGGCCGTCGGGGCCGGGGCGGTAGTGGCGGCGCAGGAAGCGGTCCAGGGCCGCCTTGAGGTCGGGGCTGTTGCGGCGGATCACCCAGCAGAGCCCCCGTTCCTCGGTGAGGGCCGGGCCCCGGCGCAGACCCGGGATGACCTGCTGGGCCGCCGACAGGGACAGCCCGTCGGCCACCGTCGCCCGGATCTCGCCCTCGGCGATCATGCGCAACAGCGCCTCCTGACCGTAGCGGTGCCGAGGCGCGACCACGTGGAGGTCGAGCTTGCGGGCGTCGCGCAGGCGGACGAGTCGGTCGCGGGCGGGCGCGTGGGCGGGGACGTGCAGCACCAGACCGTCCAGGTCGTCCACATCCGTGATCGCGGTGTCGCCCGCGGCGAGCACCACGTACTCGGCGGCCCGGGCGTAGGCGCAGGTCAGGTCGCCGCGTCGCTTGAGATCGTTGGAGATGCCGAAGCCGCCGGCCACCAGGTCGCCGCGGCCCTCGTTGAGCAGGGTGAAGGGGTCCTCGCCGGGACGGGGCGCCACGACCTCCAGCCGCAGGTTCCACTCGCGGGCGAAGAGCGCCGTCAGCTCGTACTCGAAGCCGGTCTCCTCGCCGCCCAGCAGCAGGTAGGACGGCGCGCCGGGGAACACGATCAGCCGCAGCACGCCCTCGGTCTGGATCGCGGACAGGTCCCGCTCGACCCGGGGCGCCCAGACCCGTTCGGCCCGCAGGCCCGGCGCCAGACGATGGCGGTCGGGGTCCACCTCGCCCTGACAGCCCCAGAGGGCCGACAGCAGCGGCAGCAGGACGAGAGCGGAGACGGCGGGTGCCGGCGGGATCTTCATCCCGAAATCGTACCCCCCCGGCGCGGAGTGTCAACTCCGGACCCGAAAATCCCGTCTCGATCCCCGATCCCGCGCCTTTTCGGTGACGTGCGGGCCGGCGTGCCGTATCCTCTGCGCGAAGGAGACGCCGTGGAAGACGTCCGCGCCCATACCGGCACCCTGGTGCTCGATCTGCTGCTGCCTCTGGCCGACGGTCTGAAGGACCGCCGCAAGCGTCTGCGCTCCCTGCAGGACCGCCTTTCGGCCCAGGATTTCGCGGTGGCCCAGATCGGGCCCGCCGACCGGCCGCAGCGGGCCTTCCTGGCCGTGAGCGTGGTGGGCGGGTCGGTCGCCAAGGTCGAGGAACGCCTGGACGCCGCCGAGCGGACCGCCTTCGAATCCGAGTTCGAGATCCGCGTGCTGAGCCGGGACGTGAGGACCTGGTCCGGATCCTCGCTCGCCTGACCGCTCCCTTTTCGCCCGAGGAGCCCCATGGACATCGTCGATCTCAGCCACACCGTGCGCACGGACATGCCCGCCTATCCCGGCGACGAGATCCGCACAGTGGTGGAGCGCCTGAGCGAGCACGGCGCCGGCACGCACCAGAGCTCGGCCCTGAGCATGGGCTGTCACGTGGGCACCCACATCGATCTGCCCCTGCATTTCAACGAGGGCGGGGCGGACCTGGAATCCTTCCCGGTGTCCGGCTGCGTGGGCCGCGCGCTCGCGGTGCCCGCGCCCCAGGGGGCCATCGGCCCCGACGTGCTCGCGTCGGCGGACCTGGACGGGCTGGACTTCGTGATCCTCCGCACCGGCTGGCAGCGCCGCTGGAACACGCCCGACTACTACCGGGACTGGCCCTGGCTCCAACGCGACACCGCCGAGCGCCTCGCCGGGGCCGGACTGCGCGGCGTGGGCCTGGACGGGCCGAGCGTGGACCCTCTCGGCGGTCAGAACGCCCACGAGATCCTCGCCGCCGCGGGGATGATCATCGTCGAGAACCTGACCGCCCTGGACCGGTTGCCCGATGAGCCCTTCCTCTTCGCGGCCCTGCCCCTTAGACTGGCCGGTGCCGAGGCCTCGCCCGTGCGGGCGATCGCCCTCCTCTGACCGGAACCGGAGCCGCCGTGACCCTCGACCTCCTGCTGTCCGCCGCCGGCATCGCCCTCCTGGTCTGGGGCGCCTCCTGGCTGGTGTCCGGCAGTTCGCGACTGGCCGACCTGCTGGGCGTGCCGCCGGTGCTGATCGGCCTGACGGTGGTGGCCTGGGGCACCTCGGCCCCCGAGCTGGTGGTGGCCGTGGCCGCGGCGCTCAAGGGCAGTTCGGGCATCGTGCTGGGCAACGTGATCGGTTCGAATCTGGCGAATTCCGGGCTGATCCTCGGGACGGCCGCGCTGGTCATGTCCCCCGGCGTGGAGCGCCGCCTGTGGACCTTCGACGCGCCGGCCCTGCTGGTGTCCACGGCCCTGTTCGTGGTGATGCTGGCCGACGGCGGGATCGACCGTGTCGAGGGCCTGGTGCTGATGGCGGTCTTCCTGGCGATCACCGTGATCACCCTGCGCAGCGCCCTGGCCCATCCCCGCGAGGTGGCGGCCCTCGAGGCGCCCAGCCCCATGGCCCGGGGCGTGGCCGTCAACTCCCTGCTGGCGGTGGCCGGCGCGCTCCTGCTGATCCTCGGCGGTCACCTGCTGGTGGGCTCGGCCTCGGATGTGGCCCGCGCCCTCGGCGTGCCCGAACTGGTGATCGGCCTGACCCTGGTGGCCGTGGGCACGAGCCTGCCCGAGCTGGCCGCGACCCTGGTGGCCGCGGCGCGGCGCGAGAGCGGCATCGCGCTGGGAAACGTGATAGGATCGAACATCTTCAACCTGCTGGCGGTGACCGGCCCGGCGGCGGTGATCCGACCCCTGTCCCTCGGCGACGGCGGGCTGTGGCGGGAGACCGGCGGCCTGATCGCGATCACGTTGGTGCTGCTCCTGCTGCTGATCGGACGCAGGCACCTGACGCGACCGCGCGGCCTGATCCTGCTGCTGCTGTACGTCGCGATCATCGTCTGGCGGGTGGGCGGTTGAACTCCGGAGCGCAGATGAACACCGACAAGCCGGACATCCCAGACCTCGAGCCGGACCTCGCGTCCGAGGACGCGTCCGCCGAGGACCGCACCATGGGGCTGGCCCGCCGCATCGCCAAGGCCGGCTACGCCAGCCGTCGCCAGGCCGAGGACATGGTCCGCTCGGGCCGCGTGACCATCGACGGCAAGCGCCACCTGGACCCGTACATGGCGGTCACCGAGGCGCAGACGATCGCCATCGACGACCGCCCGGTGGTGGAGATCATCCGCTCCTACTTCGCCTTCCACAAGCCGGACGACGTGACCACCGGCCCCCTGGTCGGCCATCGCCACCGCACCCTGAACGAGTTCCTGCCCCGCGACGTGCCCGGCCTCCAGCCCGCCGGCCGCCTCGACGCGGGCACCTCCGGCCTGCTGCTCGTGTCCAACGACAGCGTCTGGAACGCCGCCGCCGCCAGCGGCCAGGGCCTCGACAAGGAGTTCCGGCTGACCCTGCGCGGCGCGGTGTCCGACGCCGTGATCGAGATCATGGCCGCGGGCGTGAAGGTGCCCCACGTGGGCAAGGTCCTGCCCACCGTCTGCCGGCTCGAGCAGCGCAGCGAGTCGCAGACGGTCCTCCGCGTCGCCCTGCCCGGCGGCAAGATCCGCCACCTCCGTTCGCTGTGCACCACCCTGAACCGGGACGTCGACGCCATCCACAGGGTGCGCATCGGACCGGTCGAGCTGGGGGTGCTGGCGCCGGGGCGGTACCGGGCGCTGACGCGGGAGGAGATCAGGGGGATCCGGGAGGGGAGAGGCGAGTCGTGAGCTCTTCCGGTTGCCCGCTGTGCGACGAGTCCGCGCATCGCATCCTGCCCTTCCACTACCTGTGGCGCGACGACCGATTCGATCTGGCGGCCTGCCGGTCCTGCGGACACGTCTCCCTGCGGCCGTCGCCCACTCCCGAACAGATCGCCTCTTTCTACGACGACGACTACTTCGAGTCGGGTCTGCACGGGCTGGACCGCGAAGACGCCACCTATGTCGAGCGCGCGGATGCGGCCCGCGACGAGACGATCCGTTTCGTGAAGACCGAGCTTCTGCCGCACCGGCCCGGCGCTCGCTCCATTTTCGAGATCGGCGCCGCCACGGGCCACCTGCTGGATGCGGCGCGGGCAACCGGAATCGAGCGGCAGGGAGGCGTCGAGATCTCGTCCGGCGCCGCCGCGCACGCACGCGAGTCGTTCGGATTCGACCTGATCCGCGACAACGTCGACCGGATCGATCCGGCGACCCTCGAACCGGGATGGGATCTCGTCTATGCCGGCGACGTCATGGAGCACGTGCGGGATCCGGGACGCTTCGTGGACACGTTGGGCCATCTGGTGGCCGACGACGGCGCCGTCGTGGTTCGCGTCCCCGCGACCTTCGAGCTCATCTCGACGCGTCTGGCCTCGGCCGGCCTCTCGATGCTCGGGAAGTCCATGCGACTGCCCGATGCGCCCTATCATCTGCACGAGTACCGGTCGGGCATCCTCAAGGCGCTCTTCTCGAAGCGCTTCGCTTCCGTCGAGGTCAGGAACGACATCGTTCCGCCGACGCGGCTCAACCTGAAGGGCCTGCGGCCGCAGTACCTCCTGAAGCTGGTCTTGCACGTGTTCAACTATCCCATCACGAAGATGTTCGGCGTATGGGGGGACCGGTTCACGGTGGTGGCCAGGCAGCCTCGACGCGAGACATGACCGCAGCTCGTTGATATCGCCCGCTCAATGCGTTAAGCTCATTACATCGCTCAACGAACATATCTGACCCTACGACTTGAACATCGGAGGCTACGATGAGATCGATCGTTGCGTGTTGCCTCATCCTGACGATCCCCGCGTTCGTTTTCGGTACGGAGATCGTGGTCGATCCGGGCGGCGGCGGAGACGCCACGACCATCCAGGACGGGCTGGACCTGGCCGAGGCCGGAGACGTCGTGCTCGTCGCACCCGGGATCTACCACGAGGACATCGTCATGAAGAGCGGGGTCGAGCTCGCCAGCCGGTCGGGAGCCGATGTCACGACCATCGACCCGGGCGGGGTGGAGGGCATCCTGTGCGAGAGATGCGAGCCCGGCACCAGGATCATCGGCTTCACCCTGACCAACGGCGGGGGATACAGCGGGGGAGCCGTGCGGCTCTTCGACAACAGCCACGTCGAAGTCGCCCACTGCATCATCGAGGACAACCATTCCAGCTACGAATCGTCGGGTGTCCACGTCCAGCAGTCCTGCTTCGCCCACGTCCACGACAACGTGTTCAGGAACAACGTCTCCCTGCATTCGGTCTGCATCTCGGTGATCGTGGGATCGGAGGCCGTCGTGGAGGACAACCTGTTCATGCACAACACCAGCACGCACCTCTCGGCCGGCGTGGGCGTCCACAGCTCGCACTGCTATCTGAGAGGCAACGTGTTCTTCGAGAACGTGTCCGTGAACGGATCGGCCGTCCGGAGCTGGAGCGGCAGCATCCAGTTGAAGAACAACACCTTCATCCGCAATTCGAGCGTGACCGAGGCCGCCGATGTCTCGGCGTTCAACGGCAGCCAGCTGTCTCTCGAGCGGAATCTCTTCGCCGATCCGGTAGCGGGACCCGCCGTCTGGACGACCTCATATCCGGAGACCAGCTGCAACATGTTCTGGGGTTACGAGACGTATGTCATCGCCCCGGAACCGGTCATCGGTCAGGACGGCAACGTCATCGAGGATCCGTTGCTGTGCCTGCTCGGCCAGGAGAAGGGCGCCCTGTCGGAATTCTCGCCGTGCTTCACCGGCCCGTGCGCGGTCGTCGGCGCCAATTCCGATCCGGGATGCCAGGATCAGGTGCCGACCCGGCCCATGTCCTGGGGCGACGTGAAATCCCTCTACCACTGATCCCACCCCCGAACACGCGAACGGCGACCGGTCCCCCGGTCGCCGTTCCCTTTTCCGTCCTCTCCGTTCCTACAACCCCACCCGCTCGTTGAACTCCGTGATCCGCGCGTCCCAGCCCTCGGCCTCGGCGAACATCTCGGGCCAGAAGTCGCGGTCCCACAGCCGGCGCAGGTCGTCCACGTCGCGCTGCTGCTGCTCGACCCAGGTGAAGTACTTGAAGTTGTGGAGCTGCTTGCGGTCCTGGTATCCCAGTTCGCGCACGTGATCCGGGGTGATGCCCTGGAGCCAGCGTTCGCGGTGGCGCAGGGCGTCTTCGCGGATGTAGGGGCCGTGCGCCTCGTTCAGCTCGGCCAGGCGCGAGGTGTAGAGCTCGGTGGAGTCGGTCAGGGGGGTGAAGATCACGTCCCGTCCGTCCATGTCGTAGTAGCGGGCGGTCTTGACGGCCGAGACCAGGTTGCCGATGGACGAGATGCCCATCAGTCCCAGCCGCTCGACCACGGCCGACGGCACGCCTTCGCGCTCCAGGGCGGCGCGGCCCTCGGGCTCGTTGAACAGGCGCAGCAGGTCCATGCACTGCCGGTCGTCGATGGCCGTGACGAAGTCCGTGTTGCGGATGTTGTGGATCCAGGGCACGTGCTTGTCGCCGATGCCCTCGATGCGGTGGCCGCCGAAGCCGCAGCTCAGCAGGGTCGGGCACTGCAGGGCCTCGCTGGCGGTGATCAGGGCGCCGGGGTGGCGGGTCTTGAGGAAGTCGCCGGCGGCCAGGGTGCCGGCCGAGCCGGTGGCCGAGATCCAGGCGGCCAGGCGCTGGCCGGGCTGCGCGATCCGCGCGAAGATCTCGTCCACGACGCCGCCCGTCAGATGGTAGTGCCACTGGGCGTTGCCCCACTCCTCGAACTGGTTGAAGATCACGCACTCGGGGCGGGTGCGCCGGATCTCCCAGCACTTGTCGTAGATCTCCTTCACGTTGGACTCGCAGCCGGGCGTGGCGATGACCTCGGTGGCCACGTCCCGCAGCCACTCGAAGCGCTCGCGGCTCATCTCCTCGGGCAGGATGGCCACCGAGTCGCAGGCCAGCAGCTTCGAGTCGAAGGCGCCGCCGCGACAGTAGTTGCCGGTGCTCGGCCAGACCGCCTTCTGCGCGACGGGATCGAAGGCGCCGGTCACCAGGCGCGGCACCAGGCAGCCGTAGGCCGCGCCCACCTTGTGGGCCCCGGTGGGGAAGTACTTGCCCACCAGGCCGACGATGCGCGCCGGCACGCCGGTCAGCTCGGGCGGGAATTCCAGCCAGTTGCCGTCGTTGTAGAGGCCCGTCTCCGGATCGTTCTTCCAGGTGATGCGGAAGAGGTTGAGCGGGTCGATGTCCCACAGGCCCACGTCCTTCAGGCGGCTCCGGACGGATTCGGGCACCCGGGTCGGGTCCTTCATCTCGGCCAGGGTGGGCAGGATGATGCCCCGCTCGCGGGCGCGCGCGGCGGCCTTGTCGAGGACGGCCTCGTCGACGATGTCGAGGATCTGAGACATGGACTGGACCTTCTTTGCCCCGGGGGGTTGATTTGCCGGCGTCACCTGATAGACTTCCAGCGTTCGAGTCCCACTAGAATGCTTGTCGGGGCGCGCCCGGTCAACCCGGGCGTCGCCGGGTTCCGTCCCAGAAGGATGAGATCATGGTCATCGAAACCACGCGAGAGATGGTGCAGAACGTCTACGAGACCTCCCGCAAGCGGCTGGAGGTCGTGCGCGAGCGGCTGGGCCGCCCGCTGACCCTGGCGGAGAAGGTCCTCTTCGGTCACCTCGACGATCCCGCCGGCCAGGAGCTGGCCCGCGGCGAGGCCACCCTGGCCCTGCGGCCCGACCGCGTGGCCATGCAGGACGCCACCGCCCAGATGGCCATCCTCCAGTTCATGATGGCCGGCCGCGACGAGACCGCCGTGCCGACCACCGTCCACTGCGACCACCTGCTGCTGGCCCACAAGGGCGCCGAGCACGACAAGAGCCACGCCCTGGACGTGAACCGCGAGGTCTACGATTTCCTGAGCTCGGCGGCCGACCGCTACGGCATGGGCTTCTGGAAGCCGGGCAGCGGCATCATCCACCAGATCGTGCTGGAGAACTACGCCTTCCCGGGCGGGCTGATCATCGGCACCGACAGCCACACGCCCAACGGCGGCGGGCTGGGCATGGTGGCCTGCGGCGTGGGCGGCGCGGACGCGGTCGACGTGATGGTGGGCATGCCCTGGGAGGTCAAACACCCGAAGCTGATCGGCGTCAAGCTGACCGGCGCGCCCAACGGCTGGACCGCGCCCAAGGACGTCATCCTCAAGCTGCTCGGCATCCTCTCGGTCAAGGGCGGCACCAACGCCGTCGTGGAGTACTTCGGGCCCGGCGCCGAGGCGCTCAGCTGCACCGGCAAGGCGACCATCACCAACATGGGCGCCGAACTGGGCGCCACGACATCGGTCTTTCCGTGTGATGAGCGCATGCTCGAGTACCTGAAGGTCACCGGTCGCGGCGAGATCGCGGCACTGGCGCAGCAGCACCGCGAGGCGCTGACGGCGGATC
>CAZSNA010000019.1:0-22977 GCA_964607825.1 uncultured Fibrobacteraceae bacterium | reverse complement strand
CCAACATGGGCGCCGAACTGGGCGCCACCACGAGCATCTTCCCCTTCGACGAGCGCATGGCGACCTACCTGCGGGCGACCGGCCGCGCCGAACTGGCCGAACTGGCCGAGGCCAACACCGACCTGCTGTGCGCCGACGGCGAGGTCACCGCCGATCCCGAGGCCTTCTACGACCAGATCGTGGAGATCGACCTGTCGACCCTGGAGCCGCACCTGGTCGGTCCCCATTCGCCGGACATCGCCCACCCGGTGGGCTCGATGGCCGCCGACACCGACGCGGAAGGCTACCCGCCCGAGCTGACCGCCGCGCTCATCGGCAGCTGCACCAACTCGTCCTACGAGGACATCTGCCGCGCCGCCGACATCGCGCAGCAGGCCCTCGACAAGGGCCTGAAGATGAAGACGAGCCTGTGGGTCTCCCCGGGCAGCGACCAGATCTACGAGACCATCAAGCGCGACGGACAGCTGGCGGTGCTCGAGGCGGTGGGCGCCACGGTGCTGACCAACGCCTGCGGGCCCTGCATCGGCCAGTGGCAGCGAGACGACATCGAGGAGAACGAGCGCAACTCCATCGTCACCTCGTTCAACCGCAACTTCAAGAAGCGCGCCGACGGCAACCCGGAGACCCACGCGTTCATCGGCAGCCCCGAGGTGGTCATGGCCTACGGCCTGGCCGGCACGCTCAGGTTCGATCCGTTGACGGACGAACTGGTGAACGAGGCGGGCGACGCCGTGAAGCTCGACCCGCCCGCGGTGGCGGACGAGCTGCCGCCGGCCGGTTTCGTCGTGTCGACCGACGGCTACCAGGCGCCGAGCCCGGGCACCGAGGGCACCGTCGTGGTCGATCCCGGCAGCGAGCGCCTGGCCCTGCTCGAACCGTTCAGCGCCTGGCACGGCGACGACTACGAGGGCCTGCCCCTGCTGATCAAGGCCCTGGGCAAGTGCACCACCGACCACATCTCCATGGCCGGCCCCTGGCTCAAGTACCGCGGGCACCTGGACAACATCAGCAACAACATGCTGATCGGCGCGGTGAACGCCTTCAACGAGCAGACCAACTCGGTGAAGAACGTCGAGACCGGCGAGTACGGCGAAGTGCCGGCGGTCGCCCGCGACTACAAGGCCCGCGGCCTGCGCTGGGTCGTGGTCGGCGACGAGAACTACGGGGAGGGCTCCTCGCGGGAGCACGCGGCCATGGAGCCGCGGCACCTGGGCTGCGCGGCGGTCATCGTCAAGAGCTTCGCGCGGATCCACGAGACCAACCTGAAGAAGCAGGGCATCCTGCCGTTGACCTTCACCGACCCGGCCGACTACGACAAGGTGGCCGAGGGAGACCGGTTCGCGATCCGCGGCCTGGCGGAGCTGGCGCCCGGCCGGCCCCTGGACGTGGAGCTGACCCACGCCGACGGTTCGGTCGACGCCTTCCGGGTCGATCACACCCTGACCGACGACCAGATCGCGTGGTTCAGGGCCGGCTCGGCGCTGAACCGGATCCGGGCCGGGGCCTAGGACCGTACGAACGGACGGAAAGACCCCCGGCGCCGCGAGGCGCCGGGGGTCTTCGTTCGTGTCGGTCGGTCTAGCGGAACAGGGCCTTCACGCCTCCCCAGCTCTCGGTCGCGTTGGGGACCGGGTTCTGGTTGGGGAACCAGATCCGGGCGTGGTCGGGGGCGGTGACGGTGACGTCGTCGCACCAGTAGTCGACGGCGCCCGCCGAACTGTACATGCGGAACTCGATCATCAGCCCCTCGTGGGTGGGATCGGTGCCGTCGTAGGTCCAGGTCCAGCCGAGTTCCTCCCAGCCGGTGCCGGTCGAGTAGTCGCCGTTGCCGCCGGCCGAGCCGGTGTGGTCCAGGAAGTGCTCGTCGGTGTAGTGGGCCCAGATGCGGGCGCTGGGCGCGACGCCCGGCGTGATGTCGTAGGCCCAGAAGCTGGCGGTCACCACGTCGCCGTCGCGCAGGCCGTCGATCCAGGCCACGTAGAGCTGCGGCGTGCCGCCGACAGGGTCCTCGTAGCCGTAGAGGGCGTTGGTGCCGGTATGGACGACGTCGGTGACGTTGGCCGTGCCGCCCACGTTGCCGTCGGTGCCGAAGACGGTGGAGAAGCCGTCCTCCCAGCCGAAGGTGAGCGTCTGTTGAGCCGCGGCGCCGCCGGCCGCCAGGAGCAGCAGGGCGGCGATCGTTAACCTCATCATGCCATAGGCCTCCTTCCGGTGCATTCCTGTGCATAATCGCATGTCTATTTTGCCATAATTAGAACGGAAATGCAAGTAAATTGGAGATTTAGCGGGTGGACTCGCCAGTCGGACGCCGAACTCGCGGCCCGAAGCGATCCCGAAAAGACGGCCCCGCCGCTGATTCAGCGGCGGGGCCTGGCATCTGCCGGAGCGTGTCGCCAGACGGGTCTAGCGGAACAGGCTCTTCACGTCGCCCCAGGTCGCATCGTCGTTGCCGACCGTGCAGGAGGGGTGGTCGCCGGGATCGGTCAGGGAGAGGATCAGGGCCAGCTCCTCGACGTCGTCGCCGGTCTCGAGGCTGTTCGGGCCACCGACGAACCAGTCGGCGACGTTGAACACGGGGCTCGCCGTGTTGGTCAGGCGGTAGGAGTAGCCGTCCGTGTACTCCCAGTCCATACCGGTTCCGTCCACACCGATGACGCCGTAGACGTCGATCAGGGTGGCGTCGCTGCCGTCGCCGGTGGCCGCGCCGAGGAACAGGGCCAGGACGTCGTCGCCGTTGAAGTAGGCGCCGAGGTCGAAGTTGTCGGGATCGAAGCCGTAGGTGTCGAAGAACATGCCGATGCCGGGCTCATCGCCGGTCTCGTAGGAGATGACGTAGGACTCGCAGGAGCCCAGGATGCCCGAGAGCATGGTGGAGGCGCCGCCGCCGAGGGTGGTGCTGCCGTTGCTGTAGTTGCCGATGCTGTAGGCCGAGAGGTCCACGTCGGCCGCGCCGGTGTTCGTGATCTCGACGAACTTGGGCAGCCCGCCGGGCAGCGTCGCGTCGACGATCTCGCTGATGATCAGGTCAGCGGCCGCGATGGGGGCCATCAGGACGAGGATGCCGAGCGCCAGGGTCATTCGCTTGATCATTGTGCCTCTCCATTCTCTGAAACCAGGTGTCTCGATTCGGATAGACACGCCCCCGCCCAGATCACACGGTTGATCATGAAAAGCAGTGCTACAGATCTATCCACACGCCCGAATTATAACGTATTCTCAGCTCCAGTGCTACATTTTTTGTTCATGTGGAATATGTACTTACATCAAAGCATGATAGCGCAAAAAAGGTGTGGTCAGCTCCAAAATCAGGATTCACCTGACTGGAGTTCCCGTGACGACCGTGGCTGCGGTCCGGGAGGCTCGCCGTCAAGTGACTCCCTTCCGGGCCGATGGGAACAGGACGTGTGCAATATTCCGTGCGCGGCCGCCCGTCGCGTGTCATGATCGCCGTGCTCGCTGTCCGGTCGCCGAGGTGAGACCATGTCCAGAACCGCGCTATGGACCGTGATCTGCTGCCTGCTCGCCGGATGCGGGGGCGGGCCGCCCGCCGTCGAGGACGACGCGGCCTCCGCCCCGTGTCCCGACGGCGCGCCGCCGGTTCCCGTCGCCGCCGGCTGGCTCGACCCGTCGGATGAGGCGGTCCGGGCCAGGGCCGAGTCCTGCCACATGATCGAGACCGCCCTCGCGGACACGACCCATTCCTGGCTCTGGCTCGAGGTGGACCTGCCCGGTCGCTGCCGCATCCGGGCGCTCGGCCCGGGCGCCCTCGCCTTCACCCTGCGCTCGGAGGACGGGATCCGAGAGGCGCCGGACCTGGGCCTCTTCGTCGCCCTGACCCACGACGCCAACACCTTCCTCAACTCGCAGGGCGGCCCCATCACCATCCGCGACACCCACGCCGGCTCGACCGGAGGCCGCGTCAAGCTGCTGGCCCGCTTGCCCGAGCTGGACACCCTGCGTACAGTTGTGGATCATGTCAGGCCGGTACCGGGCCGCTGGATCCGCAAGTAGACACACGGGGGAGACGCCATGGCGTTGAACTGGGAAGACATCCGCTATCGCGGCGACATCCGCGACGTCCAGGAACTCTACGACAGCTACCGCATCGGCGACTATCTCGACGCCTTCGAGGAGAACCGCCGCCGCCAGGACGAGGGGGTGCGCGAGAACCTGCTGAAGCACGGCATCCGCCTGACCGAGCGGCTCTCGCCGCGCATCTACCGGCTGCACGCCGAGGCCATGGCGGCCCTGGAGGTCGAGGGCGACGCGGAGATCTTCTGCCTGCCCGACAACGAGATGAACGCCTTCGCCATCCTCGACATCCGCGAGCACCAGACCCACTCGCTGATCGGGATCACCGCCGGCGCGCTGGAGCGGCTGGACGATGCGGAGATCAAGTTCATCCTCGGCCACGAGATGGGGCACTTCCTCTGCGGCCACAACCGCATGAACGGCGTCTTCGCCATGGACGAGTCCAACCCCAAGACGACCGTGCTGCCGCCCTTCGGCGAGAGCCTCTTCCTGCGCTGGCGCAAGAAGGCCGAGTTCAGCGCCGACCGCGCGGGTCTGCTCGTGAACAGGGACTTCCACGCGGCGGCCCGCTCCCTGCTGAAGGTCACGTTTGGTTTGACCGAGCGGAACCTCAACCTGGACATCGACGCCCTGGTGGCCCAGATCGACGAGATCAGCGGCTCGGCCGAGATGATCGAGGAGGCCTTCGCCTCGCACCCCCTGCTGCCCATCCGCCTCAAGGCCCTGGAGCTCTTCGCCGGCAGCGACCGGGCGCGGCGCAACGGCTGCGAGGCCCTGCCGGGCACCCTGTCGGACGAGGACCTGGAAGCCGGCGTCGACGAGCTGGTCGCCCAGAGCAACCGACATCCCACCAAGCCCCTGGACCTGGCCATGATGCACGCCCTGGCCCTGGGCGGCGTGCTGGTGCTCGGCGCGGACGCCGACGTGAGCGACGAGGAGGTCAAGCTCCTCGTGCAGATGCTGCATTCGATCTTCACCGACGAGCCCGAGCGCGTGATCGTGACCGACCGCGAGGAGGTCGAGAAGCGTCTGCCCGGCTACCTGGCGACGATCCGCGAGGAGGGGGACGACGGCGCCAAGCAGTTCCTGCTCTCGCGGGTGGCCGAGATCGCCCTGGCCGACGGCGCGCTCGTGGACGCCGAGGCCGAGGTGATCCACGACATCGCCAAGCGGTTGGAGGTGCCCGAGAAGGTGGCCTACGCCATCATCGTGGGCGCGGCCCAGTCGGTGGGGTTCCGGGCGGACGTGAAGCTGAACCGCATCGCGGCCCAGCTGCGGCGGTCTCTCTCGGGGTAGCTACGCGGGCAACGAGGCCAGCAGGCTCTCGTTGTCGGGGAACTTCTCCAGCGTCTTCAGCATCGAGCCGAGGGCGTCGCGGGGCGAACGCTCGGCGAGCATCCCGCGCATGCGGTTGATCTTGCGCACCGTCTCCTCGCCGAAGAGCATGTCGTCGCGGCGGGTGCCGCTCTCGGTGATGTTGATGGCCGGGAAGAGCCGCAGGTCGGCGAGCTGCCGGTCCAGCACCAGCTCGCTGTTGCCGGTGCCCTTGAACTCCTGGAAGATCAGCTCGTCCATCTTGGACCCGGTGTCCACCAGGGCGGTGGCCAGGATCGTCACCGAGCCGCCGTTCTCCACGTTGCGCGCCATGCCGAAGAAGCGGCGCGGCGTCTCCATGGCGCCCACCTCCATGCCGCCGGTCATCACGCGCCCCTTGCCGCTGCCGGCCAGGTTGAAGGCGCGTCCGATGCGCGTCAGGCTGTCCACGACCACCACCACGTCGCGTCCGCACTCAAGCTCGGCCTGGGTGTGGGACATCATCATGCGCACGAGGTCCACGTGGTCGTTGTAGGACTGGTCGTTGGTGCTGGCGTAGACGTCGGCCTTCACGTTGCGGCGGAAGTGGGTGACCTCCTCGGGGCGCTCGTCCACCAGCAGGGCGATCACGCGCATCTCGGGATCGGCCTCGGCGATGGCGTTGCAGAGCTTCTCCAGGATGGTGGTCTTGCCGGCCTTGGGCGGGGAGACGATCAGGCCGCGGGTGCCCTTGCCCACCGGGGCGATCAGGTCGACGATGCGCATGCTCATGTCGCCGCAGTCGGCCAGGCGCAACCGCTCGTCGGGGCTGATCGCGACCAGGTCGCGCATGGGCGTGCGCTTGGCGAACTCGCTGGGATGGAGCCCGGCCGCCTCGGTGATGTGGTCCATCACGAAGCCGTTGCGGCCCTTGCGCAGGGTGCCGGTGACCTGGACGCCCTCGACCAGCTTGAACCGGCCCGCCAGCTTGGGCGGGACGGTGATGGTCGTGGGGCCGGGACGGAAGGAGGTCTTGGGGTCGCGCAGCACGAAGCCGGCCTTCGGGGCCTTCTTGAGCACACCGGTGATGGTTTCGGACATGGAACGGATTCTCCGGGAAAAGGGGGTGAGGCGATGAGGGGATGATAACGGCTATCGCCTCAATCGTCCAGTCGCGGCTTTCGCGACCGTTGCCGTTTGACCGCGCCGCGGCGCTTCTTGTCGTCGACGCGCCGCCGGCGCGAGGCGGCCGTGGGGCGGGTGCGGCGCCGCGGCTTGGGCCGCTCCGTCGCCCGTCGGACCAGCGCCACCAGCCGCTCGAGGGCGTCGCGCCGGTTGCGCTCCTGGGTGCGGAAGCGACGCGCGTCGATGATGATCACGCCCGCCTCGGTGGCCCGCTTGCCGGCCAGTTTCAGCAGCCGGGCGCGGACGTCCCCGGGCAGCGAGGGGGAGGCGGCGGCGTCGAAACGCAGCTGCACCGCCGTGCTCACCTTGTTCACGTTCTGGCCGCCCGGCCCCGAGGCGCGGACGAATTCGAAGTCGAGCTCGTCCTCGCCCAGGGACAGGGTGTCGGTGATCGGGATCGCCACTAGGCCTCGAACCCCACGTACTTCTCGGGGGGCACGTTGCAGATGGGGCAGCGCTCCTCGGGATCGCCGTACACGGTGTGGCCGCAGACGGGGCAGATCGACACCTTGGAGACGTCGATGTCCTTCCCGGCGTCGACCAGCTTCTTGGCCTCGCGGTACATGTCCTCGTGGATCTTCTCGGCCTCCAGCGCGAAGTGGATGCTCCGCTGGGCGCCCTTCTCCTGCTGCAGCT
The DNA here is from genome assembly GCA_964607825.1 of uncultured Fibrobacteraceae bacterium. GTDB lineage: Bacteria > Krumholzibacteriota > Krumholzibacteriia > LZORAL124-64-63 > LZORAL124-64-63 > JAHIYU01. The sequence continues at coordinate 15,831 of CAZSNA010000019.1, read as the reverse complement.
CGGCCACGACCTGGTAGGCCGGGTACATCTCCTCGACCTCGAAGTTCTCGCCGCCGAAGGCCGCCGCCAGGTTGTCGGTCGTGTCGCCGATCCCGCCCAGCTCGCGCAGGTGGTTGATGGCATGCACCTGCTCCGCGTAGGCGATCGCCTTGAAGAGCAGGGCGACCTTGGCGTAGCCGTCCTTCTCGGCCTTGGCCGCGAAGGCCAGGTACTTCATGTGCGCCTGGCTCTCGCCGGCGAAGGCGTCCTTGAGGTTCTGCTCGGTCATCGCGCGCATGTCTGCCTCCTCGTGCTTTCTTTCGTTCGGGTCAGGTCCAGGATGTCCGAAGGCGCGGGAGCGGTCAACCCCGCGCCAGGTCGCGCAACCGCTCGGCCGTCACGCCGCGCCAGTCGCCGAAGGTATGCGGTTCGCGGTCGGCGATCTCCTCGGGGACGCGTTCGACCAGGCGGTCCCAGGCCGCCGCGTCCAGCGAATCGATCAGGTCCGCGAAGCTCTCCGCCCTCTCGTCGCTCGGGAGATAGCGCCGGTACATGGACACCATCGCCTGCAGCATGGGCAGGTAGGGCTGCAGATCGGTGGTCGTCGACGCGGCCTCCGAATCGATCCAGGCGACCGGCGCCTTGCGGATCGAGCCCGGCCGCCGCAGCTCGGTCCGCAGCAGCAACTCGATGTCGAAGGCGAAGCGCTTCTCCAGCGTGTCGGCGCAGATCTCGCGCACCACGTCGGCGCGGAAGGCCTTGAAGCCGCACTGGGTGTCCACGATGTCGTTCAGGGGCGGGAAGAGGCGCTTCCAGAGGTAGATGAACAGCTTGCCCCGCAGGTTGCGCGTGCCCTTCTTGATCGCCACCGACTCGGGCTCGCGCCGCGATCCGATGGCCGCGTCGGCCCCTTCCGCCAGGATCGCGTGGACCAGACGGCCCGCCTGGCCTAGGTGGGTGGAGAGGTCGGCGTCGGTGAACAGCACCACGCGGCGCTCCGGCTCGGCCGCGGCCTCCCAGAGCCCGTAGAGGATCGAACCGCCCTTGCGGCTGTCGTCCGGATCGGCCAGGGGCCGCACGGCCGGGTGGTCGCCGCCGCAGACGTCGGCCAGGAACAGGACGCGTCCGTCCGCGTCGGGATCCTCGGCCAGGATCTCCCCGGCGAGACGCCCGCTGCCCTCGGGACAACCGTCGTCCACCACGATCAGCTCCCAGGCCGCGTCCTCGCAATCCTCGCAGAGCCAGCGCAGCTGCCGGATCTTCTCGCGCAGGAAGTCCTCGCCGTGGGGATGGCGCTCCCGCGTGAGGATGCGGGTGTGCTCCTTGTAGACGGCGAAGACCACCGACAGGCGCACGCCCGGCCCGCAGGCGCGCATCAGGGCGCGCGAGTGCGCCAGCTTGACCGCCAGGTGGGCGGCCAGGGGCACCTCGGCCTTGCGTTCGGCCCAGGACGCTTCCAGGGCGGCCAGCGCCTCGGTCGTGGCGCAGCGTTCGGCGACCGTCTCGGCCATGGCCCGGACGCGGGACAGGTGGTCGGCGTCGGTGAGATCGAGCGGATCGGGTCCGTCGGCGAACAGATCGGCGTGGTCGAGCGACATGTCTACCTCCGCAGGGCACCATAGCACCCGCCGGGAGGGTCTCAAGCCCGGTTTCGGCGAGATGACCTAAAAAAAAGCGCCCGGGCGTGCAACATAGCCGCCTGTCTCACGTCTTGACACCTGCGCATGAGTGCATTATAACACTAATGCACTCTCGACCACCGACACAGGAGCCCCGATGCCGTTCGCTCTCGATCCCCATTCCGGCGTGCCCGTCTATCGCCAGCTGATGGACCAGGTGCGGTATCAGATCGCCGGCGGGCTGCTGCGGCCCGGGGACGAGCTGCCCTCGATCCGGGCCCTGTCCGAACCGCTGGGAGTGAATCCGATGACCATCAGCAAGGCCTACAACATCCTGGTCCGAGAGGGGCTGCTGGAGCGGCGGCCCGGGAAGCCGCTGGTGGTGAGGGCGCTGGCCGCCAAGGAGCTGCGGCGCTCGCAGACCGAGCAGCTGCGCGAATCGTTGCGGGCGTCCGCGGCCATGGCGCGCCAGTTCGGCGTCGACAACGAGCGGGCCCAGCGCCTGTTCCGTGAACTGCTGGAGGACGAATCGTGAAGAGGATCGTCGAGTTCAACGACGTGAGCCGGGCCTACGTGAAGGACGAGCCGGTGCTGGACGGGGTGGGCTTCACCGTCGACGCGGGGGAGGTCATCGGCCTGCTCGGCAAGAACGGCGCCGGAAAGACCACCCTGCTGCACCTGGCCATGGGTATGCTCGAGGCCCAGCGGGGCCGGGTGCGGGTGTTCGGTCTGGATCCGCGACGTGACGCCGTCGAGGTCAAGCGCCGCGTGGGCTTCGTCAGCGAGGACCAGACCCTGCCGTCCTTCTTCACCGCCGAGCGCGTGCTGGACGTGCACCGCGGCCTCTTCCCGACCTGGGACGAGGATCTCGCCCACGACCTGCTGACGCGCTTCGACCTGCCGATCCGGCGCAAGGTGGGCAAGCTGAGCAAGGGGCAGGCCCGCCAGCTGGCCCTGGTCTGCGCGGTGGCGCACCGGCCGGAGCTGCTGATCCTCGACGAGCCCGCCGGCGGCCTCGATCCCCACGCGCGACGCGGCTTCCTGGAGACCTCCATCCGCCTGCTCAACGAGACCGGCACGACGATCCTGTTCTCCTCGCACCACATGACCGACGTGGAGCGCATGGCCAGCCGGCTGCTCATGCTGCACGAGGGACAGATCTGGATCGACAGCGATCTGGACGACATCCGCGAGGGCTTCTGCCTGGCCCTGCTGCCCGCCGGCCTCGAGCGGGCCCGCGAGCGGTTGCTGGCCGACCCGTCCTGCCTCTGCGTGCGCGAGCGGCCCGACGCGGTGCGCGCCGTCTTCGAGCTGGGCCCCGAGGCCTGCACGGCGCGGCTGCGCGAGACCTTCGGCCTGGGCGGGGTGTCGTGCCGGCCGTTGCCGCTGGAGGAGATGTTCGTGGAACTGGTCGGGGGGACGGCCTGATGCGCGCCCTGCTGGCCCGCAACACCGCCCTGCGCGGCATGGGGATCTGGCTGGTGGTGATGCTGGTCGGGGCGCAGGTGATCACGGGGGTCTACGGCCTGATCGTCTACAAGACCCGGACGATGACCTACACGCCCCTGCTGATCTGCGGCTGGATCCTGCTGGCGGAGTACCTGGCCTGGAGCCACGTGCGGCACCGCTGCAGCCGCTTCGACCTGGCGCTGCCGCTGCCGGCGCGCCGGTTGTGGACGGCGTCCCTGGTCGGCTCGACCCTGGCGGGCCTGTTGATGCTGGCGATGCTGCTGACCGTGGTGGCGCTCATCTTCTGGCTGGCCGAATCCCTGGAGGCCTTCGACACCCTGCGGGGCGGCGACCTCCTGCGCATCGGCGCGATCCTGGCCGCGGCCGTGGTCGCGGGCGTCGCCGGGCGGCACGCGGTGCGTCCCGAACTGGCCAGCGTGCCCAAGGGGATCCGACCCTCGCTGGGCATCTACGCCCTCAATCTCGCTCTGCTGGCCCCCCTGGTCTGGCTCCAGCATCTGCCCGGACTGCTCGTGCCGCTGCTGCTCGCGGCCGCGGCGGCGCTGATCGTGGTCGGCCGACGTCGTATCCAGGCGGGCTACGTGCTGGCGCCTCTCGCGACGAGCGATCGCAAGCACGTTCGCGAGGACCGGGCCGAGGGGGTCGTCCGCCCGGCCCGCGGACCGCGGGCGGTCTGGCTGCATTACCAGATGATCGTCCGCACCACGCCCAAGGGACCCGCGCTGCTGGTCATGCTCACGCCCTTCATGCTGCTCTTCGGCGCCCTGCTCTCGGGCCTGATCCTGCACCTGATGCCCGAGAGCGACCTGCGCTTCGCCTACGTGCCCATGACCGCCTACATGTGCCTCACCTTCGCGGCCCCGATGGCGGCCAACCTGCGCGCGGTGGACGCCCTGCCGCTGGGGCGGCGCTACCTGCTGGCCCTGATCAGCCTGCCGGCTCTGCTGCTGCTCTCGGCGGGCTATCTCGGCGGCGTGATCTGGATCGGGCAGTCCGATCCCGTCGTGCCCGAGGTCGTCTTCATCGACGAGGACGAGGGCTACGGCGTCCGCGTCCCCACGTACATGTGGCGCCTGTCCTGGAGCGGCGAGGCGCCGCCGGCGACGGCGCCCTGGGGCGAGTCGCACCCGGTCGCGACGATCCCGGTGGTCAAGGGGGCGGCCCCGCTCGTCTCCAAGCCGTACACGACCCCCGAGGGCAGCTCGCTGGCCTTCGTGGCCTGGCAGATCGAGCGCGCGGCCCTGGACATGTACGGGATCGCCCCGTCGGCCGCCGAGATCGAGGAGCGGTTCCTGTGGACGGATTTCGAAGACCGGGTCAGGCTGAAGACGGAGGACCTGTCCGCCCTCGCAGAAGGCTGGACGGTGGTCGAACGGAACGCCGGCCCCTTCTTCCCGATCACCCTGGCCGTCACGTCCGTGCTGATGTATCTCGGCCTCGCCTTCTACGCCCGGGCGATCCGGGCCGGGGTGTCCCGCACCCGGCGGACGGCGCGCCTGTGGCTGGTGCTGGGAACCTTGTTGATCATACATGTGACGCCCCACGTGCTGGCCATATCCCGGGTCTCGCGACCCTGGGTCATAGAACGGATCGGCACGGACCTGATGCTGACGCTCGCCCGGGCGGTGCCCGGCGGGTATCCTGGACTCTGGATCGCGGCGCTCCTGGTCGGCCTGGCGGCCTTCGAAGTCGCCCATGCCGCCTTCAAACAGGCCGAATCGCCCGTGCAGCCCGACACCTGCATGTGGAACACCCTCTCGAAAGGGGACGGTGATGCGTGAGATGAAGCTGTTGATTCCCCTCCTGATCCTCGCCGCGGGCTGCGCGACGGCCGGCGAGGTCACGACCGTGGACGGCGTGGTCCACGTGGCCAACGGCGCCACGCCGAGCGACGGCGTCACGGATGTGACCCTCACCGAGCTCTGGCGGCGCGGCGGCGAGGACGACGACGTCTTCTTCGGCATGATCCTCAAGGCGCTCAGCGACGAGGACGGCAACGTCTACCTGCTGGACATGCAGCTCGCCCAGGTCTTCGTGTTCGGGCCGGACGGCCAGGAGCTGGGCACCCTCAGCCGCGAGGGCGACGGCCCCGGCGAGGTGCGCCAGCCCACCGACATGATCTGGATGCCCGACGGCACGCTGGGCATCGTGCAGAGCTTCCCCGGCCGCGTGATCAAGGTGACGAAGGACGACCAGCCGGCCGGCATCTTCAAGACCGGCGCCGAGGGCGCGATCATCGCCCTGGTGGAGGCGCGCTCCGGCGGCGGCAACACCGTCCTCGGCGTGGTCGACGTGGAGCTCGGCCAGGGCGGCCAGGACCGCCACATCTTCATCGGCAGCTTCGATGACGAGGGCAACGAGCTCTGCCGCTACACCGGCTTCGACGTGCACTGGGACTTCAGCAACCTGGTGCTCAAGGAGCGCAACCAGTACTTCGTGATGTACGGCCGCTGGGACATCCTGCCGGACGGCCGCGTGATCGCCCCGCCGGACCGGTACGCGTACGCCTTCGACATCTTCGCCAAGGACGGCACGGTGGAACGCTCGGTGAGCCGCGAGTTCGAGCCCTACCGGCGCGAGGAGTCGGACTACGCCGTGGCCCGCGCCATCATGGACGGCACCTCGCGGATGTTCCCCTTCCCGGTCGAGACCGAGGTCGAGGACGTCGAGACGCCCATCGGCCAGCTCATGGTCCATCCGGACGGCCACATCTGGGTGCTCAACGCCCGCGGCATGCGCGGCCAGGAGACGGGCGTGCTGGCCAGCTACGACGTCTTCGATCTGGAAGGGCATTTCCGTCACCAGGTGAGGCTGCTCGGCGAGGGGAACGCCCTCCAGGACGGCATCCTGTTCCTGGACGACGAGCGCGTGCTGGTGATCAGCGGCATGACCGACGCCCTGACCGCCCAGTTCGGCGGATCGGCGGCGGACGAGGCCGCCGAGGAGGCCGAGCCCATCGAGGTGATCTGCTATCGCGTGAACTAGCTGTTCCTCTGACGCCGCGCCTCGTAGGCGAGGATCGCCGCCGACACGCTCACGTTGAGCGAGTCGGCGGCGCCGTCCATGGGGATGCGGCAGGCCCGGTCCGCGGCCGCCAGCAGTTCGGGGGAGAGGCCGCGGTCCTCCGCGCCCAGCAGCAGGGCGACCGGGCCGCGCAGGTCCAGGGCGGTGTAGGGATGGTCCGCGTCGGGGGTGGTGGCCACCGCCGCGATCCCGCGGCCGCCCAGCCAGGCGGCGATCTCGTCGCGCTCGGCCGCGACCACCGGCACCGAGAACACCGCGCCGGTGGAGGCCCGCAGGGCGTTGGGATTCCAGGGATCGGCGCCGGCGCCGCAGGCCAGCACCGCGTGGACGCCCGCCCCGCTGGCGGTGCGCACCACGGCGCCCAGGTTGCCGGGCTTCTCCACGTTCTCCAGCACGATCAGCAGGGCGTCGGCGGGGGGATCCAGGTCCTCAAGCCGCCGTGCCGGCTGAGCGACCAGGGCGATCACGCCGGCCGGGCGCTCGCGGTAGGCGGCCTTGGCCAGCACCGGCGGCGCCAGCTCCGTCAGCTCGGCGCCGCCGTCGGCCAGCTCCGCGGCCAGGGCGGCGTCGGCGGGCGCGGCGGTCTCGGGGCAGAGGTAGATCTCGGCGAAGGTCGCGCCGGCGTCGCGGGCGCGGCGGATCACCCGTGGTTCGTCCAGCAGGGCCAGTCCCTCGGCCTCGCGATGCCTCCGCTCACGCAGCTTCACCAGCCGCTTGACGCGGGGGTTCTGCAGGCTGGTGATGCGTTCGGGCGCGCTCACGCCGCGCCGCCTTCGAGGTCGCGACGCACCGTCTCGGGCAGGGCGGTCACCCGGCGGGTGCCGTAGTCGTAGGCGACCATCCCGGTCTCGGCCAGGGCGATCAGCGCGCCGTCGGCGGCGCGGGTGGCCCGGTACGAGAGCCGGAAGCCCGCCCGGCCCAGCTCGGTCGCGCCCACCGCGATGCTCAGCACGTCCCCGGCGAAGGCCTCCCGCTCGAAGCGCAGGGCCGCCTCGTTCATGATCAGGCCCACGCCGCCGCAGTCCAGCTCGGTCCAGCCGTGCCGCGCCAGGAAGGCCACCCGCGCCTCGTGCAGCAGGGCCAGCAGGCGGTCGTTGCCCAGGTGGCCCCCGTAGTTGAGGTCGGTGGTGCGGACGGTGATCTCGGCGGCGAAGCCGTAGTCCGCCAGGGGCTTGATCGCGAGTCGGGGCATGGGCGCTCCAAGTTCGGGTTGGTCACCTCGCATGGACGCGGCTAGACTATCACACGCTCGAATCCCGTAACAGGAGGCAACCCATGGATTCCGCCGCCCTCGCCGCCGCTCTCGACCTGCTGATCGACGCCGCCCGCATGAAGCGGCTGCCCCGCACGGGCTGGCTGATGCGAGGCGTCCCGTCGCCGGAGAGCCTGGCCGGGCACAGCCACGGCGTCAGCCTGACGGCCCTGCTGCTGCTCGACCTGGTGGAGGCGGACCTGGACCGGGCGCGCGTGCTGTCCATGGCGATCCTGCACGACCTGCCGGAGTGCCGGACGGGCGACCTCCCCACGCCCGCGGGCCGGAGCCTGCCGAGGGGCGCCAAGGCGGCCATGGAGACCGCGATCTTCGACGAGCTGGCCGCCGGCGCGGGGGACCCGGAGCGCTGGCGCGACCTGTGGCGCGAGTTCGAGGCGGCCGAGACCCCGGAGGCCCGTCTGGTCCGCGATGCCGACAAGCTCGACATGTTCGTTCAGGCCCTGCTCTACCGGCGCGCCGGCCATGGCGAGGTGGACCAGTTCTGGGACCGCCGCGACGACTATCCGTGGGCTTATCCGGAGAGTCGGCAGCTACTTGCGTACATGTTCGATAACCTGTCATCCGGTTGACAATACATCAAAACATGATAGTATCGACCCGCTCGTCGAGGACGGCGTTCGTGGTATGATCCACGGATGTCCGACAAGTCGCCCTACATGCTGATGGATCGCTCGTCGGGAGCGGCCGTCCGCCCCATCGCGAGTCGTCCGGCACCCGGCCGGACCGCAGCCGGAGCCTGAACGTCTTGCGCCTGTTCTTCGACATCCTGGTTGTCTGCGCGCAGCACCCGCTGTACACCATGGCCGGCGTGGCGGTCATCTGGCTGATCACGCGCAAGCACACCCATCCCTACGTCAGTTACGGGCGGGCCGAACGGACCTGGAGGACGGTCCGTCCGGTGCTGCTGCTCGTCTCGCTGGTGGTCTTCGGCGCCTTCCTGGCCAACTGCCTCTGGTATCTGCTGCACGACGGCTACACCAGCGACGTCGAGGCCACGGTGGTCTCGATCTCCTGGTGGCTGAAGACGGGCGGCGAGCTGTACCACGCCCCCGACGCCGCCCAACAATACAGCCTGCTCTACGGCCCGAGCGTCTTCCTCCTGACGGGTTTCTATCTCGATCTGCTCGGCCCCACCGTGCTGGCGTCCAAGACCGGCGCCCTGCTCTCGCTGTACCTCTCGCTGACCATGCTGTTCCTGACCCTGCGGCGCTGGGTCTCGGACACCCTGGCCTTCGGCATGACGGTGGTGGCGGTGCTGCTGTTCTGGGTCTGCGGCCACTCGGTCCTGCTGGTGCGGCCCGACGCCTATCTCCTGGCGGCCGTCGCCTTCGCCCTGTACAGCGCGGGGTCGCCGCGGCGCGTGCTGGCGGTGACCGGCGCGGCGCTCGGCCTGGGCCTGGCCGTCAACCTCAAGCTGCACGCCCTGCTCTACATGCTGCCGGTCCTGGCCCTGCTGGACGAGCAGCACGGTTGGCGCGCGTCGGTGGCGGCGCTGGGCCTGGGGGGCGTGGTGATGGCGCTGCCCTTCTTCTCCGACGCCGTCTCGCTGACCCGCTACCTGGAGTGGATCTTCATCACCGCCCACCACGGCCTGCAGTTCGACGAGCTGCCCCACCTGCTCAGCCGGGCCCTCTTCTACACCGTGCCGGCGATCGTGCCCTTGACCGCCGGCCGCGTCGTCTACCAGCGCGCCGACGTGCGCCCGGTGCTGATCCAGGCCTGGGTGGTGGGCAACCTGGTGGTGATGCTGCTGGCGCTGAAGCCCGGCGCGGGGCAGGTGCACCTGCTGCCGCTGATCCCCCTGAACCTGGTGTTCGCGGCGCGGCTCTGGCCCGAGGCGGGCACCCTGGGGCTGCTGCTGCCCGAGCGCCGGGCGTCCTGGCGGATGGGCCTGGTGGCCTCGTTCCTGTTCGTGGCCCTGTTCGCCGGCTCGGTCGAGGGGTATCGCAGCGCCCGCAAGGCCAGCTCGCTGATGTCGGACGCGGGCGGCATCACCGAGGACGTGCAGCGCATCCTGGCCGCGCATCCCGACCGTGACATCCACATGGGGTACGGCGGCTTCGAGCCCTACTTCCACTGGACCAGCCAGCGCACCCTGCTGGTCCTGGCGGGTGAGCCGCTGCTGCTGGACATCATCGCCCTGATGGATTCGCGACGTGCGGACAAGCCCATCCCCGAGGCCACCTACCGTCTGATCGCCGACGGCGCCGCCGATCTGTGGCTGATCCCCAGGGGCCAGGCGCCCTTCGACATCTCCAACTGGTACCCGCCCCACAGATCGGTCTTCCCGGAGGACTTCAAGGCGCTGTTCACCTCCGCCTACCGGCACACCGACAGCACGGAGTACTTCGACCTGTGGGAGTACGATCCGGTGGCGGCCCGAGGCGCCATCCGGGTGGAGACGGTCGACGGATCCTGATCCGGCTTGCGGATGCGTCGCGAGCGGCCCAGCTTGTCGGCGTATCGCGTCGCCCAGTCCCGCTGCCGAACCGGAGTGCCCCATGCCCCTCGCCGCCCGCATCCACGACACCGGCCTCGAGGCGATCATCGCCATGCTGCTGGCCAACTTCCTGGCCCAGTTCATCAAGTTCGTGCGCGACTGGCGACGGCGGGGGGAGGCCCACGTGCCGGTGCTCTTCTCCACCGGCGGCATGCCCTCGAGCCACAGCTCCACCGTCACCGCCCTGACCGTCACGATCGGCATGATCGCCGGCTGGACCTCGCCCGTGTTCGCGGTCGCGGGCTGCTTCGCCTTCATCACCATGTTCGACGCGGCGGGGCTGCGGCAGTCGGCCGGCCGCCAGGCGCAGGCGCTCAACCTGATGATCCGCGAGCTGCTCGCGCCGGACCACACGCTCAATCGGGAACGTCTGAAGGAGTTCCTGGGGCACACGCCGCGCGAGGTGATCGCCGGGGCGGCGCTGGGGGTGGGCGTGAGTCTGGGGCTGCGCGGGCTGCTGTGCCTGCTGCTGCCTTAGCCGTTATACAGGATCCCCGCGATCGTCGCCGTCAACCAGCTCGCCATCGCCCCCCCGAACATGGCCCGCAGGCCGAGCTTGGCCACGTCGCTGCGCCGTTCCGGCGCCAGGCCGCCGATGCCGCCGATCTGGATGGCGATGCTGGAGAAGTTGGCGAACCCGCACAGGGCGTAGGTGGCGATGACCACGCTGCGCGGCGAGAGGGCGCCCGCCTCGACGGCGCCGCGCAGCTCCACGTAGCCCAGGAACTCGTTGACCGCGATCTTGGTGCCCAGGAGGTTGCCGAAGGCCTCCGCCTCGGACCAGGGCACGCCCATGGCCCAGGCCAGCGGCGCGAAGACCCAGCCGAAGATCTGCTGCAGCGAGGTGCCGAGCAGGTCGAGGCCGGCGTTGATCATGGCCACCAGGGCCACGAAGGCCAGCAGCATGGCGCCGATGTTGGCGGCCAGCTTCAGGCCCACCCCGGCGCCGCCCGCGGCGGCGTCGATGAGGTTGGCGTATTCCTTGGGAACGTCCAGCTTCACCTCGCCGGCCGTCGCGGAGGTCTCGGTCTCGGGATACATGATCTTGGCGACCACCAGCGCCGCCGGCGCCGACATGACCGAGGCCGCCAGCAGGTGTCCCGCATCCACGCCGAAGCGCACGTAGGCCGCCATCACCCCGCCGGCGACGGTCGCGAAGCCGCCGCACATGATGGCCATGATCTCCGAGGAGGTCATGGTCTTGATGTAGGGCCGCACCACCAGCGGCGCCTCGGTCTGTCCCACGAAGACGTTGGCGGCGCAGGAGAGGGTCTCCGAACCGCTGGTGCCCATGGTCCGCCGCATGATCCAGGCCATGCCCGAGATCAGCCGCTGCATGACGCCCAGGTGGTAGAGGATCGCCATCAGCGAGGAGAAGAAGATCACCGTGGGCAGGATATGGATGGCGAACACGGTGCCGAGGGGGATCAGCTCGCCCGTCGCCGAGCTGGTGACCTGCACGAATCCGCCCTCTGGCCCGGGCTCCAGGTACTTCACCAGATCCTCGCTGCCCCGGAACAGGTTGCCGAACAGGAAGGCCGTGCCGGCGTCGGTGAAGCCGAGAACCCGCGCCACCGCCACCCGCGCCCCCGCGAAGAACGCCTGTCCCCACGGTGTGCGCAGCAGGATCAGGGCGAACAGGAACTGGAGGCCGAGGCCCCAGAAGACGGGTCGCCAGGCGACGCGGCGGCGGTTGTTGCTCATCGCCCAGGCGATCCCGATCAACACGGCCACCCCGAGCAGCGAAACCAGATTCCCAACGTCCATCGGCACTCCTCGTTGATATTCCGGAGAAGACCCTACCAGCCGTTCTGACGAAAGACCATCCCTATCGGAGGTCCCGTTGACACGCTCCCACGTTGTGGTATCTTTCCCGCTCATGAACGATCAGGTACAGCATTCTCCCGTGATTATCGGGATCGCCGGAGGCACGGGGTCGGGTAAGACCACCGTCGCGTTGCGCGTGCAGGAAGCCGCGCCGGGACGGACCGTCCAGATCATCCATCACGATTCCTATTACCACGACAACTCGCACCTGCCCCTGAAGGACAGGGCCAAGATCAACTACGACCACCCCAACGCCTTCGACACGGAGCTGCTGGTCGAGCACCTGAAGCAGCTCAAGCGGGGCGAGGGCGTGGACGTGCCCATCTACGACTACTCGATCCACTCGCGTTTGCCGGAGACGCGGCGGGTGGAGCCGGCGGACATCATCTTCGTCGAGGGGATCCTCGTGCTGGAGTCGGAGCCCCTGCGGGAGCTCATGGACATCCGGCTCTACGTGGGGGTCGACGCGGACGAGCGCTTCATCCGGCGCCTGAAACGGGACACCCGCGAGCGCGGACGCACCATGGAGTCGGTCATGGAGCAGTACATGACCGTGGTGCGGCCCATGCACGCGCAGTTCGTCAATCCGACCAAGAAGTACGCCCACCTGATCATCCCCCAGGGGGGACACAACCAGGTGGCCATCGACCTGATCGCCGCGAAGATCCAGGCGATCCACCAGGCGCGGCACGGCTAGGCCGTCCGCGAGCCACGGAGGCGACCCCATGACGTTCGACGATGCCGAGCTGGCCCACCGCGACCCCCTGATCGACAAGATCCTGATCGGCTCGGCGGACGTGCAGCAGCGCATCCGTCAGCTGGGCACCGAGATCAGTCGCGACTACGAGGGCCGCACGCCGATCCTGGTCTGCATCCTCAAGGGCGCCTTCGTGTTCCTGGCCGACCTCAGCCGCTGCATCGGCATCCATCACGAGATCGACTTCATGGCTATCAGCAGCTATCACGGGGGCACCGAGAGCACCGGCGTGGTGAAGATCGAGAAGGACCTCAAGTCCAACATCACCGACCGCGACATCATCATCGTCGAGGACATCATCGACACCGGCCTCACCATGAACCACCTGCTGCAGCTGTTGGAGACGCGCAACCCGCGCAGCATCCGCGTGTGCTCGCTGCTGGACAAGTCGTCGCGCCGCGTGGAGGAGGTGCCCGTCTCCTACCGCGGCTTCGAGATCCCCGACGAGTTCGTGATCGGCTACGGCCTGGATTACGACGAGAAGTACCGCAACCTGCCCTTCATCGGGGTTCTCAAACCTTAGTGATCCGCCAACCCTGGCAAAGGACGTCGCCATGCCCGAGTTCAGCGGCGGTCGCCTCGACGACCGCTTCCCGGAGACCCTCACCTTCGACGACGTCCTGCTGGTGCCCGGGTACTCCGAGGTCATCCCGCGCGACATCGACACCGCCACGCGGTTGACCCGCGGGCTGTCGCTCAACGCGCCCCTGATGTCCTCGGCCATGGACACCGTCACCGAGGCGGCCATGGCGCGGGCCATGGCGCGGCAGGGCGGCATCGGCGTCATCCACAAGAACCTGTCGCCCGAGGACCAGGCGGCGCACGTGCGCCGGGTGAAGCGCAGCGAGTCGGGCATGATCACCGACCCGGTGACCCTCGGCCCCGAACGTCCCATCGACGAGGCCCTGGCCCTGATGGCCGAGCACCACATCTCCGGCGTGCCCGTCACCGAGGGCCGACGCCTGGTCGGCATCCTGACCAACCGGGACCTGCGCTTCGTACGCGACACCTCCCAGCCCGTGCGTTCGGTGATGACCAGCGGCGACCTGGTGACCGTGCCCGAGGGCACCACCCTGGAGGACGCGGCCGACAAGCTCCACGAGCACCGCATCGAGAAGCTGCTGGTGGTCAGCCCCGACGGCGAGCTGCGCGGCCTGATCACGGTCAAGGACATCCAGAAGAAGATCGACTACCCCCACGCGGCCAAGGACGCCCAGGGCCGGCTGCTCTGCGCGGCGGCGGTGGGCGTGGGGAAGGGCACCGACGAGCGGGTTGCCGGGCTGGTCGAGGCCGGCGCGGACCTGCTGGTGGTCGACACCGCCCACGGGCATTCGCGCAACGTGATCGAGATGGTGCGCCGCATCAAGGCGGCCCATCCGGAGCAGCAGGTCATGGCCGGCAACATCGCCACCGGCGAGGCGGCCGCGGCGCTGATCGAGGCGGGCGCGGACGCAGTGAAGGTGGGCATCGGCCCCGGTTCGATCTGCACCACGCGCGTGGTCTCGGGCGTGGGCGTGCCCCAGATCTCGGCGATCCTCGACGTGGTCGAGGTCGCGCGGCCGGCCGGCGTGCCGGTGGTCTCCGACGGCGGCGTCAAGTTCTCCGGCGAGGTGGCCAAGGCCATCGCCGCCGGCGCGGACACCGTGATGCTCGGGTCGATGTTCGCCGGCACCGAGGAGGCGCCGGGCGACAAGATCCTCTTCGAGGGCCGCGTCTACAAGAGCTACCGCGGCATGGGCTCGCTGGGCGCCATGCAGGAGGGCAGCAAGGACCGCTACTTCCAGGAGGGCATCGCCGACGCGGACAAGCTCGTGCCCGAGGGCATCGAGGGCCGCGTCCCCTACAAGGGCAAGCTCTCGGACATCTTCTACCAGATCGTCGGCGGGTTGCGCAGCGGCATGGGCTATTGCGGCTGCGGCACCATCGCCGAGCTGCACGAGAAGGCGCGCTTCGTGCGCATCACCGGCGCGGGGCTGCGCGAGAGCCACCCCCACGACGTCCACGTGACCCAGGAAGCTCCGAACTACGGCAAGAGTTCATGATGATCGAGTGCTCCCGATGACCGGGCGCGCCCGATGATCGCACGCCTGCGGGCGCGCCTGGCCGGCATCGGCCCCGACTTCCGGCACATGCTGCTGGCGACGCTCTGCTTCGGGGCGGCCGCCGGCATCTTCATGTCCACCCTGAACAACTACCTGAGCGACGTGCACGACCTGGACGCCGCCGCCCGCGGCTGGCTGGAATTCCCGCGCGAGCTGCCGGGGTTCCTGATCATCGGGGTGTCGGCGCTGCTGCTGACCTTCATGCGCGAGGCGCGCATGGCGGCCGTGGCCATGATCCTGACCGCCGTCGGCGCCCTGGGCCTGGGGCTGGTGGCGCGCGACACGGCCCTGCTGGTGGCGTTCATCGTGGTCTGGAGCCTGGGCGACCACATCATCTTCGCGGTGGAGGGGCCCATCGGGCTCAACCTGGCGCGGCGCGGCAACGAGGGCCGGCGCCTGGGCCAGCTCGGGGGGGCGCGCAACCTCGGCGTCATCATCGGCGTGGGCGGCGTGTACCTGCTGGCCCGGTTCTTCGGCGACCGCTACGAGCTGTTCTACGGCCTGGCCGCGCTGGCGGCCCTGGGCGCGGGCTGGCACTACTTCCGCGTCCACGTGGGGGAGACGGCCGCCCGCTCTCGGCGCTGGGTCTGGCGGCGCAAGTACGGCATCTTCTACGCCATCAGCGCCCTGTTCGGCGTGCGCAAGCAGATCTTCCTGGCCTTCGGGGGCTGGGTGCTGGTGAGCCTGCACGGGGTGCCGGTCTCGACCATCGCGCTGCTCTACTTCATCGCCGCGGCCCTGGGCGTGCTGTTCCGGCCGCTGCTGGGCGACATCATCGACTGGGTGGGCGAGCGCGTCGTGCTGGCCGCCGACGAGCTGCTGCTGCTGGGCATCTGCCTGGTCTACGCCTTCGTGAACGACGTGAAGCTGCTGTACGCCTGCTACGTGCTGGACAGCATCCTCTTCGCCCTGCGCATCGCGCGGACCACCTACCTCAAGAAGATCGCCGACGATCCGGCGGACATCACGCCGACGATCAGCACGGGGATCACCATCGATCACGTGGTGGCGATGAGCCTGCCGGTGCTGTCGGGGTGGCTGTGGGAGACCTACGGGCACATGTGGGTGTTCCTGCTGGCCGGCGCGATCGCGCTGGCGGGGTTCTTCATCTGCTTGCGGATACGGGTGCCGGAGGCGAGGTAGGCCGGCGGGGGCGGTCCCGTCGGACCGCCCCTTTCCCGCCGGAGCCCGCGACTGTCACCGCACGATCGTCATCCGCTTCACCTCTGTGCCCTGCCAGCTGAAGTGGGACAGTTTCAAGCCCTAAATTAGTGGACACT
>CAZSNA010000018.1:0-45565 GCA_964607825.1 uncultured Fibrobacteraceae bacterium | reverse complement strand
AGGGCCCCGGGACGATCCCGGGGCCCTCTTCGATTCGTCGCGCCGCGCAGGATTATTTCACCAGCGCCAGCTTCGCCGTCGCCGTCCCGGCGGC
Organism: uncultured Fibrobacteraceae bacterium; assembly: GCA_964607825.1. Taxonomy (GTDB): domain Bacteria; phylum Krumholzibacteriota; class Krumholzibacteriia; order LZORAL124-64-63; family LZORAL124-64-63; genus JAHIYU01. Next base: position 45,471 of record CAZSNA010000018.1, on the reverse strand, counting down.
GCTCTTGACCATCGCGAAGTACACGCCCGCCGCCACCGTGCGGCCTCGCTCGTCGTCCCCGCGCCAGACCGCCGCGTGTTCGCCGGAGGCGCGCACGCCGTCGACCAGCGTCCGGATGCGGCGTCCCGCCAGGTCGTGGATCGTCACGCGCACCTGACCGGCGGTCGCCGTGCTGAAACGCACCGTGGTGGACGGGTTGAAGGGGTTGGGATGGACGCGCTCGATACGCACGGCCGACGGCGTCGCGCCGGCGGGGGCCTCGTCCTCGATCGCCGTCGAGGAGATCTCCGACAGGACCGCGATCCTATAGCCGGCGCCGCCGATCACCCAGCCCTCATCCGAGTAGGTCGCGGCCCAGACGCTCGTGTAGCTGGTCTGTCCGGGGTTCGGGCTGTGGTATGGCGACTCCATGGTCTCCCAGGTCAGGCCGCCGTCTTCCGTGATCGAGTAGTAGGACCGGTTGCCCCAGGCCATGCCGTTCAGGGCGTCGCTGAAATGGACGTCGTACTGGAGCGTCGTGTCGGAGACCTGGTCCCAGGTGACGCCCGAGTCCGTGGAGCGGAAGGTACCGTCGAAGGCCACGGCCACGAAGACGCCGCCGCCGAGTTCGTGCACGTCGAACAGGCCGGCCATCCCCGTCATGGGCGACCAGGTCGCGCCACCGTCGATGGTGCGGTAGGTCTCCCAGTCGCCGGATACGCGGCCGCCGACGAAGCCGGTCTGGCCGTCGGCGGCGAAGAAGACGCACCAGCCGTCGTAGTCGCCCACGGGCAGGCCGCCGCCCACCTCGGTCCAGGTGGCGCCGCCGTCGACGCTGCGGTAGAGGCTGCCGCCGGCGCCGGCGCCGCCGCCGGTGGTGGCGGCGGCGAAGTAGCGATCCGCCGCGGGCACCGCGACACGCCGGACCAGTCCGCCCGGCTCAAGGTCGCCGAGCTGCCAGGTGGCGCCGCCGTCGGTGGTGAACGCCACGGAGTTGTAGCCGCCGGCCACGCCCCGGTCGTCGTCGAGCCAGGCCATGGATTCCAGGCTGATGGTCGCGGGAGCGGGCACCTGGACCCAGGACAGCCCGCCGTCGTCGCTCTGCAGGTATCGGGACTCGAAACCGAAGATCTCGGGAACGCCCCAGGCGTTGAGCCGGCCGCCGGGCTTCCGCCAGAGCTTGTCGATGCGGCCGGCGTGCCGGCCCTGGCTCAGGTCGAGCGTGCCGTTGGACAGGGTGTGGCCGAGATCATCGCTCCAGTAGATGTCGCCCACGTCGTTGGCCGCCACGACGCGGCCGGAGGGGAGCTGCTCGAAGGCCAGGAAGCCGACGTCGTTGAAGAGGTTCACGGCGTCCCAGTTCGCGCCGGCGTCGAAGGTCTCGAAGATCTCGTCGCCCTCGCCGTTGGCCGCGATGACCCAGTGGGTCGGGCTGAGGATCACGGCCCGGTGCGCGTAGGTCGGCACGCTCCGGCCGCTCGGCACCGCCCAGGTCTCGCCGCCGTCCTCGCTGAGCCACAGGTCGAAATCCGCGAACACGGCCAGGGTGGTCGCGTCGATCTCGAAGATGCCGTTGAAGCCGTCGAAGCCGCCGCTGAACATCTCGGTCCAGGTGGCGCCACCGTCGACGGTGCGATGACTCACGTACTGGCCGACCACGTAACCCTCCAGGGCGCTGCGCCACAGGTGGTGCCGCGCGTCGCCCGTCAGGGGGCCGGCCTCGCTCCAGGTGTCGCCGCCGTCGAAGGAGACCACGACATGGCCGTCCACGCCCGCGGCCGAGACGCCGCCGCCGGGGATCGTGCACAGGTCGCGGAGCTCGCCGCCTGGGTGGGACAGCGCCGTCCACGTGTCGCCGCCGTCGGTGCTGCGCAGGAGACCGTCGCCGCAGACGAACAGCGTGCCGTCGTCCGCGACGACGACGTCGTAGAGATCGTCGCTGATCTCGTCGTGATCCACGGCGATGGTCCAGCTCTGGGCGGCGTCGTCCGTGTGCAGGATCGCGCCGCCGCGGGTCACGGCCCAGCCCTCGAGATCGTCGACGAAGGCCAGTCCGAAGACGGGCTGGCCCTGGGGACGGGGATGACCCCAGCGCGATTTGAATTCGGCGGCGCCCGACGCGGCGGCCGACAGGAGCAGACAGAAGGAGACGACGGCCGCAACGGCCTGAACGTGCTTGAACGACGTCATGGAGAACCCCCGGGCTCATCGACGTGGATGTCATTGAAATCGATAATGCAGAGTAATCTAGTGTGGTTTTGTCGAACCGCAACATTCGGTGTCGCCCCGTGCGCCGGCGGAGGCTAGACTCGCCCCATGGCCAAGGAACTCCTACCCAAGCTGAGCGTCTGCCAGAACTGCGAGACGCCGACCCCGGGGAACTACTGCCCCGAGTGCGGACAGGACAGCCGCGAGCATCGCGTCTCGCTGCGCCTGCTCGCGGTCGGCCTGTGGCACGACCTGTTCACCTTCGACAACCGCTTCTGGCGCAGCCTGGTGCTGCTGCTGTTCAAGCCCGGCGTGCTGACCGAGCGCTTCGTGACCGGTTGGCGCGTGCGCTACATCCCGCCGGCGCGCATGTACCTGTTCATCAGCCTCGTGTTCTTCTTCCTGATGACGACGCTCATCGAGGGCGAGATGCGCGAGCACGAGAACACGCCCGACGCGGATGCGGAGGCCCCGGCCGCCCTGGCCGACTCGATCCTCACCGCGGTCTCGGACACGCTGCAGGTGACGCTGGACGACGCGCCCGGCGAGTTCACGACGGAGTTCCTGGACGGCCTGCAGGACGGCATCGCCGGCGCCGCGGAGGAGAACGCGGGCGAGGACGACGGGCGGGCGCGGGGCACGGCCCTGGGCCGCGAGTTCGACCTGGACGAGCAGACCCTCGTCGGCGCCGTGATCGGCCTGCTGCCCAAGGGGATGTTCCTGCTGCTGCCGCTCTTCGCGGCGCTGCTGAAGCTGGTCTACGTGCGGTCGGGGCGGAGGTACGTCGAGCACCTGATCTTCTCGCTGCACTTCCACTCGTTCGTGTTCATCCTGCTGACCGCCGCGCTGCTCTCCCTGCAGGCCTGGGTATGGCTCGTCGCGTTCGGGCTGTTCTACGTCTACCTGTACCTGGCCATGAAGCGGGTCTACGGACAGGGCTGGGGCAAGACCTGGCTGAAGCACTTCCTGCTGACCAACGCCTACAACATCGTGTTCTTCGCCTTCATCGTGCTGGTGATGGCGGGCGGGGTGCACCTGGCCGAGCTGGCGGAGAAGTATCCGCGGTGGCTGGGTTGGGCGGTGTGAGCGGGCGATCCCAAGCGAATCCCTCGTAACGACGCTGTCCCGTCCTACCTCACGAGCACCATCTTCTCGCTCAGGATCGTATCGCCGGCCTCGAGCCGGCAGACGTACACGGCGGACGCCGCGTTCCGGCCCTGCCGGTCGCGGCCGTCCCAGGTCAGGACGTGGTCGCCGGCCGGGAAGACGCCTTCGGCGAGCGTGGTCACCGGACGCCCGTGGAGATCGAAGACGCGAAGCCGAACGCGCATGTCGCGCGGCACGCCGAACACGATCGTCGTCGACGGGTTGAACGGATTGGGCGTCGCGACGGCGAGCCGGGGCGCCCCGGGAACGCTCATCGCGTCCCGCACTCCCGTCGGCGCGTTGGCGACGTACAGGGCGATCACGTCGCGGGCGGCGTTCATGAACGTGTAGGAGGTCCACTCCGGCAGGTTCTGGGTCGGCAGCGTGTACCAGGACTGGACCGTGAGGGCGTCCGGGAAGATCCCGTCCTGGATCAGGCGGTTGACGTACGAGATCGTGCCCGTCTTGAAATGCGCGGCCTGGCTTCCCGGCTCCGCGTTCGCCACGAGATGGAACGCGACGCCGCGGTCCCGGCACCAGTCCCGGATGTGCCTGAACTTGGCCGGGTTGTCCACGTCGGCGTCGTTGTCGTGGGTCCGGGTCGCCGCGTAGTACTGGTACGGACAGTCGACCTCCAGGAAATCCAGCGCATGCCCTGCGTCGATCAGCGCCGCATGGACCGTGTTCAGGGCGTCCAGGTAATAGACGCCCGACTGGTCCGTGTAGTTGGGGTACGGCTGATACCCGTGCAGCTCGGGCGTGTAGTCCCAGTTGGGCAGGTTCGTGATGAGTCCGATCCTCGTGTCCGGATACCTGGCCCGGCACAGCCCCCAGAACTCCACGATCTCGTCCGCGGCCTGCTCGAGGCCGACGGTCGGACTCGCGATCAGCAGCAGCCGTCGGATGGGACCGTCGAGATGGATCGCGGACACGTGTCCGCCGGCGTCGAAGACCGGGTCGATCTGCAGCTCGGCGATGCCGAAGTTGTAGGCCGCGTCGTCGCCGGAGGGGAAGTCCCCGTACTCGCAGGCGATCGCGACGTCGTGCTGGTCCATGAAGGCCACCATGCCCGCCGTGTCCAGCGGACCGCACCACGAGTACATGCAGCCGTAGTACTTGAAGAAGTCGATCTGGCCGACGACGGTGGACCACTCCGGGTAGGAGACGAACAACGGATCGAGCGAGGTGCCGTTCACGTGGGAGGGCGCGACGCCGATGTCCGTCAGGCTGTCGACCTGTGCGAGCGCGCCGGTCCCGCCGGCGGCGAGCGCCGTCACGAAGACCAGGACGAGCAGACGGGGGGGCGGAGTTATCGCTGGCAAGCCGAACCTCTCGTCGCTTAGGGTCGCGACGTCGATTGTAGCAACCGACCATACAGGACTTCAATCCGGCAAAGCCGGGTGATTCGTCGGATCAACTCGTCGGAAGGACAGCCCGCATGCCGTACAGGCCCGCAGTCGGATTCCTGATCGCGTTCCTGCTGCTCGGCGCCTCGGTCGCCCGAGCGGACCAGGAGCCGCCACCGCAACCCGAACTCGCCGTCGGCGATCCCGCCCCGGACTTCACCCTGAAGACCCAGGACCTGGAGGACGTGACCCTGAACGCCCTGCGCGGCCGTCCGGTCATCCTGGCCTTCTACGTCTTCGCCTTCACGGGCGGCTGAACGGCCGAGCTGCAGGCCTACCAGGGGCGACTCGACGCTCTGGAGGCCGCCGACATCCAGGTTCTGGGTGTGAGCATGGACAGCCCGTTCTCGAATCGGGTCTACGCGGAACAGCTCGGCGTCGCCTTTCCCCTGCTCAGCGACTGGGGCGGCGAGGTCACGCATCGATACGGTCTCTACGTGGAGGACTACGGCGCGCCGCGGCGGGTGACCTACCTGATCGACGCGGAGGGACGGATCGCCATGATACAGCGCGACCGGGAGGCCATCGATCCGGGGCCGGTCATCGAGGCGGCGCTGGAGCTGAAGTGATCGGACTCAGCAACCGTCCTTCGAGGAGCTGAGCGACACGTCGGTCGTCTGGCCGTAGACCGCCCGCCAGCCCTCGTCCCCGCGGATCCAGACGTTCACCCAGCGGAACGTCCGGGTGCCGGCGCCCGCGGGGGTCGCCCAGCCGGCCGTTGCGAGCCCGGTCACGACCGCGGTGTCCCCGTGCAGCCTGACGTCCATGGAGTCGATCGTCTGCGTTTTCGGCGGTATGGAGGCCGTGATCAGTTCGATCTGGTCCGACTTGCCGAGGACCCGGATGCCGCCGGTGACGTAGTCGTCGTCGAGGAGCCGATCCAGGGCCGCGGCGTCGCGGGCGAGGACGGCGGCGTTGAACTCGTGTTCGAGGCGTTCGAGGGCGTCTCGATCCGTCTCCGCGGCGCAGAGGTCGCCGCAGACGAACAGCAGGGCCAGGGCGGGGATCAGGGCGAGGCCTGCGGGTGTGCGGATCATGACGGGGTTCCTCTCCTGTCCTGGATCATATCGTCTTCGGGGCGCGTCTCCGGCTCGTCAGGTCCGCCGTCGCGCGCGCACCGGCCTGCTCTCCAACAAGGAAACGCGCCCCGCGCGGATCGCAAGGTCCAACCGGACCGTCGCGGGCGGGACGCGTGGAAGTAGGTGTCGCGACAGACCGCTCAGTTGCGCACGGACGCCGCGCTCTCGATATCGACCAGCTCGTTCATCCCGTCGGTCGTCCGGTACCGGAAACGCACGGTCCGCGGGGAGGCCAGGTCCGTGGCGAACTGCAGGCTGCCGATGGTCATGGGGGTGACGCGCGCGCCGTTGCTGTCGGCCAAGGTCGAGAACTCGGTGTTCCACTCGAGGCGATCGATCACTTCGCCGTCGGCGTCGAGCAGGGCCAGGCCGTCGCCCACGGCGCTCGGGATCGTGCGGTTGGGGATCTGGTAGACCGTGAAGCCCGACGCGACCCGCACGCGTCGGCTGATCACCCTCGAGAGCTGGGTCGCACCCTGGGTGATGGTCGCCTTCCTGGCGCTCATGTTGGCGCTGCGGATCACGCCCCGGTAGACCTCCCCCGCCCCGAGCACGACCACCGCGCCCAGCAGGACGACCATGATCATCTCCACCAGGGTCAGGCCGGATTCCCGGCGCCTAGAACGCGTAGGTTTCATCCCAGGTCTCCTTCCAGGCCGTCCGTTCGTAGATGCCCGTGAGCGGATAGGACGGCGGCGTGCGCGCCGTCACGCGCGGGTCGTAGTGGTAGTCCTTCTGGTAGCCGTGGATGATCTGCCCGCGCCTGAACTGGCCGATGGCCCCGCGATACTTCTGGATCAGTCCGCCCCAGATGGTCAGGGTGCCTCGCGGCGGTCCCATGGTGTAGTTCTCGGCCGTGATCGACGTGTCCAGGGCCATCAGCACCGCGTTGACGACCAGGTCGTTCTGGTTCGCCGCGGTGTCCGCGAAGATGACGTTCCGCTCCGCCACCAGGCCGAGAAGGTCGTCGCAATTCGCCCGGGGCGCGCCGCTCGCGTCGCTGCCCTCGTAGGTGATGTCGTCGACGATGCGGATGTCCTGATGGCTCGCGACGGTCAGCTCGCCGTCCAGGACGCCCGAGATATGGACGTCATCCTCGCAGTAGAAGATGCCGTTGGTCAGCGACGAGATCCGGACCGAGGTCCAGTCGCCGGTCGGGTCCGCGGTGGCCCGGTAGCGCATCCAGCCCGGCGCGTTGACGGGCGCCTGCGCGCCCGTCACGCCCAGCTGGACGTCCGTCTCGACGCCGCTGTAGACGCCGCCGAACAGGCCCTCCTGGCGGAGATCCGGCAGGTTGGTGGGCATGGGGATCAGGGGGGCGTTCAGTTCCGCGCCGCCCGCGAAATCGGGGTCGTTCCCTCCGACCGGCCAGTCGCCCATGTCCGTGACGTTGTAGTTGGGATAGCCGACCATGTGGTTCGAGGCCGAGGTGACCCGGCCCGAGAACCTTGGATTGCCGGCGATGTGGAAGGTGCCGTTCGTGTGCATCAGCCCCTCGACCATGTCGCCCGCGATGTACCACAGCGGGAACTGGCCGTTGGATTCCTCGTCGGTGAACATGGCGTACTGCGCGAACGAGGTCATGCGCACCCACTGCCGCACCCGACGCTCGACGCCGTTGCAGCGGCCGACGCTTTCCAGGACGAAGGCCTTCTCGACCGCCCATACGGCCGACGTGTCCACCGCGCAGTGGACCGTGTAGGTGCCCCAGCTCGAGCCGGCGACGTCCTCGTAGACGAAGAAATCGGCCGTGGGCGGACTGCCGAGCGTCGTCAGCAGGCGCAACGCCCGCTCCTTGCCGCCCTCCGCCAGCCAGAAGGCGCGCTGCGAATCCGCATTGGTCTGCGAGGCCCGTACCTCGTGCCCGACCAGCGTGAAGAAGCCCGTGCCGATGATGAGCATGACGAACGACAGGACCAGCACCGCGACCAGCGCGTAGCCTCGTTCCCCGGATCCCCTCATATGCGTGCGTTCCATTCGGCCTCACCCGCCTCAGTTCTCGAAGACGAAGGTCTCGAGCGACGCCGAGCGCGTTTCCTGCGGCGTCAGGTTCCAGGTGACGGTGCAGTGGATCGTCTTCATGTCCTGTTCCGGCGCATCCACGAGCGTGGTCACCGCGACGGTGTAGTTCGTCGCGTCGATCGTGCGCAGCTCCGACCAGTCGATGATCTGGGTGTAGGGGCGCGAGACCGTGCGCTCGAGCGCCTCCTGGGCGAGCAGGACCCCGATCCGCTTCTGCTCCTCGTGGCCGAAGCCGATCCGCCCACGGGTGAAGAACTGGCTCATGCCGATGGCCATGATGGCCAGGATCAGGATGGCGATGACGATCTCGATCAGGGTCATGCCGCGCTGACCGGCGCGGGTCGACGCGGGTCGGCGGATGCAACGGCGCAGCGTAGCGGGCGTGAAACGGCCCATGAGTCCCTCCTGTCTCGAGCCACGGCGACGTGACGGCCCACGGGGGGTCGTCCTTCATTGGGTATCGACAGGATCCGGTCCCGGCTTGAGGTAATCCACGTGCGCAGATGGTAAAAAAATGCATTTCAGGGACATCGTTCAAAGGCCGAGACCGCCCCGGCGGGACATGCTAGTCTGGGCCGATCGCCTCCCGAGACAAGCTCCGGCCTCATCCGACACGAGAGAGGAGCGCTCGACATGATTCGAGCCCTGCGCTGTTCGCTGACATGCCTCGCGGCCCTGCTGCCGCTGACCGCCTGCACGGAGACCGGGCCCCCGGCCCCGACCGCCACGAGCGAGATCCTGCTCACCTCCGCACGGGGCGACGAGCTCGCCAGCCTCGAGAACGTGGCGTTCGAACCGGGCCGCGCGACCGGTACGGTGATCACGGTCCATCCGGACAGCCTCCGCCAGACCCTGCACGGGATCGGCACCTCCTTCACCGAGTCGTCCGCCTACGTCCTGGCCCACCTGCCCCCGGAGCGCCGCCGCGAGGTGATGGAGCGGATCTGGGGCGAGGACGGCGCCGACTTCAGCCTGGCCCGCACCCACATCGCGTCCTGCGACTTCACGGTCGAGGGCAAGTACTCGTACGCCGAGGAGCCGGACGACGCCGATCTCTCCGCCTTCAGCATCGCCCCGGACACGGCCGGCTTCGACCCGGACCGGTATCCCGGGATCGCCGATCCCGACTACGACCTGCTCCCGATGATCCGCGAGGCCCTCGCCGTCAAGGGGGCGCAGGCGGATCCGGCGTTGAAGATCATCGCGTCGGCCTGGACGGCGCCGCCCTGGATGAAGGACCTCGAGGACTGGTACGTCCCCGGCTCCGCGGAGAACGGCTGGCAGGGCGAGGCCGGCGACCTGAAGCCGGAGTACGAAGCGACCTACGCCGACTACCTCGTCCGCTACCTCGACGCCTACGCGGCGGCCGGCGTGGACGTGTGGGGCCTGACGCCCGTCAACGAGCCCCACGGCAACGGCGGGCATTGGGAGAGCATGCACTTCTCCCCCGAATCGCAGGCCGACTTCATCGCGGACCACCTGGGCCCCCGCCTGGCGGCGAGTCGGCACGCGGATACCAGGCTGCTGATCTTCGACCAGAACCGCGACGGCCTCGAGCACTGGGCCGACACGATCTTCCCCGACGAACGGGCCGCCCCCTACGTGTTCGGCGCGGCCGTGCACTGGTACGCGAGCACGGTCAAGGTCTTCGAGGACGTCTTCGACCGGGTGCACGACAAGCACCCCGGCTTCGAGATCGTCCACACCGAGGGCTGCATCGACAACCTGGGCAACGCGGCGCCCGGCGGCATCGGCGACCCCGACGGCTTCCAGGAGGAGGGCTGGTTCGCCAACGACGACTTCTGGTGGCGGGCCACCGCCACCGACTGGGCCTACACCGCCGAGTGGGCCGGCCCGGGCGTCGCCGACCACCCCATGTACGTGCCCGTGCACCGCTACGCGCGCAACATCATCGTCAGCCTGGACCACTGGGTGAGCGGCTGGGTGGACTGGAACGTCGTCCTGGACCGCCACGGCGGCCCCAACCACGTGGACAACTTCTGCGGCGCGCCCATCATGATCGACACCGACACCGGCGAGATCCACTACACGCCGATCTACCACGTGCTGGCCCAGTTCAGCCGGACCATCCGTCCGGGGGACCGCGCCGTGCGGACCGAGCGCGAGCTCGACGGGCTGGACGCGGACGCCCTGCACGCCTGCGCCACCCTGAACGACGACGACCTGCTCAGCGTGCAGCTGCTGAACACGACGCAGGCGCCGCTCGGGTTCGGGCTGCAGATCGGGGAGCGGTTCGCGCCGATCACGATGCCGGCGAACTCGGTGATGACGGTGCGTGTGGGCCTTTGAGGAGGCCGGACGTGCTATCATGTGACGTCACACGCGCCGACGACCCCAGCCCGGGACGTGTCATGATCCGCACCCTCGTCTGCCTGTCTCTCCTGGCCGCCGCCGCTTCCGCCGCCGTCCTGCACGTGCCCGGCGACCACGCCGACATCGCCGCGGCCCTCGGGATCGCCGCAGCCGGCGACGAGGTCGTGGTGTCGGCGGGCACGTACCTCGAGCGCGATCTGGTCCTGCCCTCGGGCGTGATCCTGCGGGGCGCCACCGGCGACCCGGCCGACGTGGTGATCGACGCCGAACGCCTGGGGCGCTGCCTCTACGGTATCGACCTGGACGCCTCCACGCGGATCGAAGCCCTGACGCTGTCGAACGGCCTGCCCGCCGGGGGCGCGACGCCGCACGGCAGCTGGGGCGGCGGCCTGATGGTCGAGAACGCCGCCCTCACGATACAGGCCTGCGTCTTCACCGGGAACGAGACGGCCATCGGCGGCGGCGCCTACATCACGGGCGCGGGCGCGCCCCACGTCCTGGACTGCGTCTTCGACGGCAACGAGGCCTCCGAGGCGGCCGGCCTCCTGATCCGCGGCGCCTGCGAGCCCGTGGTGCGGGGCTGCGTCTTCCGCAACGGCGGCAACACCGTCTACGGCGGCGGGCTGACCTGGACGGGCGACGGCGAGGCCACGGTCGAGGACTGCCTCTTCGAGGACAACGAGGTCATAGAGAGCGGCGGCGCCGTCGAGGTCTACGGCGGCAACGCCGCGCTGGTCCTGCGCGACTGCACGATCCGGGGCAACACGGCCGGGACCTGGGGCGGCGGCCTCTCCGTCGGCAACAACGCCCGGGCGACCCTCGAGTCCTGCACGATCACGGAGAACGAGGCGTGCGGGGGCGGAGGCGGCGTCGAGGTCCAGTGGAACACTACCCTCGTGGCGACCGGGACGACCCTGATCGGCAACACCGCTCCCATGGGCGCCGACGGCGCCGTCGCCACGGGAGCGAGCGCGACGTTGACCTGCTGCACCGTCGACGCGGAGTCGTGGCTGGTGATGGGCGAGCTGATCGTGGAGACCGAGGGCTGCGGCACGCCGAACCACACGGCGAGCTGGGGCGAGATCAAGTCGATGTTCCGCTAGCGACCGTCCCGCACCGCCGCGCGGCGGTCCCGCAGCGACCTCACGAACACCCCCGCCAACCGTTCCGCCAGCTCCGGCACGTTCCCCGCCCCCGACACGTTGCTCGCCACCGCGATGGACAGTCCGTGCTCGGGCACGGTCAGCAGCGTCGCCGTACAGCCGGCCACCTGCCCGCCGACGGTCTCGGCCGAGAAGGGGCGCCGCACCACGGGCGCGTCGAGACCCTGTCCGACGACCCACACGTCGGAGTCGTCGCCGAGCCGGACGCCGCGAGCCGTCCAGCCGAGAGCATGGTCGGAGCGGCTCCCGCCCACGGGCCGCACCGGCGCCTGCAATTCGTCCACGGTGGCCAGGTCGAGCAGCCCCTCCCCCAGCATGGCGGCGCCGAAGCGGACGAGGTCCGACGGCGTGGACAGGAAGCCGACGGCGGGCAGCCAGCAGCTCAGATCCTGGTCCGACGTGTCGTGCAGGCCGTAGCGCGGGTCGAGCATCAGGCGTGGGTAGTAGAAGTGGGCACGGTCGGGGACGACACGGCCCGGCCGGTCGGGCACGGTGGCGTCCATCCCCAGCGGCGTGAGGATCTCGCGTTGCACGAAGTCGAGATAGGGCTCGCCCGCCGCGGCGGCGATCGCTTCGCCCGTCAACACCCAGCCGAAGCTGGAGTAGGCGTACGCCGCGCCGGGGCGGCTCCGCAGCGGCTCGTCGGCGAACAGCGCCAGCCGCCCGGCACCGTCGGCGCAGGATCCCCGGAAGAAGCCCCCCTCGCCGCGATGAGGCCGCAGGCCGGAGGTGTGGGCCATGAGCTGACGGAGGCTGACGGGCCATTCCTTCGCGGGGAAGTCCGGCACGTAGGTCCGCACCGGCGCGTCGAGATCGAGCCGGCCGCGGTCCGCCAGCAATCCGACGGCGGCCGCCGTGAAGCACTGCGAGACGCCGCCCACGCGGAACACCGATGCGGGCGACATGGGCTTGCGGGTCTCCAGGTTCGACCAGCCGAACGCCTCCGCCCAGACGATCTCCCCGTCGACCGCCACCGCCAGGGACAGGCCCGGCAGCTTCTCCGCGGCGACGAGTTCGCGGGCGACGGCGCGCCCCGCGTCGGCCGCGTCCCGGTAGCCGGCCGGCGGCGGCTCGAACGCGAGGGACGGGATGTCGCCCGGCTCGGGCTCGGGGGGGATCGTCAACCACAGGTACACGAAGACGACCGTGACGAGCAGGGCCCCGGCGCCGGCGACGAGGGTCAGGCATGAGCGGCGTGACATCATGGGCGCAACGATCTCACGTGTGCCGACACCCGTCCACCGCTACCGGCGCTCAGCGGGTCTGGACGGCCGGCTCTTCACGTGGATGACGGTCCTGCCGCTCATGGTATACTGACGCGGATCGCTCAGTCGATCCGCGGTCGACCATCATTCCAAGGAGACATGTCATGAAGACAGGCATACCGACGCTCTCATGCCTCGCCGTTCTCGTTCTCGCCCTGTCGAGCGGTGTCCAGGTCGCGCAGGCGGAACGCAGCACGTTCGACGACATCACCTACGACGACATCATCGCGACCCCCATGTCCGGCGACCCGATTCCGGGACACGACAACGAGGAGAACCAGATCCCGGCCGGCACGATCGTCGTCTATCGGACCGACGAATCACGCTACGGCAAGTTGCTGATCGAGGAATACGGCATCGACTTGCACATCCGCTGGCACACGTACACGCTGGACGGCGCGGGCGTCCATGACTCCGGCAACGACCTGCAGGTCGGCGGGACCTATCTATGCGACCTCGACACCGGCGTCGTGGGCACCGACCTGCTCATCTCGGATTTCCGGTGGGAGCTGGACACGTCGGTGGAGCGTTATCTCGAACCCTGGAACGGCGCCGTCTTCGCCGTATACGGCCATGATGTGCCGACGCAGGCGTCCACATGGTCGGGGATCAAGCGGATCCACCGCTAGGGTGCTGAAGGCGGCCCGCCACTCCGGCGACACCCGCCCGACGAAGAACTCGCCGGCGGACATGGTCCGCCGGCGAGTCGTCCGAAACGCGGAGTTCGACCCGGTCCGCTAACCCGGCTCCCCCTCCCGGCTCCCGTCCACGATCCCCACCAGCGCGCCGACCAGCCGGTTCAGCGATTCGGCGCTGCCCGACATCTCGCTGCTCGCCGCCGAGGATTCCTCGGCGGTGGCCGCGGTGGTCTGGGTCATCCGGTCGAGGTCCGCCACCGCGTCGTTGATCTGGCCGATGCCCAGCGCCTGCTCCTGGCTGGAACTGGCGACATGCTCCACCAGCTCGTTCACCGAGACGATCCGGCTGGCGATGCTGTCCAGGTGCGTCTCGACCTCGCCGGCCATGGTCGACCCGTTGGTCGAATTCAGCCGCGCCTCCTCGATCAGCTCCGTGGTGCTGTGGGCGGCCTCGGCGCAGCGCTGCGCCAGGCTCCGCACCTCCTCGGCCACCACCGCGAAGCCCTTGCCGGCGTCGCCGGCCCGCGCCGCCTCGACGGCCGCGTTCAGGGCCAGCAGGTTGGTCTGGAAGGCGATCTCGTCGATGGTCTGGATGATGGCGGCGGTCTGGTCGCTCGAGTTCTGGATCTGGCCGATGGCCGCGACCATCCGGCCCACGGCCTCGCGGCCGTCGGCGGCCGCCTGACGAGCCTCGGCCGCGGTGCTCTGGGCCTGGCCGGCGTTCTTGGAGTTGTCGTCGGTGACGCTGGTGATCTCGCTGAGCGCCGCCGCGACCTCCTGCAGGCTGGCGGCCTGGTTGATGGCGCCGTCCGCCAGACGGTTGCCGGCCTCGGACACCTCGGCCGCGCTCGTCGCCACCTGGCTCGAGTTGTCGTTGAGCGACGCGATCACCCTCTGGATGGGCCGGGTCACGCTGCGGGTGACCACGAGGAAGAACACGCCCAGGCCACCCAGGACCACGGCGACGGCCACGAGGATGTTCTTCCCCAGGGCGGCCCGCAGCATGGCGTCGCTCTCGTCCAGCGACTGGATCACCTCGAACGCTCCGTGGGACTCGCCCACGGCCCAGTTCTCCATGCGGCCGCCCGTGGGATCGCGGCCGCGGTCGTTCCCCCACAGCTCCATGGAGCTGGCCGGATCGCCGTGACAGAGCAGGCACTCCTCGGTCAGCTTGATGGGACGGAAGTAGCGGATGGCGTTCATGTCCGGGTCGATCTCGTGATACTCGTCCAGACCCTCGCTCTCCATCATGCGCAGGACCCGGGCCTCGAACGCGTCCGGCTCGTTGTCCGGGTTGCGGAGCTGGAACTTGGGCACCCGGAACTCGTAGCCGCCCTCCTCGGCCTTGGCCATCGACGTCTCCCAGGCCGTGACCACCGGCACCGATGCGACGACCTTCCCGGTCTCGCCGGCGTCCGCCCACTCACGCAGCTGCTCGGGCGAGAACAGTCCCTTGTCCCACTTGCCGGCCATGCTCTCGCGGGCCGACTCGGCGGCCAGCACCACGCTGCGGGCCTTCTCCACGTAGAGTTCACGGGCCTGGTCGCGGGTCTGCCGGTACGAAGCGGCCGAGAGCACGGCCACCAGGGCCGTGAAGGTGATCAGGCCGACGACGACGATCTTCGTTCTCAGGTTCATGTTCACGATGACTGCTCCCGGGTTGACGCCCAGCGAGGGAGACTCCGCCGGCGGCACACCGAGTGCGGCGGCGGAGGGGATCCCGTACATCAACCCACTCGGCCGGAGCGATCCGGGGTTTAGATAAAACCCATGAAATCAGATTGATTTTGTAGACTATATGCGCACTATTGTGGATCTGATTTGTATACAGGCAGTTACGGCGTTGTTGGATTAAGGAATATCCTTACGGATATCCCAACTACTCCAGGAAGGCCCCTCGCCTGATCTCCGCGTCAAGGGCCGGCGCCTCCGCCGGCCCGGCGGCCGTGGTCCGCGTGGCGTCGCGACTCATGTCCGAGGCCCAGGTGGCGCTCGACTCGCCGGACAGGCTGTAGAGCGCCCCGACGATGTGCGGACCGTCGAGGTTGACGTCCGGTCCGGCGTCGTCCGGGCGAGGGCCGGTGCCCGCGGCGACGTACACGATCACCTCCAGCAGCAGGTCGTGGCTCAGGTGGAGCGGCCGGGTGACCGTCGGCACGTCGACGCAGTCGTATTCCCAGCCGTACCAGCCCGAGAAGTTGCCCTTGGACCAGATCCTCAGCGCGTACCACTCCGCCTGCGCGATGGGCGCCCAGCTGGCCGTCAGGGTGTCGTTGGTCTCGTCGACGGTGAGCAGCAGGCTGTGGGGCGCGACCTCATGGCTCAACATGGGCAGCAGCACGTCGTGGGCGACGTCGCCGCATTGGAACGTGAACTGGACGGTGTCGACGACCGTGAAGGCGGGTAGAGCCCCCGACCAGCAGTCGCCCCCGCTCCAGGTCCGGATGATCTGGTGGCCGTCCTCCGACGCACTGTGCGGCACGCTCCGGACACAGAGCTGGTAGTCGTCCGCCCAGGCCTCGGAGGCCTCCAGGCCGCTGCGGGCGACGTCGAACACGTCGATGTCCACGAAGAGTTCCGCGGGACCGGTGTAGGCGGCCTCGCCGATGAGGTAGAGCTCGAATCCTTCGACGTCGGGGCAGGTCTGGTTGCCGTCGTCGCAACCGCCGCAGCAGATCGTCAGGGCGATGGCCAGGGCCGCGGCCCGCAGGAATCGTCTCATGCCCAGCTCTTCTTTCGTCGGGTCCTAGTCGGTGAACAGGGCCTTGACAGCCCCCCAGGTCGGCGTGGCGGCGGAGACGAGCGTGCCCGTGAAATCGCCCGTGCCGTCGGCCACGTAGTACCACGTTCCGTACAGGCGGTCGTCCACGATCTCGGAGATGGCCCACGCGCCGTAATAGCCGTTCGTGCCGCGGAAGAAGACGGTGCTCCCCTCCTCCGTGCTGCGCATGCCGTCGGTGTACATGAGATTGGCGCCGTTGTCGACGTTCGTCGGATCGGGTATGGCGGCGCTGTAGACGTCGACGTTGCCGTTCTGGCCGATGGTGTTGGCCGTGCCGAAGAACCGCGCCGTGTTCTCGTCGAGTGCGATCCAGCACACGTACAGCGCGTCGGGCTCGAGGCCGAAGCCGACGGGGACGTACTCCGGCGACTCGCTCGCGTACACGCCGTTCAGGGGGCCGGTGTAGACCTGCGGAAACGCGGCGCCGGCCGTGAGGGCCAGCAGGATCAGGATCATGCATACATGCTTCATGTCTCCCTCCTCCTGTTGCGGGTGTTCCGGAAGCGATCGTACGTCTCGCCGTCGACGGGTGTCAATCGCCCGGGGGGCTGTGCGTGAACGCCCCGGCCGGCACCTCCTGCCGCGGCAGGCCCGGCCCGCTCCACTCGAGCTTCAGGTCGGCGCCGCCGAGATGCTGGAAGAACTGCACCTCGATGTCGTGGTGGCCCGGCGCCAGGGGTACGTCGCAACGCAGCGCGCTGCTGCCGTGCAGGCCGTCGTGGTCGGCCACCAGCTCGCCGTCGATCCACAGCCGGCTGCCGTCGTCGCTGCTCAGCCAGAAGCGGTAGGCGCCGCGCCGCGGCACGTCGATGACGCCGGTGAACACCGCGCCGATGTCCTCCTCGGGCAGACCGGCGGGGATGGCCACCGTCTCGCTGGCCAGCTCGGAGTGGGGACGCAGGTCTCCCCAGTCCGGCAGTCGGCTCCAGGCGCCCAGGTACGTGCGCGTGGCGAGTCCCGGCGACGCGCCGGCCTCCGCGCGGGCGGGCCAGGGATCGACCCTCGTGAACACGGCCCGGCGCTCGGTGGCCTCGGGCAGGCCGCTCTCGGCCGTGACGACGAGTTCGGTCGACCCGGTCAGGACGAGCGGCTCCCCGGTCCAGGTCCGGGGCGCCTCGCCGGCGCCGACCACGGTGATGACCACGTCCGGGTCGGGACTCGACAGGGTCACGGACAACGAGTCGACGAACGTGCCGCCGGCCGGCGTGACGATCACGCTGGGGCGCCGAGGCCGGTCCAGCAGGTCCTGGCCCGCGGGAACGGCGCCGGCGTCGGTCAGGCTGGCGGCGAGGATCACCAGCTGCGGGTCGTCGGGCAGGGTCAGGGTCGCGGCCGGCGCGCCGGCGCGCTGTCGGTCGAGCGTGATCCGGTAGAAGTGCGTGTAGGCGTAGGACGTCGTGGCGCCGTCGGCTTCGTGGCGGTGGGTGACGATCCAGCCCAGGTCGCGGTCGGTCAGGAAGGCGGGCGCCACCTGGTCGGCCTCGTGCACGATCTCCTCGCCGGCCAGGCGGCTGTCCCACTGGCCGAACCACTGCGCGCCGGCGGGGATCCAGACCGCCGCCCCGTCGTCGCCGCCCAGGCCGAAGCGGGCCTCGCGGGCCTCGCCGCGCGAGCAGAGCAGCAGCTGCACGTGCGGCAGGTCCGAGCCGGACAGGTCCAGCGCCTGCCCCTCGCAGCGCAGCAGGTTGGCCTGCCCCGGCCCGCGCGGGCCGGTCGCGAAGCGCACGCCGTCGCGGACGAGTTCGGCGGGGATCCGGTCGCCGGGCAGGCTGCGGCCCGCGCCGTCCCAGTCGCCGTCGGTGGGGTCGGCGCAGGCGCTCAGGCCGTCGAGGTTCCAGGGCAGGGGGATCGGTTCGGAGCGCGGCGGAGCGAGACGATGCTCACCGGAGGGCTCCGCCAGCTTCAAGGCCAGGGTCCGCGGCCGGTAAGGCTGCAGGGCGCAGGCGAGAACGCCGGCCTCCAGCTCCAGGTCGGCGCCGGCCGGGATCTCCACCTCGTCGGCGCGCAGCTCGCGCACGTCGACGATGGGCGCGATGGCCTTCAGGGCCACGCGCTCGACCGCCTCGCCCGACGTCTCCTGCAGGCGCACGACCAGCCAGTCGCCGTCCTCGGCCTTCTTGACCGCGCGGACGGCCGCGCCGTCGGCCTCGAGCAGGGAGACGGCCCCGTCGAGCGCCCCGTCGCCGAGCCGCGGCGCCCTGAAGACCAGCAGCGGCTGGTTGAGGGCGTCGGCCTGGCGGACGGCGTCGTCGCGCCAGTCCGCGCCGTGGCCCATCAGTCCGATCTTCACCCGGTGGCGGCCCAGGTCCTGGCTCTTCTCGTCGTCCAGCCAGCTCCAGCCCGGATCGATGCCCGGCGTGTGCAGCAGGGTCAGGCGCAGGACGTTCTCGGCGGGATGGTCCCAGCCGTAGCGGCCGTCGTTCATCACCGTCAGGCCGAAGCGGCCCGAGCGGTCCGTCAGGTCGGCCCAGCGCTGGGCGGGCACCTCGTACAGGGCGGGACGGTTCAGACCGCGGCGGATGGCGCCCAGTCCCAGGTCGTAGGTGACGCCCGTGTCGCGCGCCGCGGTGAAGAAGGCGGCCTTGAGCAGGGTGGCCTTGTGGGCCCAGTCGACGACCAGATCCCAGTCCACGCGATCGCCGGCCACCGTCAGCGTCTGACGGAAGACGGAGCCCTCGTACTCGTGCGTGAAGGTCAGGCGCGACAGCAGGGGGCCGACGTGCACGGTCTCCGGGACGCCGCCGAGGGGGATCTCGGCGAAGGGCGGCGCCGAGATGTCGTCGTAGTCGATCTCCCAGGCGGACCAGTTGTCGGGCTCGTCGCGCAGGAGCTGCAGACGGGCCGGCGCGGACAGGAGCTCCCGTCCGACCCGCTTGTCGAACATCGAGTCCAGGCCCTCCGGACCGAAGCGCAGGCGATAGCGCGCCGTGTCGAGGGTGCCGGTCCCGGCGTCCCAGCCGGCGCTCGAGCCGGCGTCGGACTCCCCCGGCTGGACGAAGTACACGGCCAGCCCGACCGCGGGCGCGACGGCCTCGAAGTGGACGCGGTCGTCGAGTCGCCGGGAGGGGATCACGGTCCCGTCCGCGTCGAGGATCCGCACCTCGCCGCGTCGTTCGGACGGCGGCAGATCGACGCCCACGACTTCACGGCGTTCGAACCCGAGCGGATTGAAGACCCCCACGGGCCGGCCCTCGACCGCGAGGTCCATCCCGCCGAGCACGGCCGCCAGCGAGCTCTCCAGGACCTGCTTGAACTCCTGCTGGCTGAGCAGGAGGTCGTTCCAGCTGTAGGCGTAGGCCGACGGGATGCTGGTGCCGGTCAGGTCGTCGTGGAAGCCGTGCCACAGGAAGCGGGTCCAGGCGCGTTCGAGCTCGACGTGCGGGTAGTCGCGGCCGCCCAGATGCCAGGCCAGGACGGCGGCCCGTTCTGCGGCGTCGGCCAGCACCTCGCAGCGGCGGTTCCAGCGCTTCATGGCGGCCTGGCTCGTGTAGCAGCCGACGCCGTGGCGCGTCATGACCAGTTCGCCGTCGTGGAGCGGCAGCGACGCGACCTGCTCCGCGTCGAGCTCCCGGTAGATCTGGTCGGCCCCGGCCGGGACCACCCGCAGCGGGCCGTCGGAACGGAGGCTCTCCGCGAGCAGCGCGACCGATTTCTCCGACGGTGCGCCGCCCACGTCGCCGGTGCCGTAGAACCGGTAGGCCACGGGCGGGCCGCCCTCGGCGACGGTGCGCTCGATCGCGCCCAGGGCCATGGTGTCGCGCGAGACGTCGCCGGGCAGGTCGGACGAGTACGAGCCGGGGTTCACCGCGGCGATCACCTCGCGGCCGTCCACGCCCCGCCAGCGGCCCAGGTCGAAGGGCACGCCGTAGGCCGATCCCCACGTCAGCTTCTGGGTGGTGAAACCCGTCAGCCCCGAATGGGCCATGATCGACGGCAGGGCGTAGCCGAAACCGAAGCAGTCGGGCAGGAACACGTCGACGCTCTCGACGCCCAGCTCGCGCCGGAACCAGCCGTTGCCGTACAGGGCGTGGCGGAAGAGGGACTCGGGCGAGGGCATGTTCACGTCCACCGCGTCGAGCCACGTGCCGCAGACCCGCCAGCGCCCCTGGCGTACGTAGTCCTTCAGGCGCTCGAAGCGCTCCGGGTAGTACTCCTGCATCAGCTGGTAGCGGAACGCGCCCTCGAAGTTGAAGACGTAGTCGGGGTACGTCTCGAGCAGGGCGAAGTTGTCGTCGAGGGTGTTCAGCAGGTACTCGTCGATGGTGGTGCGGATGTCCCAGCGCCACTGGGTGTCCAGGTGGCTGGTGGCCACGGCGTAGACGACGGGCCGGGGGGGCTCGTCGGCCGCCGCCGTCGAGAGGGCGCACGACAGGATCAGGAAGCACAGGACGACACGCACGACACGACCTCCGGAGATGCGGGACGGGTGACGAAGGGGACGAGTCTAGCGCACCGGACGGCTCACGAGGACATGGAATCGTCATGACGACCGACGAAACAGGCCCTTCCGCGGAATACGCGGAAGGGCCGTGCCGAGGACTCGCGTCCGTCCGGACTGCGAGGCGCGATCAGCGGAAGATGGCCTTCACCTCTCCCCAGGTCGCCGCCTCGTTCGTGACCGGGTCCGTCATCGCCTCGTAGCTCACGTCGTCGAAGTAGAAACCGGCGAAATACGGCGACACGTTGGGATCGGCGTTCCCGTCCGCATGCCGGGGGTGGAACTTCAGGCGGTTCGTGTACTCGTAGGCGTACCCGAAGTTGTCCCGGGCCGTCTCGAAGTAGGCGCCCCCGACGACGGGCGTCCCGTTGTCGACCGAGTATGTCCACGTGTCGTTGAAGGGACCGTCGTAGAAGTATCCCGCATTGATCGGATCCCAGGGACAAACCGGATCGGAGATCATTTAGCCGCAGCCGGAAACGACCGCGACTCGGACGATATGTCTAACGACAAGACTCAGCCTTATCCGATCGTCAAATTATTGTCAATTTCCTCGACCTGCGTCCGCCGGTCTCGTCTCAGCGAGTGGAGGATCTGGTCCTGACGATGTGATGCGGGAAATCGGGCACGTGCCGCTTCAGCTCCTCGTCGTCGAGGATGATCCGTCGCAGCTGGTCCTGGCAGGACAGGCGGTGGGCGGAGAGCTGTTCGAGCAGGAAGCGGGGCCGGTGGCTGATGCTCGCGGGATCCTTCAGGTTCTCGAACATGTAGGCCAGGTCGTTCCGCTCGTCGCTGATCACCGGCAGCGACCCGTAATCCCGGCGCAGGGTCCGCTCCTCCATCACGATCCTGGCCAGCAGGGCGGCCGGGTTCCACACCCGCAGGCGCCCCATGTCCTTGAGCACGCGCGGCTGGGCGGCGAAGCGGTCCTCGATCAGCTTCAGGTCGATGGGCGATTTGCTTCCCACCATGATCAGCTCCTCCCCCGCCCCGACGAAGACGAGGGAATGGGGGAAGGCCTGGACGAAGGTCGCCGCCACCAGCTCGCAGGCCCGCGGCGGCAGCTGATAGATGGGCAGCCACTGGGTCATCATGCCCCGCGGCGTGAGATGCTCCAGCACCTCCTCGTAGTACTCCGTGGAGTACAGCCGGTAGACGCCGACCATCAGGGGCGGCGGCGGCTCGCTGGTGATCAGGTCGTAGCGCCGGTCGGTGAGCTTCAGGAAGTTGCGCCCGTCGTCGTTGATGAACCTCATGCGCGGATCGAGATAGGCCCGGTCGTTGGTCTGCGCGAACTCCGGCGCGGTCTGCAGCACCGTCCGGTTCAGGTCGACCACGTCGATCTCCGCGATCGTCTCGTGGGCGGCGATGGCCGCGGCCGTGTTCCCCACCCCGAATCCGATCAGCAGGGCCCGCTCGGGATCGGGCTGCGCGAGCAGCGGGAAGTGGGCCATCAGCCGCATGTAGAGCTGCGACGGCATGTTGTTCCCCGACATGGAGTGCCCGTCGAAATACAGGTAGTCGCCCGTCGGATCGGCCACGACGTACGTGGTGTGCATCAGGTTGCTCTTCATGGCCCGCACGGGGTGGCGCGCCGCGGGACTGCGCGGCTGCGCGAAGCCGGCGTCGTACCCCGCGGGCGTGAACACGGCCGCCGCCGCGAACACCGCCAGCGCGGAGGCCGGCACCCAGATCGGCAACCGTCGGCCCTCGCGGATCAGGACCAGCAGCAGCAGCCCGATCACCAGCAGCACCATCATCAGCTTCATGGAGTAGAAGATGCTCAGCCGCGGCGCGAGATAGGTGAACCCGACCATGCCGAGACAGAACGCCAGGGTGTTCAGCCCGTAGGCCAGCCCCAGGTGCCGGCGATCGGCCTGCAGACGGTTGCACACGTACGGCAGCAGCATGGACAGGGCCAGGAACGCCGGAAAGACGAAGATGCCCGTGTAGAGGAGCAGCTGCGGCAGGCTCGTCGGGAACGAGAGGGGCAGCGCGCTCGGGTTGTCCTGCAGCCCGAGACGGACGACGGCGTCCCGGATCGTGTCGGCATCGTAGGCGCGCCGCAGCAGCCAGCCCTGGATGGGGAACGCGTTCTTCCACGCGAACCAGTAGGCGACGGCCGTGACCAAGCAGGCGATCTTGATGTGGACCAGTCGCAGCCAGGCCAGCCGCCTGACCAGGGTGCTGCCGACGAAGATGGCCAGGATCACCCAGAAGGTGATGAACGACATGAGGGCGGCGGACTTGGTGGTGATGAAGCCGATCCGCTTGAACATGTCGCCCTCGAGCGCCCCGGTGAGCAGCCCGCTCAGGACGGCGATGGCGATGAGCACGCTGACGGCGTCGCGCCGCTCGGCGTCCCACTTGGGTTTCTCCGCCGCCTCGGCGTGGGTGTCGGGCGCCACGCCCCCCCACAGCATCACCTGCGCGAGCAATGCGTTGATCCCGGCCATCAGCAGGAAGGTCGTCGTATGCCCGACGGTCGGGAGCAGCAGGAGCTGGCAGACCAGCACGCCCGTGCAGGCCCCCAGGGTGTTCCACGCGTAGAGCGCGGCGGGGAAGCGCGCGTCGTGCCGGTAGACGGCGCAGAGCAGGGGGTACGTGATGCCCATGAAGAAGCAGGGCACGAAGACCGTGACCGTGGCGATCGCCGTCTTCGAGATCTGGTAGGCGGCCGTCGCCTGGTGGATCCCGTCGGACTTGAGCGCGTAGGGGAACACGCCCCACAGGTCGGGCGGTACGAGACGGGCCAGCAGGGTGAGCATGACCGACGCCGTGACCAGCAGCTCGACCAGGCCGTAGGCGCGCAGCCTGTCCATGAGCCCGGTCAGGTTCTGCAGCCTGATCATGAAGCGCCGGCTGGCCAGGGCGCCCGCGCCCAGTCCCACGATGAAGTTGGTGACGACGAGGATGAAGGTCAGGCTGGAGCAGCCGAACTGGTCCACGTAGATACGGAACCAGGTGACCTGGTAGCCGAGGCTCACGAAGCCGGACAGGGCGTAGAGCGCGTAGATCACGCGCGAGGGTGTAGTGGTATTTTGGGGCATAGTGTGGGGTATACGAGTCTCGACCGTCTCTCACCGCCTTTCCGGTGTCGAGGCTCGGGACGATCATACTCTACAAGTTCTATCGGAGTCAAACCCGTCACCGCTACCGCGGACAACACTCGCGCATATGAGTCGGAATCAATAGTGGACAACTTTGATCTTCTTATAGATCATGTCAACAGTGTTTCCGTTACCTGCGGTTTCATCAACATCGTCGGTGGAAGCCCGCCCGCCGCGTCACTCCCGAAAGGAACCCCCATGAGACCCTTGCTGCTAACGACCGCCCTGCTCACCCTGGCCGCCGCCCCCGCCGCGGCGGAGCTGTACCTCTCCGAGGTCTTCTACAATCACAGCGGCAGCGATTCACCCTACGAGTGGATCGAGATCACCAACACCGGCTCGTCGGGCACCATCGATCTCACGGGGTACATCCTCGCCTGGGGCGGCACGGACTACGGCTACGGCCAACACGTCATCAGCGGCCAGATCGGCGACTGCTCCACGTTCCTGGTGGGCGGCCCCGCGTCGGACGCGGAGAACGGGAATCCGGTCAGCTTCTCCGAGGCGGTCGACCTCACCCCCGACCTCCAGAACTCGGGCTCCACCGCCGACGCGGTCGCCCTCTTCGCCCCGGGCGCGAACGTGCTCATCGACACGCCCATCGACGCGGTGATCTACGGCGGCGCCAACACCAACGGCCTGCTCGACGAGACCGGCCTGCCCGGCGCCGTCGACGTGGCCAACGCCCCCGCCGGCTCCTCCATCGCCCGGATGAGCCTGGCGGGCGACTGGGCCGTCGCCGAAGAGGTGATCCCGTACGACCATCACTTCTGGTACGAGTGCATCCCGGGCGTGATCGGGAACGAGGAGAGCACGTGGAGCGCGATCAAGGCGCAGTACCGATAGCCGGACGCGCGACGGGTCGGCCGGAGGGATCCGGCCGACCCGATCCGCACGCGCCCGCCGTCAGACCTCGATGTTGAAGACGCCCCCCGCCTTCTCGAAATCGCCGGCCTCCACCCACAGCATGAACCCGAACCGCCCGTCCCCGTCGCAGACGCCGCACGAGGAGTAGACGTTGATGTTCGCGTTGGCCAGGGCCAGGTGGTAGGCGTGGAGCGCCCCGGCCCGGTCGTCGCCCTGGATGAGAAAGCCCTTCTGGGGTCCGGCGAGCGCGGCGCCGGCGTCGGAGACCGCGGCGCGCAGCTCGTCCGGCTTCTCGGTGACGAGGCAGATCTGGGTCTGCTCGTCGCCGGCGGGTATGGCCGTGAACGCGGTCAGGCTCAGGCCCCGCTCGCTGATGTGTTCGAGGAGACGGCTCGCTTCGCCGGGTCGGTCCTTGACGGTCGCGTAGTAGCAGTTGACGACTCGGATCCGGTCTTTCATGTGCGGTCCTCCCATCTCCCGACCGCGCCGTCCGACGGTACCGTCCGCGTCGCGGCACGGTCGAAGCCCGTATGACACACGCTAGGCGAAGGGCCGTGATCACGCTCGGATCGGCGGTGATCCCGTCGCCCGCGAAACGCCGGAGGGGACGACCGCCAAGCCGGTCTTGCCTTGACCGGACGCCTGTGCGAGCATTCCCGACGTCACCCGAACCCCGGCCGGACGAGCGAGCGGACCATGCCCAAGAAGAGCGCGAACATCCTGCTGCTGGGCCTCGGCGGCGTCGGCTATCACCTCGCCAAGCGTCTGACGCACGAGGGCCACGCCCTGACGGCCATCGAGACCGACCCCGACCTGATCAAGCAGGCCGACGGCGAGATCGACGCCCGCCTGATCCGGGGCGACGGCATGAGCTTCGACTCCTGGGAGGAGGCCGGAGCCGGCGACATGGACTACCTCATCGCCGTCACCGACAACGACGCGGTGAACATCTTCGCGTCGCTGCTGGCCGACCGGTGCGGCATCCCCCGCAAGATCGCCCGCGTCCGGTCGCTCGACGTCCTGAAGCGCGGCGCCCTGATCTCGGCCGCCGACCTGAAGCTGGACCTGGTCATCCGGCCCGAGGAGCTGGCCGCCCGCGAGATCGCCCGGCTGCTGAAGCTGCAGGCGGGCAACGCCGTCATCGACATCGCGGACGGTCGGATGCAGGTCACCGCCTCGCGGGTCCGCGCCCGCAGCGCCCTGGCCGGCACCAAGCTCAAGGACATCTCCCGCGAGTACGACGACTTCTACTTCCGCGTCGTGTCCATCGCCCGCGGCATCCACACCATCATCCCGGGCGGCAACGACGAGATCCTGCCGGGCGACCACATCTACGTCCTGGCCTACACCCGGGACCAGTCCCGGCTGCTGGAGCTGATCGGCGAGCCGCGCAAGCGGCATCACCGGATCATGATCATCGGCGGCGGGATGGTGGGCCTGCGCGTCGCGGAGCTGCTGGAGGACACCTTCCCCATCAAGCTCGTCGAGCGGGACGCCCGCCGGGCCGAGGAGCTGTCCTACCTCCTGGACCGCACGGAGGTCCTGAACGGCGACGGGTCCCACGTCGAGACGCTGCTGCGGGCCGGCCTGAAGGACATGGACATCATCATCACGGCGACGGGCGACAACGAGACGAACATCATGTCCAGCGTCCTGGCCAAGCACCTGATCCAGGACGAGCTGCAGGGCGACGGGATGAGCCGGGCCCGCACCATCGCGCTGGTGCAGCGCGAGGCCTACCTGGTGCTGGCGTCGACCATGGGCTCGGACGTGGTGCTGAACAAGAAGGTCCTGGCCGTCAACGAGATCCTCAAGTACATCCGCCGCGGCCAGCTGCTGTCGGTCGCCCAGCTCTACGGCTGCGACACCGAGGTGGTCGAGCTCGTCGCCGAGAAGGGCGCGCCGATCACCCGCAAGGCGCTGCACGAGGTCGGCGGGATGCAGGGCAAGATCATCATCGGCGCCGTCGGACGGGGCGGCGACTGGGAGATCGCCACGGGCGACACGCACGTCCGGCCCGGCGACAAGATCATCGGCATCTGCAAGTCGCTGAACCTCCGGGACCTCCAGGCGCTGATCCTGTCATGAATCCCCGCGCCATCGCCCACGTCATGGGAACGCTGCTGCTGGTGACGTCCGGCGCGATGCTGCTGCCGATCGTCTGCTCGCTGATCTACGGGAACGAGGGCGACCTGGTCCCCCTGCTGGTCTCGGCCCTCCTGGCCGCGGGAGCCGGCCTGCCCCTCTGGTTCTTCTTCCGCGGCGGCTACGAGCTCGGCATCCGGGACGCCTTCGCCATCGCGGCCTTCGGCTGGGGCGCGATCTCGGCGGTCTCGGCCCTCCCCTTCATGCTCCACGGGTCGATCCCGTCGTTCACCGACGCCTTCTTCGAGATGATGTCGGGCTACACCACCTCGGGCGCGACCATCCTGACGGACATCGAGGCCCTGCCCCACGGCCTGCTCTTCTGGCGCAGCGAGACCCACCTGCTCGGCGGCATGGGCTTCCTGACCCTGACGATCATCTTCCTGCCCCACGGCATGGGCGGGCTGCGCATCTTCCGGGCGGAGTCGAGCCCGGGCCAGACCATCACCAAGGAGCGGTTCCTGGCCCGCAACCGCGACGCCATCACGGTGCTGTGGATCATCTACCTGGCGCTGAACGCGGCGCAGGTGGTCCTGATGTGCGCCGGCGGCATGTCCCTGTTCGACTCGCTGTGCCACGCCTTCGGCACCGTCTCGACCTCGGGCTACTCGCCCTACAACGCCAGCATCGGCCACTACGACAACGCCTACTTCGACTGGATCATCATCCTGTTCATGTTCCTGGGCGGCGTCACGTTCATGCTCTTCTATCACGCGGCCCGTCGCGAGTGGCGCATGCTGCGCGTGAACACCGAGTTCAGGTGGTACGTGGGGTTCGTGGCGGTCTTCTGCGGGATGACGGCGCTGGTGCTGTGGTTCCAGGGCGCCTACGGCTTCTGGGACTCGCTGCGGCACGGCACCTTCCAGGCGATGTCCCTGCTGACGACGACCGGCTTCACCACCCAGAACTACGAGCTGTGGCCCCAGGCGGCCCAGATGCTCCTGTTCGCCGTGTGCTTCGTCGGCGCCTGCGCGGGCTCGACGACCAGCGGCATCAAGGTGATCCACTACGTCGTCATCTGGAAGCACATGGTCAGCTCGATCAAGCGGATCTTCCTGCAACCGCTGTCGGTGGCCACGGTCCGGATCAACAACCGCCCCATCGACCGGTCGATCATCGACCTGGCCGTCTGCTACTTCATCGTCAACATCTTCATGATCCTGGCCGGCGGCGTCTTCATGACGATCGTCGACGACATGGACTACCTGACCGCCATGAGCGCGGTCATCGCCTCGCTGATGAACATCGGACCGGGCTTCGGCGCGGTCGGCCCGTCGGAGAACTACGCCTTCATCTCGGACGTCGGGAAGTGGTTCCTGTCCTGGAACATGCTCGTCGGCCGTCTGGAGATGTTCTCGGCGCTGGTGATCTTCTTCCCCTCGTTCTGGCGCAAGTAGCCGACAACACCCAGGAGCAACGCGACATGACCCTCCGTACCCGCATCACCCTCACGTTCGCGGCGCTCGTTCTGCTGGCGCCGCCCGCCGCGGCCTGCACCAACTTCCTGGTCTCCGCCGGCGCTTCGACCGACGGCTCGACCATGGTCACCTACACGGCCGACTCCCACGTCTTCTACGGCGAGCTCTACTACCGTCCGCCGGGCGAGCACGCGCCGGGCACGATGATCCCGATCCACGAGTGGGACACGGGCAAGTACCTCGGCGAGATCGCGCAGGCGCCGGTCACGTACGCGGTGGTCGGCAACATGAACGAGCACCAGGTGACCATCGGCGAGACGACCTTCGGCGGGCGGAAGCTGCGCGACCCCGACGCGATCCTCGACTACGGCAGCCTCATCTACGTCACGCTGCAGCGGGCGCGCACCGCCCGCGAGGCCATCGACATCATGACCGCGCTGGTCGAGGAGTACGGCTACTACAGCAAGGGCGAGACCTTCTCGATCGGCGACCCCGGGGAGGTCTGGATCATGGACCTCATCGGCAAGGGCCCGGAGCACAAGGGCGCCGTCTGGGTGGCCCGCCGCGTGCCCGACGGCTACATCACGGCCCACGCCAACGCGGCCCGCATCCGACAGTTTCCGCGCAACGACAAGCACACGCTGTACTCCCCCGACGTCGTCGACTTCGCCCGCGAACAGGGCTGGTACGAGGGGACGGACGCGGACTTCAGCTTCGCCGACGTTTACGACCCCGACGCCTTCGGCACGCGCCGCGCCTGCGAGGCCCGCGTGTGGTGCATGTTCGAACGGGCCGCGCCCGGCGGCGATCACGGCGAGGGCTGGATCCTGGGCGAGCCGGACGCCGCGCCGGTGCCGCTGTGGATCCGCCCCGAGCGCAAGGTGAGCGTGGTCGACGTCATGGGCTACATGCGCGACCACTACGAGGGCACGGCCCTGGACATGACCCTCGACATCGGCGCCGGCCCCTACGCGCTGCCCTACCGCTGGCGTCCCATGCGCTGGGAGGTCGACGGCCAGCGCTACTTCCACGAACGCGCCACGTCGACCCAGCAGACCGGCTTCTCCTTCGTCGCCCAGATGCGCGACTGGCTGCCCGATCCCGTCGGCGGCCTGTTCTGGTTCGGCGTGGACGACACCTACACCACCGTCTGGTTCCCCGCCTACGCCGGCATCACCGAGGCGCCCTACGCCTACCGCGAGGGCACCGGCTCCTACCACGACGTCGACTACGACGCCGCGTTCTGGTCCTTCAACCGGGTCGCCAACTACGCCTATTCCCGGTACAGCGACATGATCGTCGACATCCGCCGCGTACAACAGGCCCTGGAGGGCCGCTTCCTGGCCGAGGTGCAGGAGGTGGACGCCGCCGCCGCGGCCCTGTACGAGCAGTCGCCCCGCCTGGCCCGTGACTACCTCACCCGCTACTCGGGCGAGGCCGGCAACGCGGTCGTCGAGCGGTGGAACATCCTCTTCGACGAGCTGCTCTACAAGTACCTCGACGGCAACGTGAAGGACGAGTTCGGCAAGCCGCAATTCGAGGGTTATCCCGAGGAGTGGCTGCGCAAGATCGTCGAGTCCACGGGCGAGCGCTACGCCATGGTGAAGGTGCCGGCGGAGGTCGCGCGGGAGGAGGCGGAAGAGACGGCGGCGCTGGAGGAGGCGCGGGCGCTCGCCGAGAGCCTCGTGCTGCTGATCGAGGGGCGCGGGCTGGAGATCACCGCCGAGCAGCGGCAGCGCATCGAGGACGAGGGCGACCCGGCCCGGTTGCGCGAGTGGCTGCTCGAGGCGGCGACGGCGGAGGCGGTGGAGCAGGTGCTGGGGGACGGATCCTAGGAAACAAGAAGAGGGTGGCTCATATTTGTGAGCCACCCCCCCCATAAGCCGCATCACTTGAGCAGCATCATCCGCCGCGTCACCGCCTGCCCCCCGGCCTCCAGCCGGTAGAAGTAGGTGCCGGACGGCAGGGCGCGCCCGTGATCGTCCCGCCCGCGCCACACGACCTCGTTGCGGCCTGCAGGCCTCGCGTCGCTCTTCAGCAGCACGCCCACCAGACGGCCGGCCAGGTCGTAGACGTTCAGATCCACGGCCATCCCGCGCGACAGGTCGAAGGAGATGGTCGTGCTCGGGTTGAAGGGGTTGGGGTGGTTCCGCACCCGCCCGAGCGGCCGTGACGGCCCGTCCTCGACACCCACCTCGGTCAGGATGCACTCGAACCAGTTCAGGTTGAAGCCCCCGAGCTCCGCGCGGATCCTGATCCGGCAAGGACCCTGGGGCAGCGCGGACTGGCCGGTGATCGACGTCCAGTTCTGCCAGCCCCCGGTGACGGGGACGTCGATGGAGAACTGCTCCACGCCGTCGACCAGGAACTCGATGCGACCCGCGCTCCACTGGGCCGCGGTCCTGAAGACGACGTCGTACACGCCCGCGGTCTCGACCACGCACGCATACTCCATCCAGTCCCCGGCGTCGATCCAGCCCACGTTCTCGCCGCCGCCCACGTCGGTGGTGCCCTCGAGCTGGACGCCGAACATGTCGTAGTAGTCCTCGGCCTCGATCCGTCCCGGCACCGGGTGCACGCTGCCGACGTAGGGCAGGATGTTGACGACGGGCTCCGCCGAGAACGTCGGGAGCGGTCCTCCGTCCGCCGACAGCAGGTCGCCGGACACGTAGGAGACCACCAGCTCGTCGTTCTCCCCGCAGACCTCGTCGAGCTCGAGCCGGAGGATGTTGTCGCCCAGGGAGCTCACCGCGAACCCGGTCACGCCGACCGGATCTGACCCGTTCCTCACGACCGTGAACAGGGCGCTGCCCGCGCCGCTCATCGCCTTGTCGAGGGACAGCTCGATGTGGGCGCCCCCCTCGATCAGCATGGCGGACGTGAGTACGGGGCTCGAGCCGGGCGTCGAGTCGTCGAAGTCCGTGATGCCGTGGCCGTAGGCGAAGAGGGGATCGTACGAGACGTCGCCGACGTTGATGGGGATCTGGTCCATCGACCGCGGCCAGCTCATGGGCAGCAGGCCCGACGGGTCGTGGTGCCCGAAGAGGATCTCGGCGATGCCGTCCCCCTCGGTGCCCGGCAGCCAGGAGGCGATGAAGACGTCCGAGTCGTGGAGCACGTGCGGGATGATCATCGGACGGCCCGACACCAGCAGGGTGATGATCGGCAGGCCGTGCTGCCGCAGGTCGCGGATCATGCGGATCTGCGAGTCCTGGACGGTCAGGTCGTTCGCATCCCCGTGGTACTCGACGTAGGGCTGCTCCCCGATGACCGCGATGATGTAGTCGGCGCCGGTCGCGTCGAAGTCGCCCGCGGCGTCGTACACGAACTCGACGCCCGGGGCGACCTCCTGCAGGCCCTCGAGGATCGTGGTGCCCGTGGTGATCTCGCCCGGAGCGCCGCCCCACTCGATGGTCCAGCCGCCGCACTGCAGGCCGATGTCGTCGGCGTGCTGTCCGGCCACCAGCACCTTGACGCCCTGGTCGGGCAGCGGCAGGACGCCGTCGTTCTTGCGCAGCAGCACCTGCGACTCCCGCACGCATTGGGTTGCGACGGCGCGATGGGGCTCCGAGCCGACCAGGGGCAGGCCGGACCGGTCGGCCAGGGGGGTCTCGAACAGGCCCAGCTCGAACTTCACGCGCAGGATCCTGGCCACCGCGTCGTCGATGCGGTCCATGGACACGATGCCGGAGCCGACCAGGGACGAGAGCGTGCCGATGAACAGCGGATAGTTGTTCGGCACCATCACCATGTCGATGCCCGCGTTGACGGACATGGCGACGTCGGCGGAGTAGTCGCCGGGCAACTGATCGATGCCCGCCCAGTCGGACACGACGAAGCCCTCGAAGCCGAGCTCGCCCTTCAGCACGTCGGTGATCAGATACGTGTGCCCGTGGAGCTTGGAGCCGTTCCAGCTGCTGTACGAGATCATGACGGTCTTCACGTCGTTGGCGATGGCCTCGATGTAGCCGGGCAGGTGCACGTCCCGCAGCTCGGTCTCCGACATGACGGCGTTGCCCTGGTCCACGCCGCCCTCGGTGCCGCCGTCGCCCACGAAGTGCTTGGCGCAGGCGACGATGCTCGTCGGCGCGCTCAGCGTATCGGTCTGCAGGCCCCTGATGGCGGCGCCGCCCAGCAGCTCGGCCAGTTCGGGGAGCTCGCCGAAGCCCTCGTAGGTCCGGCCCCATCGCTCGTCGCGGGGCACGGCGACGCAAGGCGCGAAGGTCCAGTCGATGCCCGTGGCGGCGATCTCGATGGCGGTGACCCGGCCGGCCTGCTCCATGAGCGCGGCGTTGCGGGTGGCGCCCATGCCGATGTTGTGGGGGAAGATCGTCGCGCCGGTCACGTTGCTGTGGCCGTGGACCGCGTCGATCCCGTAGATCAGCGGGATCTGGAGCCGGGTCTGCAGGGCCTCGGCCTGGAAGGCGTCGTAGAGATCGGCCCAGTGGACCGCGTCGTCGCCCGCCGCCGGGTCCGAGCCGCCGCCGCTGAGGATCGAGCCCAGGTAGTAGTTCTGGACGTCCTGCAGGTTCGTCACCGCCAGGTGGTCGGCCTGGGTCATCTGGCCGATCTTCTCGTTCAGCGTCATGCGCGAGAGGAGGTCCGCCACCCGGTCCTCGATGGGGGCGTTGGGGTCGAGATAGGTCTGCGCGTGCAGGGGCCCGCAGAGGAGCGTCAACAGCAGGAATACGGCCAGCAGGCCTGGATATGTGCGGAACATGGGTTTCCCTTCGGAGGACGGACACAGCCGAACTGGACTTTGTTCGGTAACCGAGCATAGTTGATCTCACCCCAAATATCAAATGCTCTTTCCATGGAAGCGCCTCGGCTCTCCACCGTGCGCGGAGGGCCGGTACGGAAAGCGACTGCTGCGAATGTGATATACTCCAACGACCATGAAGACCCCCGCTATCCGGCCCGTCCTGGCGCTCCGCCTGCTGTCGATCCTGTCGATATCGCTTCTCGCCGCCGATCCCGCGCCGGCCTGCGAAGCCGGCGCGTGCAGCGGCGACGTCACCGTCGACGGCCGACCCATCTGCTGGAAGCTGCGCATGCAGGCCGACGCGCCCAACGAGGTGCACTACTTCGCCGCCGGCGAGGAGCACTTCGCCGGTCTGGGGCCTGCGACCCACGCCTATCTAGGGGCCGGCCCCCACGACGACGCGCCCGGCCCGGCCCGCCAGGGCCTCAGCGCCGCGGGCCTGGCCATCGGCTTCAACAACCACGACGGCGGCGACTGGCCTGAACTGAATCACCACGCCCTCGGCCACGCCGCCACGACGGACGACGTCGACGCCTACCTGATGGGCATGACCACCCTGGGCACGATCCACTACTGCACCGACGCCCGGGGCGAGGCCGTGCTATGGGAGACCGCGCACGATCCAGTAGGCCACTGGGCCTACGACGTCCTGGCGCCGGCCCGGGCCGCGGTCCTGCGCGACTTCGACGAGGACGGCGACGAGATCTCCTACGCCGGCTGGATCGCCCGCGCCAACGACATCCACATGCACACCGACGGCACCGACTCCCTCCTCTACGGAGAGGAGAGCCGCGCCGCCGCGGCCCAGACCGTGACCGGCCGCCTGGTGGACGCCGGGGTCATGGACGTGGCGACCCTCGCCCGCGAGTTCTTCCGCCACGACGTCCTGGCCTGGGACAACACCGTGTCGAGCATGATCGTCCACGGCGTCCGGCCCGACGAGGACCCGCGCCTGGCCACCTTCTGGACCGCCCTCGGCCACAGCGAGGCGGCCGTCTTCGTGCCGGTCTGGATCCACGGCGTCGAGGCCGACGGGCTCGGCACGGTGCCCGCCCACCTCGACCACGATTCCGGCGCCTGCGTCTACGTCCCCGCCAAGGGGCTGATCAACGACGAGGCCGACGAGGCGACCCTCCAGCTGCGAACGCTGCCCTTCGAGGCGCGCCTCTTCGACGCGGTCGTCGACGAGCTGCTGCCCGTCTGGCGCGCGCGGGACTGGGACGACGAGGCCGTCGTCGACGGGATCGGACATGAGATGAAGCGTGTGCAGGAGCGGATGGACGCCGACGCCTACAGCCTGCTGGACGGCCTGTACGTCGGCGACCGGCACAACCACGCGCCCCTCGAGAGCCGGATCGTCGACTGGCGCGCCGACGGGCTGCGGATCGACCTGACGGCCGACGCGATCGACGCCGACGGGACCATCGTCGACGCGACCTGGGACTACGGCGACGGCCGGATCGGCCGCTCGACCTCCCACGTCTACGACCGGCCGGGGACCTACCTGGTGAGCTTCACCGCGACGGACGACGACGGCGTGAGCTTCACGGACTGGGAGTTCGTTGTCGCGGAGGATCCCGCGCTGGCGGTCGACGGGGCGGGTCGCGCGACGCTCGCCTGCCGCCCCAACCCCCTGAACCCCGGCACCGTGTTCTCCTACGAACTGCGGGACGACGCCGTGATGAGCCTCGTCGTCTTCGACGTCGCGGGCCGGGTGGTGCGAACACTGGCGCGGGACATGATCGCTCCGGCCGGGATCGGCAGGACGCGCTGGGACGGACGGGATGACGCCGGGCGGCACGCGGCGGCCGGGGTGTATTTCTGTCGGTTGGAGACCGGCGCCGCGGTGACGACGCGGCGGGTGGTCGTCGTCAGGTAGCGCTCGGGCGTAGCGGCCTTCCCCTAGAGATCACTCCAGGACGAGCGTCTGGATGGCGTCGGGCGAGATCGCGCTGACCACCATCTCCCCATCGAGCTCCACGCCGAACCCCAGCGTCTCGTCGCTGTCGTTGAAGACCACCACGGCGACAGATCCGTCGGGATTCAGGGCGGCCGTGGCGTGCACGCCCGCGGGCAACTCCCCCTCCAGCTCCAGTCGGACCGCCCCCGGACGCACGTACCGGCTGAAGTGGCCCAACAGATGGTAGAGCGGCGTGTAGATCACCGACCTCCCGACGGGGTCGACCAGGACCGGCGCGCTGTTGAAGTTGTCGTACGGATTCGGCCCGCCCCGATCGCTGAGCACCATGTTCCACTCGATGTACCCGGTGGCCCCGTGGTTCAGGTCGGTGATGACGTCCACGGCGTACTGCGAGAAGGGCGTGAAACGGCCGCCGGTCCAGTCGCGGTTCATGGGATCCCAGTACTGACCGATCGGATCGTCGGGATGGATGTCGATGCTGGACTCGGTGTGGAGTATCGGCTTGTCCGGATAGCGGCGTACGAGTTCGTCCAGGACGTCGCCGCGGAAATTCTGCTCCCCCCCGAGGTTGATGGCGTACCAGTGGATGGCGATGCCGTACGCGTACCGGTTCGCCGCGGGATCGCCGAGGATGACGGGCACCGACGCCAACGCGTCGGCCTTGTTGTGATCGAAGACGTAGAGCCGGACGCCGGCGGCGAGATCCTCCGGATCCAGCAGATCGGCCGCGGCCAGCGCCGGGCCCAGGTACTCGGCGACGAACTCGCGCTGCCACTCCGGGCTCCAGAAGCACGTGTCCCACCTAGCGTGCTCGGCATGGCCCGGCTCGTTTTGCGGGGTCAGGGCCCAGATCTCCACGCCCGCCTCGCGGTAGGCCTCGACATAGGCCACGAGGTAACGGGCCCAGGCGTCGTAGTGGATCCGTCGCCCGTCCTCGCCGACGTCCCGCCGCAGATGCCCGCCGGTCATCTCGGCGTGCTCGCCCGTCTTCATCCAGGAGGGCGGGCTCCAGGGCGAGGCGAGGATGCGGAAGTCGGCGCCAGCGACCTCGCGGGCCGCCTCGATCATCGGAATCAGATCGAAGCCGGGATCCGCCATCGCGACGCCCGCCACCTGGTCGTTCTCCCGGCCGGTGAAGCCCGCCCGGTCCTCGGCGATGTCGAACGTGGCCAGCGCCAGGTCGCCCGGTTCGACGTAGGTGTAGTGGCGCAGCGAGTAGTCGCAGGAGTTGATGTGCGTCCGCATGAGCGTGAATCCCGCGCCGGCGACGGGATCGAAGAGCTTCGCCAGCACCTCGCGCCGGTCGGCCTCGGGCAGACAGGCCAGGTTCCAGGCCGCGGATTCGGTGAAGGAGGCCCCGAAGCCCTCGATGACCTGGCGGGGATTCGCCGTATCGACGACGAGCGTGAAGCCGGGGACCGCGTCCTCGCCGAGCGGGGCGATGCTCCGGAGCCGATCGCCGCCCTTGCCGGTCTGGACGATCGTCACATCCGTCCCGGCGCAACCGGAGAGGATCAGGGCGCAGACCACCACCGGAACCGGGAAACGCGACAAGCCCATGGGGGCCCTCCTGGATGTCGGGTCAGAGCGGCGCCCCGCACGCCTTGCAGTGCAGCGCGTCGTCGGCGTGTCCCTCGACCGCGCATTCCGGGCACACCTGGGTGTTGGTCATGCCGCGGCTGGCCCGGGCCATCTCCGAGGCCACGATGCCCGTGGGCACGGCGATGATCGTGAAGCCGATCAGCATGATCACCGCCGCGATGGTCTGGCCGACGGCCGTCTGCGGCGAGATGTCGCCGTAGCCGACGGTGGTCATGGTGACGACCGCCCAGTAGACGCTGCGCGGGATGCTGGTGAAGCCGTTGGGCTCCCCCTCGATGATGTACATCACCGAACCGAAGATCACCACCAGGGTCAGCACCGTGGCGAAGAAGACGATGATCTTGCGGCCGGCGGCGCGCAGGGCCCGGATCATCAGCTGCGCCTCGTCCATGTACTGCACCAGCTTCAGCACGCGGAAGATGCGCAGCACCCGCAGCATGCGGATCACCAGCAGGTAGCGGCTGACCGGCAGGACCAGGCTGAGATAGGTCGGCAGGACGGCCAGCAGGTCGACCACCCCGAAGAAGCTCCGGGCGTAGCGCAGCGGCTTGCCGATGCACCACAGCCGCAGCAGGTACTCCACGGTGAACAGCACGGTGAAGACCCACTCGACGATCATCAGCGCGGTGCCGTAGCGGGCGCGCACCGCTGCGACGCTGTCGAGCATGACCGCGGCCACGCTGAGCAGGATGCACCAGATCAGCGCCAGGTCGAAGAAGCGGCCCGCGGCGGTGTCGGCCTCGAAGATGATCTCGTGGAGGCGGGCGCGCAGCGGATCGCGGGGCTTCTGTTTTTCCAGGGGCATGGCCATGGCGCGAGCTTAGGGGATGTCGGCCGCGGCGTCGAGAGGCGACACGGGCGATCCGGGGGCCGCGCGCCGCGACCGGGATCTTGGGGATGTGGTATAATCGGGTGTTGCGCCGACCATCCCGGTCGGTCGAGAGGTCGTTCTTCAACCGGAAGCTCGTGATGCTTCGATTCGTCCTGATCCTGACGGCCGGCCTGGCCGCCCTCGCATCCCTGGCGGGCGCCCCGGCCCGCGCCCAGTGCATCCTGGCCAACCCGAGCTTCGAGCTCGAGGGCTCCGGCGGTCCCGCCTTCGCGGGCTGGAACCAGTTCGGCGTCGTGGGCGTCTCCGACGAGGCCGCGCACGGCTCGGCCGCCGCGCTGTGCCGCGGACCGAACAGCGGCGCCTGGGACGTGTCGGGCTTCTGGCAGCAGCAGGATTGCCAGCCCTACGAGTCGTGGGACGTGACGGTCCGGGTCATGAACCCCTCGTCCCGCCCCCTGACCGGAACCTGCGCCGCGCTGGTGAACATCGAGTGGCACGACGCCGCGGGCGAGATGATCAGCTACGAGTCCCACGTCGCGGCGAACGCCGCCTCCCCTTCGGATACCTGGCTGACCTTCACCGTCACCAGCGACCAGGCCCCGGTCGGAACGGTCGCCACGCGGCTCCTGCTCGGCGTGCTGCAGGGGCCGACCGACACCTCCTCCGACGCGATCTTCGACCAGGCCACCTTCCACACCACCTGGTACCCGACCATCGACGACGTGCAGTGGTACGACTTCTCCAGCGGCACGACCCTCGACTTCGCCGGCCACGAGTGGCGCGTGAAGGGGCCGGGCTACTACGGTCCCGGGCCGAGCCACTTCAGCGACTCCGAGGAGAGCGTCTGGGTCGACGCGCAGGACCGCCTGCACATGACGATCCGCAACCGCGGCGGCATCTGGTACAGCACCGAGGTCGTCCTGAGCGAGGCCCTCGGCTACGGCGACTACATCTTCACCACCTACGGCGACCTCGACCTGCTGGACCCCCACGACGTGCTCGGCCTGTTCATCTGGCAGTACGCCGAGTGCTACAGCACGGCCTATCTCTGGTGGAACCCGTACAACGAGTTCGACATCGAGTACAGCCGCTGGGGGAATCCGGGCAACGACCTGGGCCAGTTCGTGGCCCAGCCCTGGGACCGGCCGGGCAACATGAGCCGTTACGCCATGACCTTCGAGCCGGACGAGCTCACCAGCCACGCCTTCCGCTGGCTGGCCGACCGCGTGGAATGCCGCGCCTGGCGCGGCGGACCCCACGACGAGTCGCCCGAGACCCTGGTCCACGAGTGGACCTACACGGGGCCGCACATCCCGCGCCCCGAACAGCCGCGGGTGCACATCAACCTGTGGCAGTTCAACGGCCCGCCGGCCACGGACCAGGAGGTGATCCTCGACGGGTTCCTCTTCGTGCCCGAGGGCGCCTCGACGGCCGTCCACGAGGGCGACGGCCCGCCGGTGTTCCGGCCGGCGGCGCGGCTCCTGGCGCCGCGGCCGAACCCGTTCAACCCGAGCACCGAGCTGCGTTTCGTGCTCGATCGCGACGTCGCGGTCGAGTTGACGGTCTTCGATCTGAGCGGGCGGAGGGTGCGGACGCTGGTCGACGGCTCGCTGGACGCCGGCGAGCACACGGCGAGATGGAACGGGCGGGATGCGCGCGGGATGCCGGTCGCGTCGGGCGCGTATCTATGCGTGCTGCGGGCCGGTGACGTGGTGGAGTCCCGATCCCTGACGTTGGTGAAGTAGGCCCGCGCGCCGGCTACATCCCGTAGATCACCAGGTCGTGGACGGCGATCTCCTTCTCCTCGCCGCGGCTGCCGCCGAAGGTGTTGCGGCGGGCCTGCACCGCGCCGCGGACCAGCGCGACCGTGTCGGCGTCCAGCAGGAAGAGCGCATCCTCGTCCGGATCCCCCGGACACGCCACCTCCACCCGACGCACGAAGACGTACTCGGGCGAGAAGACGTCGAAGGTCATCATGACGCCTTCGGGCCGGTCGTGCGTTCCGGTGGACGGCAGCACCCAGATCTCGCCGTCGGGACGGCAGTACAGGGCCTCGATCGCCGGCGCGTGGTCCTCGACCTCCACGTCCACCACGATGCGCTCGCCGTCGCGGATCACGGTCAGCGAATCGCGGATCTCCTGCTTCTCGGCCTCGGTGCGGCGCCGGGGCTCGTGGTCGCGCCCGAAGGTGCCGACGACGGACCCGTCCGGGGCGAACACGGTGATCAGGTAGTCGTTGCGTTCGGCGGCCGCCAGCACGCGGCCCTGGCCGTCGATGTCCCAGCGTTCGTGCGAGGGGAAGTAGTTCACCTTCTCGATCCAGCCGTCGCGCATGAGGTTCATGGGCGCCGTGCGCTCCAGGTAGGTGACCTGCGGCCTGGCCTCCGCATCGCAGCGCACAAGGTACTGGGTGCGGGTGTTGCCGGTCTCGCCGGGCGCGATGCGCGCCCCGTTGATCACGAAAGAGCCGCCGCGATGGCGCGCCCGCCGGATGCTCGACATGGCGCCGCCCTCCAGGGGATCGAAGCCGGGCGGCATGAGCGTGCCGCTCGGGACGCCCTGCAGGTCGACCATCACGATCCGCCCGTTGAAGTACTGGGCGATGCCCAGGATGTCGTCCGACAGGAAGACGATGTCCTCGGGCCGCCGGCTCTCGCCGGGCCCCTCCCCCTCGCGGCTCAGGTAGCGCAGCAGCCCGCCGTCGGGGTCGAAGACCGCGACCTCGGACTTCTGCGTGTCCAGGACGTAGAGGTTGCCGTCCGGCCCCCGCTGCACGTTGCGGATGGCGCCGAAGAACAGGTCGTCCTCCTCGGAGCCGCGTTGCCAGCGCTCCTGGAGTTCGAGTGTCCGGACGCCGTCGCGTGGCCGGTCGGGGTTGTGGACGTGGGGCGGGTCGGCGAGGGAAGCGCCGGCCGTCAGGAGCGCCGTGAGAAGCGCGGCGACGAATCGGGTCATGGATCCTCCTTGTACGCGGCGGAATCCCGGCCGGCGGCGCCGGATGAACCGCGCGGCTCTACCTCACCAGCACCATCCTCATCGCCTCGTCGTGCCCCCCGACGGAGAGCCTGCAGACGTAGGTCCCGGAGGGAACGGCGCGGCCCGCATCGTCCAGCCCGCGCCAGATCGCCTCGTGTCGGCCCGCCGTCTCGTGCTCGGCGTCCTTCAGCACGCGTACGAGGCGTCCGGAGAGGTCGTAGATCCGCAACGCCACCCGACCGGGCTCCGGCAGCTCGTAGCGGATGGTCGTGGCGGGGTTGAACGGGTTCGGCACGTTCTGCGCGAGCCGTCCCGCGGAAGCCGGGAGCTCGTCGGCGGCGACGACCGGCGTCGCCCCCTCGCGGGCCATGGCCGGATCGCCGTAGAGGTTGTAGCAGTAGGTGTTCCAGTACTCGGCGTAGTGGGTGTGGTCGTTCCACAGGTAGGTGTCCCACTTGGCGTCGAACACGGCGTCGCCCAGCTTCTTCGGTCCGCCCGGATCCCCGATCAGATGGTGATTGAACTCGTAGCAGAAGTGCTCCCCGCCGCCCTGGCTGACCCACACCACCCGGCTGCCGGACAGGATGCCGACGGCGGCGCCGAGGCCGGGGTCGGTGAGGATGTCCTCGCCCAGGTTGCCCCAGGCGTTGGGCTCGGGATAGCCGACCAGGCAGGACAGGGCGAAGACGATGGACGGGTGGTCGTCGTCCAGCTGCGAGGTGAGGCTGACGAACTCGTAGAAGATGATCTCCTGGGGATCCTGCGATTCGGGGACGCCGTCGCCGTCGTCCCAGGACCAGACCATGCCGTTCGCCCCGTTGGACCAGCCGTGCCCGCCCCAGTTCACCAGGCCGTACCGGCCGGTCCGCCAGTCGTCCGCGACGACGGTCGCCGTCAGGGGCGCCCAGGGATACGGCGAGACGACCAGTCCGCCCTGCTCGCTGTAGCGGCTGACGGTCCAGTCGTCCATGAAGTCGTCCTCGACCTGGGCGATGCAGGTGGCCAGGTCCATGAACTCGTAGCCCATGTGGTTCTGGTTCTCGAAGAAGGCGATCGCCCCTGCGTGGAGGGCGCACCGCTTCCAGGCGCCGGTGTCCTGTTCGTAGGCGACCAGCTTGTCCAGGGTGTACGCGATCCGCGTGGGATCGCTGGTCGGGATGCGGCCGACCCGGACGTCGGCCAGCAGGTCGGGGGCGTCCTGGCCCCACTCGCCGTAGTACCCGTCGCCGTCCAGATCCCAGGACGCGGCGTCCGGCTGCGAGAGGTCGGCGTAGTAATGGTCCGTGGGCACCTCGCCGCTCCAGGCGTTGGGCGTGCCGGCCTGGTTCGAGTGGTCGTCCGGATCGGGGTAGCAGTAGCGCATGGGCACCTGGGGGTGGTCGCCGATCAGCAGCACGTATTCGATGCCCCGGGTCAGGTAGTTGTCCCGCAGCCAGTTCCGGATGGACTCCTGCAGGTCGCCGCCGTCACGTCCGCCGAGCTTGGCGCCGGAGATCATCACCGTCAGGACCTCGTGTCCGAGGCTCTCCTTCCAGTCGATGAAGCCGGTGGCGAACACCACGTCGACCAGCGACTCGGGCACGATGATGACGTAGTCGCTGATGTCGGCCTTCGGCGGCGCGGCGTCCGACGCCGGGAGATACTCGTGCCGGATGCGGTCGAAGTTGGTGAACAGGCGCCGCGCGCGATCGTCCGCCGCCGTGTCGAACGCGGCGAGCTCGACGGCCTCGGCTTCCGGCGAACCGGGCGCCGGGAGGGCGTAGTCGACGGTCACGCGGGCGGTCGGGAAATGCACCAGCGCGCCGTCGGACGGCCGGTAGGCGAACGGGCGGAAGGAGACGGCCGCGTAGGCGTACTTGCGCAGGCCGCCGGACCCGGCGAGAACGCCGGCGCGGGACGGGTACAGGGCGTCGGACCCGGCCAGCGCCTCGGCGTTCGAGCGCCACTGGGCCATGGCCGCGGCCGACCGGACACCCCCGTCCACGTCGGTCAACGGGCGTACGGGCTCCGCGATCGCCAGGCGGTACGCCCCCGGCAGCGGCGTCGGATCCAGGCCGACCACCTCGACCCCCCGGACGACGGCGCCGGGCGGCAGCGCGAGCATGAACCGGCGCTGGGGCAGCAGCGGCTTGCCGGGCTCGCAGAGCTGCCCGAAGCCGTCCATCTCGATACGCTGTCCGTCCGGACCGTCCACGATCCGGTAGGGACCGGCCGCCAGGGTGGCGGTCAGGGTCTCGGCTCGGGCTTCGGTGAGGGGGGCGAGAAGGGCCAGGAGGATCACCGGTATCGAGAGCGCCTTGAGCATGCGTGGGCCTCCTTCGGTCATATGAACGGCGGCGCCGGCCGGTCGAGGGGCCGGTCCGCAGTCGCGGCGAAGCGAGTATATCACACCCGGATGTTCAGGATCGCTCGCCGCGGGACGCAAACCGGCTGCAGGGTCGCGACACGCATCGTTCCCATGGGAGGCGTCCTTCGGAGCGGGGAACCGCTGACGGGGAACCGGAGCCCCGGCGCGGGGCTCCGTCTCGGGGTCGTCTCGTCGATCGCTCTAGTCCTTGTCGTCGTCCTTGATGTTACCGGACTCGACCTGCTCGATGATGTTCTTGTATTCGTCCGTCAGCGGGCAGCCGCAGCTGTAGCCGTCTTCCACGGTCGCGTGGAGACGCGCCTGCTCGATGTGCCACTTGGCGACCTTCAGATGCTGATCGACGTTCATCGGTAGACCTCTCTTTTCATGCGTTGCTCTCACCGTCCGCCGTCGTCCGTGTGTCGGAGGCGGCCGCGGCGATTCCTGGAATACGTACCGAACGCGTCCAGAATAACCTCATCGGGAGGCAGATCAACCCGGAAGTGGGGGCGGATTCGGCAGACGGGTCGGGGGTGTATGGAGTAGGATGGAACTCATGGCGAGGAGGATGATTCACACTTATCGGCACCCCACGCTCCTATCATGAGAGGGCTCCCATATGATCTCGAACGCTAAGGCCTGCCTCCCGCTCATCCTGCCCTTGCTGCTCCTCACCGGTTTCATGATCCGACCCGCCTCCGCCCAGTCCTCGATCGGCTTCGCCGAGCCGGATGATGTCGAGGCGCTGCTGGAGTACAGGTTGCCGACGTGGAGCTATCGGATCTGTACCGTCAACGGCAGCCTGCAGGGGAGCGGTCGGGACAGGGATAACAGCGGTGAGAGAGAGATCGGCAA
Source organism: uncultured Fibrobacteraceae bacterium (assembly GCA_964607825.1). GTDB lineage: Bacteria > Krumholzibacteriota > Krumholzibacteriia > LZORAL124-64-63 > LZORAL124-64-63 > JAHIYU01. The sequence continues at coordinate 2,176 of CAZSNA010000018.1, read as the reverse complement.
CCGGTTCAGTACGTTTCTCTCCTCCCACTTCACATGGCGGCGGATGTCCGAGACGGATGAGCGCGATCTGGCGATCGCGGGATACGGACACTACTCGAGATACAACAGCGAGTATGGTTCAAGATCTTCGACGGGACACGCCCTGGACGGTACCGCCAGCCTTGCCGCCGGCATCCGACGCTTCCTGTCGCCGGGAGGGGCCTGGGGAGGAGTATCGATCTCATCGACCCACAGCTACCACGAGGACGTCGACGAGTTCGACAAGTCCAGTCTCCCCGGCCACGACGACGGCTATCGCTACTACATGTGCAGCGCCGAGGCCACGGCCGGGATCGGCCGGGTCCGCGACGTGACCCCCATCATACGGGCGCAGCGGATCAGCGAACGTCTGCACGCCCTGGGCCGTCCGGAAATGACCGGATCGCAGATCCGCCGGGTCGCAGCCGTCCTCGCCCAGGAGGGGGTATACCGGACCGTCTTCGATCGTTCGGAAAAGAACTTCTGGCGCGACCTGCTCGGGCCGATTCTCGATGGACAGGAGCCGTTGACGCCCTACGAGGTCCTCTACCTCCGGGACGTGATGGTCGAGACGCTTGGAACACGCGAACAGGGACGCGAGTTCGGCCTGGTCACGAGCTACAGGGTCTCGCCCGGGAGCGATACGTACGACATCGGCGTCTTCGCCAGCTGGGCCCACAACCTCTCCCTGACCCAGCAGCTGTCGGCCGAAGCCTACGCCACTTACCGCAGGTTCGACTATGGCGACGGGGGTCGGGAACACGCCAGGCTCCTGCTGCGCCTGGGACACCTGTGGATGATCGCGGATCGATACGACCTGCGGACGTCGCTCTCATACGACAACGACCGCTACCTGCCGGATGAGTGGGCGAATCGCCAGGACCATTTCGTCCGCCTGGAGCCCGAATTCCGCATCTACATCGAGGACTCCCTGGCCCTGGTGACGACGGCCATGCTCGATTACAGCAGCATGAGGATCCGGGACGAGTCGATGCTGAGGCACGGCTGGCAATGGAGCTACGGCATCAGCCTGGAATACGCGCTGGACCGGGTGCTCAACTAGCGCTCACTTGACCAGACTCACCCGCACCGTCGCCGCCTCCCCCCCGGCGCTCAGCCGGGCGAAGTAGCTGCCCGAGGCGGCGACGCGGCCCGCGGCGTCCCGCCCGTCCCAGCTCGCCTCGTGAGCGCCCCGGGGCAGCTCGCCGTCGATCAGCACGCGCACCAGCGAACCCTGGACGTCGTAGATCCTCAGGGTGGTCGTCGCCGCCGCCGGCAGATCGAAGCCCAGGACCGTCCGATGATTGAACGGGTTGGGATGGAACCCGCGCAGCGACAGCCGGGCCGCGGGTCCATCCGCCGCGTCGACCAGATGGCCGGTCGCGATGTCGCACGCGTCGGGGATGCCGTTGTGGTTGACGTCCGTCGCGTCGCCGGCGGCGATCTCCTCGTAGTCGGGCACGCCGTTGTCGTTGCAGTCGCCGACCCAGGTCGCGAGGTAGGTCAGGGACGAGACGTAACGATCGTAGATGCCGGGTATGGCGGCGTCCTCCATCTCGAGCGCGAAGGTCCACACGCCGAGATCGCCGTAGCCGTAGTCCACGGAGCTGCCGCTGACCGTGTAATACAGTTCGGAGATGGAGCCGACGGCGTACGCGCCGCCGCCGGCCGCGACGATGAGGGCCTGGACCGTATCGCCCACGGCGCGGAACGCGTCGTAATGCGGCGGGAGATCGAAGCTGTGGGCCCAGGGCCAGCCGAGCCAGGTGTCGTAGCCGTGCAGGTCCAGGTGCAGCCGCACGTTCGGGTGGGCCAGGAGGAAGTCGCGAAGCGCCGCGGTCTCAGGCTCGGAGAAGGCCGAGGGCCCGCTCCCGGGGCCGCCCCAGTTGCGGTTCAGGTCGATCCCGTTGGCGTTGCGCCGCAGATACGTCTCGTACCCGTCGGGATTCATGACCGGCAGCAGGTACCACTCGACGTTGTCCACCAGCGATCGTATCTCCGGATCCGATTCGTAGTTCCTGAGCAGGTGATCGGCGAGGCGGGCGACCAGCATGGCGCCGGCCTGTTCGTTGCCGTGCTGGGCTCCGTGATAGATCAGGCCCACCTTCAGGTGCACGTAGAAGTTCTCCCACCAGGCGTGTCCGGGCAGGGTGAAGGT